>JAEEXV010000393.1 GCA_016287975.1 Lentisphaeria bacterium | reverse complement strand
GCACAGCCGAATCTACGTCTTTTATCCAAACTCCAGGGAGGGAGCCAGAAGCGACATGACATTCATTGTCTTCGGCCTAGTGGAAGACCGAATCGTCTTCCCGACCTTTGCCATGGAGTCGTCGAAGCCAGCCCAGGAGAAGCCATGACCCCGCGACGCGCCATGTTCCGTCTGCTGCCGCTGCTTCTCGCGCTCGCCGCCGCATTGTCAGCGCGGACGCGCCAAGGCGGCGACTTCCCCACTCCGGAGCATCCGTGGAAGGCAGGCGAGTGCGGGCGGGAGCGCGACGACGCCGAGGCCTTCACGCAAGTGTGGCAGAAGAGCCCGCTCAAAGCCTGGCGCGCGCATCCCGGGGCGGCGGTCTATCCGGGCGTCCCGCCACGCGGAAGCCGCCGCATCGCCGAACGCATCCTCCCCATCGACCTCGGCGTGCCGCGCTGGCACAGCACCGGGCTCTTCGCGGCCGCGGGCGAGCCGGTGACCGTCGTCATCCCGCCAGGCGTGCGGGGGCTGCGGCTGCGCATCGGCACCACCTCGTGCAACCTCCTGCGCCTCGGCGAATGGTGGCGCATGCCGCGCGTGGACGTCGAGGTCCCGCTGGAGAAGCCCGAGACCACCGTCAGCAGCCCGTTTGGCGGCCTCGTCTATCTCGTCGTGCCGCCAGGGCGCAGCGGACGGATCCAGGTCGCCATCCGCAACGCCTGCCCAGCCGTCTGGTTTGTCGCGGGACGCGATTCGCCGCGCGACTGGCGGCGGATGCTCGCCGAATGCCAGGCGCCGCAAGGCGAAATCCAGGGCGCACGGGTCATCCTGACGGTGCCCAGGGCCGCGCTCGCGCAGGTAAAGGACCCGCTGGCGCTGGCGAAGTTCTGGGACGGCGTCGCGGACCTCGACGCCCGCCTCGCGGACTTGCCCATGGCGCGCCCCGCGCCCGAGCGCTACTGCTGCGACGTGCAGCTCTGCGCGGGCTACATGCACTCCGGCTATCCGCTGATGGTGCCGGTCTCCACCGCGCCGCAACTGGTCGACGTCAAGCATTTGCGCGCCGAGGGCGACTGGGGCTTCTTCCATGAGATGGGGCACAACCACCAGAACCCAGACTGGACCTTTGACGGCACCGGCGAGGTCACCGTCAACTTCTTCACCCTCTATGTCCTTGACAAACTGTGCGGCATCCCCCCACGCAAAAGTCGGACGACCCGCCAGAAGGGCCGCGAACTCATCGCGCGCTGGAAGCGCAACGGCCAGACCTTCGACGAGTGGAAGCGCGAGCCCTTCCTCGCCCTCGAACTCTTCGTGCGCCTCCACGACCACTACGGCTGGACGCCCTTCGAGCGCATGTTCCGCGAATACCGGCGCCTCCCCCCGCGCGAACGCCCGCAGGACGACGACGCCAGGCGCGACCAATGGGCCGTCCGCTTCTCCCGCCAGGTCAACGCCGACATCGGCGCCGTCTTCGCCGCCTGGAAGATCCCCCTCTCCCCCGCCGCCCGCAAGGCCTGTGCCAAGTACTCCCCCGCCCCCGGCGACATCTGCGCCGGCGTGCGGTGAATACGCGTGGCGGCCTCAGACATACTTGTCGCGGTATTCCGCGGGGGTGATGCCGGTGGCCTTGTGGAACTGCCGGTAGAAGACCTCCAGATGGTTGAAGCCGCTCATGGAGGCGATCATTTTGATGGGGAGTTGCTCGCCGCAAAGCAGCGCCTTGGCGCGGTTGATCCGCTGGTTCAGGATATACTGGTGGGGGCTACAGTGCAGATATTCCCGGAATAGTGCAAACAGATACGGCTTGCTGATCGAGACATAGGCGGCGATTTCATGCAGAGGCAGGTCCTTCTGGATGTTGCTATTGATGAATTCCTGGGCGTCGGTCAGTTTTCTGGGATGCAGGATGGCGGAGGCCTGCGGAGCGATGGCGCGATAGAAAAGCGTCGCATAGACATAATCCGCCAGATGGACTTGCTTGGTGGCGCTATTGTGGAACGCCTCCAGGCATTCCTGCCCGAAGGCCTTGACCTGGTCCAGCGGCAGCCAACTGGTTACGCGCGGGACTTGCCGCGTAGGCTCATACCCCGCCAGATGAAAGGCATAGCACCGGTAGGGATTCCTCGGCTCCGTCTCGTGGATCGTCTCCTCCCCGCCGATATGCCAGAACATCGCCCCCGCCGTGTATTTCCGCCGCACGCCATTGCTGGTAAAATAGACCACCCCGGACGTGATAATCTCGATATAATTGTTCCCCGCGGGTATGGTCAATGGACGAATCGCCGTCCGGTTCTCCGGACAGTAGAAGTGGTGGACCTTGATTAGGTGGCGCGAGGGCGTACGTTCAGGAATGGACATGGAGGGACTCCCACAACTCGTCAACGCGGAAAACAGCCAGGCGCGGCATCGTCCCGGCCTGTCCGCCTTGAACGGTAGCATACTGTAGCATCCAAATGGGGAACCTGCAGGCCTACCGGCATAAGCCGCAACACCAGGCGGACAACGTAATCCGCTCGGTCAATGAATAATACTTTTCGTCAATTGCGCGCCCATATCCACGCGATATAGTAGTTACTATTCAGGATGCGGCTCCAGTCCAAGGCCGGGCAGACATGCCAGGCTTCTGGTTTGGAGCGACAAGTCCTACCATGTTCGCTCTGGCTTTTTTCGCGCTAACGGGTTTTGAAATCACCTCATCCACTCATTTTTCCGCCTGGGTAATTGGAGCCGGCGGAAAAAGAAAAGGCAAGGAGAAGCAAAATGAAAAAGACTTTCACCCTGATCGAACTGCTGGTCGTCATCGCCATCATTGCCATTCTGGCATCCATGCTTTTGCCCGCCTTGAGCAAGGCGCGCGAAAAGGCTCGCAACATCAGTTGCGTGAATCAGATGAAGACATACACCACCTGCAGCCTGATGTATGCGTCGGATCATAATGGCTACTTGGCCCATACCACATACGACAAAGCAGGCAATGGCTCGATTCAAAACGGCATCAGCAAACGCGCGCCAGGCCTGCTTTTGCAGTTCGGGTATTTCGGCGTACAGCCGCCAGCGGGCTTCGACGGCTACTGGACGGCCGATTTGACCGAGGCGGCCAACTCCGTCAAGGGGATCCTGAAGTGCCCCAGCGACCGCCAGATCTGGAAGCCTGCGACTGGCATCATCTCGTATTATGCCGTCGTCCGCATAAACGGCAACATTGTCAACGGCAATTTCCTCCCCACCAGTGGCGCTGAGTACGAAAACTACAAGGACACCTGCGATCCATCCATGGCGATTCTGATCGACAGCCCGTTTTCGACGTATACCGCCTTCAACCAGCCCTTCAACCACAGCGGAGGATGCAATGTGGCGCATCTGGGCGGCTGGGTAAACACCAAGAATACAAACCAGGTCATCGCCGGGGCGAGCAACTGGCGGTTCAGCTTGACTTTCTGGGGCGACAAATGAGCTTGCAGGCGAGTCATTGCGTGATTCGCCTCATAGGACTGGAATCTCATCATAATAGGATTGGCCATGCCGAAAAATAACGCGGTTCTCGTATGTCTTTTTGCGTTGTTGCCACTGTTCGCGGAGGCGGCTCCCGCCAAAAAGGCCACTCCGCTGCCGCCCGTCATGTTCCATGGCAAGCCCTTTTTTCCGGTGGGATGCTATGACTGCTGGAACAATCTTACGGGGAATGTGGAGATCGACCAGGGTTTTCTGGAGGCCGGCGGCAATTTCGGCATCCTCGGGGATTTGGCGCTGAAGGAGCATCCGCAGTATCGATGGCATCAGCCTCTGATGCAGCGACGGGCGGAGCTGCTGGCGAAGAATCCGCGCGCGCGGGACTTGGCGCTGATGGTCGGCATTTCGGGCCTGATGCTGATGGAGCTCAAGCCCGGAGCAAAATTCCATACGCCCACCAGCGGCGCTGAACTGCAACGACGCTACGACACGCTTGTTGAAGAACTGAAAGTGCTTGCGCGGAATCCTAATGTCATTGGCTATACCGTCGACGAACCCGAAAACTTCTATTGGAGATGGTACAACGCCAATTTCTCCGCGGAATGGCAGCGCTCCAAGGAAGGCGGCCTGGTCAAGGAAATCCAGAAACAACTGGGCCCCTTCTTCGATTTGGTGCGGAAACACCATCCCAATGCGCTACTTATGCCCATTCTGGCATGGTATGGCACATACCGAGAGGCGAGGGCCTTGTATGACGTCGTCATCGCCAACGAGTATCCGACCGGCGGGCGCGATTGCAAGCCGTTCAAGGGGCCTCTGTTCCGTGTCGTCCATGATGCGCGGTGTGCGGTGAGCGCGGCCCGCGAGGCAGGAGGCGGGCGCAGCGCCATCTACATGCCACCCATGTATGACGTGTTCAGTTGGGACAGCCGCATTCTGACGAAGGAGGAAGAACGCTACGTCTGTTTCGCGCCGATCACACAAGGCGTCATGGGCATTTGCGGATGGCGGCTGAACCGCTGCAGCGCCGATTACAGGAAGAATGTCATCTATCCAGTCATGAAGGAGATTTCATCCTTGAGCCCGTTCTTTCTGGGCGAATGGCATGATGAGAAAGTCAGCAGCACTAGAGATGAAAGCACGCATTCATACCTTCAGATTTTCCCCGAACGCGTCCGAATGGTCGAAGGCATGGAAGACGACTCTTTGGTTGCCATCAAGACGCCTGTGCCAGACGTTGCGCATTGCCTCCGTAAAAACGGCAAGGGGGAATATCTGCTTCTGGCAGTCAACAATACATACGATACGGTCGATGTCACATTTCAAATCCGTCTGGACAATCTGCCGGAGACTGCGATGGAACGCATTGCGGGCAAGAGCGTTCCCATTCGCAATGGGGGCATTTCAGACACCCTGAAGCCATTCGACGTCAAGGCCTACGTTTTTAAATAATGTCCCAGACAAATGGCAAAGGCATGCCGCTGATGTAAAGTATGAACGCCTGACTGCGCTTTGTCGTTTTCCGCCATCATTCCAAAAGGAGATTTTCAATGAGCAAGACGCTTGTTTTCATGGGCGATTCGATTACGGATTGCGGCCGCACCGCCAGCAACGATCAAGGCCCCAACAGCGGCTTCGGCCCTGGCTATCCAAACCTCATCGGAAGCAAACTGCTTGGCGAACATCCCGAGGATGGCTGGACCATCTACAACCGGGGCATCGGCGGGCACCGGATCGTCGACCTCTATGCCCGCTGGAAAATCGATGCGCTCAACCTGAAACCCGACTATATCAGCATCCTCATCGGCGTAAACGACGTTTGGCATGAGAAAGTCCGCCAGAACGGCGTCGATACTCCACGCTTCGAGCAATTCTATAAGATGCTATTGGACTGGTCGCTGCAGGCGCTGCCAAAGGTGAAGTTCATTCTGATGGAGCCATTCGTGCTGGAATTTGGCGCCGTCACCGGAAAGGACTGGGTCGAGGACGTGGCGGAAAAGGCGAAAGTCGTCCGCAAGATGGCGAGGAAATATGGCACGGCCTTTGTGCCATTGCAGGAACTCTTCAACCAGGCGACCAAGCGCGCACCGATGGAGTACTGGCTCCGGGATGGCGTGCATCCACTGCCTCCAGGACACCAACTTATCGCCAACGCCTGGGCAAAGGCCGCCGCGAAAGTCGGCATCAAGATTTGAGGAGGAGTGATCCTACGTTTTGACCCCATGCGCGTTCTGCATATAATGTTATCCCAAATTATGCAGATACAAGAGGCCTTCTGCATATTTTAGCATGGGGAAATATGCAGTTCATGACGAATCATGACGAACGTGCCGCCATTCGCTTATGTTTGGTGATGTAACCAACCATGATTCGCTATGTTTTCGTGGTATTTTGGCAATGCTCTTGTAAACATTTGGCAAAAGAACCGCTCATCTTTCTGCACTCGGAGGGGAAACGTGCCGTCCTGTCCTGGCTTTCAGGGCGGGGATTTCGGCGGGATCAAGTTGAGTGAAGGCGAAGCATGTGCGCCCTAGATCCTTGAGCGAAGCGCCGAAGAGGTAGATCGCGGTATTGTCTAGGATTAGGAAGCGGTCGTGGAAGCGGGTGCTGGTGTGCACGGAAAGCCCGCCGTACTGGACGTTGAAGGCGGCGATGTCGGCGGCGGCGAGGCGGTTCCCGCGCGGGGAGGCGACGACTTCCACGCCGACGCCCGGAGCCTTCTTCGCGAGGAATTCCAGCGTCGCGACATCGCCCCAACTGTCGATGAGGAGAATGGACTTCGTAGCGGAGGCGATGAGGCGTGCGGCGAAGGCGTGCGCGTCGAAGATCTGCCCGTCGTAGAAGACGCCGCGCACCGGGGGAAGCGCGGTCTGCACAAAGAAGCCGACTCGCTCCCGGAGTTCCCCGATTGCGGCGTCATGCCCGGCCAGGCGGCGATCCACCTTGTCCTCCAATTGCTCCAGCCGCTGGTTCACGGCGTACCCGCGCAGGAGATAGTCACGCAGCACTCTGGTCGCCCATTGGCGGAAGAGAATGCCTTTTCTGGAATTGATCCTATAGCCCAATGAGATGATGACGTCAAGATTATAATACTCCTGTAGGCGCTCGACATTGCGGTTTCCCTCCAATCGAACTGTTCGAATTCTTTGAACAGTTGCCTCAGAGACGAGTTCTCCTTCCTGGAAAATGTTCCTCAAATGGTAGGAAACATTGGATTTGACTACGCCAAACAACTGGCATAACTGCGGCTGATTTAGCCATACCGTCTCGGCTTCCAGGCGAACTTCAAGGCGGAGGTCGCCATCCGGCTGATAGACCACGATTTCACTTTGGGGGGCGGGCGTGTCCATGGTGTCTGGGGACGTGCAATGGGCAATGGGGAAATGCCGGATTGCAAGTGATCCGGCGGCGCACTTGCCGGGTTCCTTCACATTGAAGTAGGAAGAAATCCTTCCTAGTTGCCTCTTCTGTCAATTCTCCACATGCATGCCTACATTCCGGGTTGAACAACCGAACAATGTGCCCATTTGACTTTGTGAAAGCCATACCGTCTCGGCTTCCAGGCGGACTTCGAGGCGGAGGTCGCCGTCCGGCTGATAGACCACGATTTCATTTTGAGGGGCGGGCGTGTCCATGGTGTTCGGGCATAGCATAACACCCATTCAACGCGCCGTCCGGCAAGTGCAGGAAACTCACGCAAGTCATTGAAATGGTGTGGCAAAATCGGGAAAATGCGAAGGCTGGCTTGAAATTGTCGTTTTCCCGGTTACATTGTTTCCATGGCATGGACTCCAGGGGGATTTGGCGGCATAGCAAGGAACGGTTCTGCGACATGGATAGACTCGGCAAGATTTTAGGTGCATGGATCCTGGTTTTGGCATTGACCCTGACGTGGTCGTGCACGCATTGGCAAGGAAGCGCGAGAATGGCAACAGATTTCAACCCAAACCATTTCAACGGAACGGACTCGGAACGCATTGATCAGGCGGTTGCGGCGGTCAAGGCGAAAGGCGGCGGCACAATCGTCATTTCCCGGCGCGAAGACGCGGATGGCCGCGACTACTGGCTGCTCGACCGTGCGATCCTTCTGGATTCCAACATGACGCTGGTCATCGATGACTGCACGCTGAAACTTTCCGACAAGTGCCGCGACAATTTCATCCGCAGCGCAAACTGCGGTATTGGCATTACGGACATACGGAAAGTCCATGACATCCATATCCTCGGCAAAGGCAATGCCTTGCTGGTAGGCGCGGATCATCCGCGGTCGTCGGGCGATTCGGTCAAGCCGCTTGGCATTCCGTCGCGCTATTACGACGACATCGAGGACAACCCGGCGAACTGGCGCTCCTACGGCACGGACTTTGACAAGGAGGGCGAGCGCCACAAGGGCGACTGGCGGAACATCGGCATCCTGCTTGCCTACGTGGAGCGTTTTTCCATTTGCAACCTGACCATCCGCGATCCGCATTGCTGGTCGATTTCACATGAACATTGCAGGGACGGCCTGTTGCGAGACTTGCGCTTCGAGTCGACGGCTTTCAAAATAATCGACGGCAAAAAGGAATGCCTCATGAACCAGGACGGCATCGATTTGCGGCAGGGCTGCCATAACTTCGTCATTGAAAACATCACGGGCTATACGGGCGATGATTTGATTGCCCTGACCGCCATAGCAGGCAAGGGTAAAACTCCCCCTGGCAATGATAACTCCACGATGGTCACCGGCACCCGCCCGACGGGCGACGACGACATCTCGCACATTCTGATCCGGAATGTCGTCGGGCACGCCGTCGGACGGAAGGCCTGCAACATCGTCCGCTTCCTCAACACCGGCGGCCCGAAAATCCATGATATCATTGTCGATGGTATCATCGACGACGCGGCGCCCGGGGGGCTCGCAAGCGTCACGGTGAAAGTCGGCGACAAGCTCCCGCGCTTTGGCGGCATCACGCCGCTCGGGGACACGTATGGAATCATTTTGAACAATATCCATGCAAGCACCCATTCGCACCGCTGCATCCGCATTGCAGGAAGCCTCTGTGATTCCATCATCTCCAATGTGATCAACCACAATCCGAACAATCCGCCGATTTCGTATGAATCGGGGTTGGAAAACACCCGCAACCTTACCCTGTCGAATCTGCGCCAATCCAAATGACTGCTGGGCGCGCCTGCATCGTCTAGGCGGGGGGGGCCTCTCTCCCCCCGCCATTTTTAGGTGCCGGGCCGTCCGTGCGGCGTTGGGGCATTATATTAAGGCCTCGTGTTTCAGGACTGCCTGGGAATGGTCCCGGCAGTCGATGTCCCCTGCAAGGAGTTCACAAGCATGACAACCGTTAACGAACTGAAGAACGCCAAGCTGAAGAGCTGGCTCCAGGGCTGGATTGATCTGTGCAAGCCCGCCAACGTTGAAATCTGCGACGGCAGCCAGGCGGAATACGACCGCCTCTGCGACCTGATGGTCAAGACCGGCACCTTCATCAAGCTCAAGTCCCCCGCGAACTCCTACCTCGCCCGCTCCGACAAGAGCGACGTGGCGCGCGTCGAGGAGCGCACCTTCATCTGCTCCGAGAAGGAGGAGGACGCAGGCCCGACCAACCACTGGAAGGACCCCAAGGAGATGAAGGCCGAGTTCAACCAGATCTTCGACGGCTGCATGGCCGGCCGCACCATGTACGTCATCCCCTACTCCATGGGCAACCCCGAATCCCCGATCGCCAAGTACGGCATCGAGATCACCGATTCCCCGTACGTCGTCGCGAACATGGAGATCATGACCCGCGTCTCCAAGACCATCCTGGACCGCATCGACGCCGGCCATGAGTTCGTCCAGTCCGTCCACTCCAACGGCGCTCCGCTGGCGGAAGGGCAGGCCGACGTGCCGTGGCCCTGCGCGCCCGTCGAGAAGAAATACATCACCCAGTTCCCCGAGACCCGCGAGATCATCTCCTTCGGTTCTGGCTACGGCGGCAACGCCCTGCTCGGCAAGAAGTGCTTCGCGCTGCGCATCGCCACCGTCCTGGCGCGGGACGAGGGCTGGATGGCCGAGCACATGCTGATCCTCAAGCTGACCTCCCCCGAGGGCGAGGTCAAGTATGTCACCGGCGCGTTCCCGTCGGCCTGCGGCAAGACCAACCTGGCCATGCTCCGCCCGACCCTGCCTGGCTGGAAGGTCGAGACCGTCGGCGACGACATCGCCTGGATGCGCTTCAACGAGAAGGACGGCATGCTCCACGCCATCAACCCCGAGGCGGGCTTCTTCGGCGTCGCCCCAGGCACCTCGATGAAGTCGAACCCCAACGCGATGGAGACCATCAACAAGGGCAACACCATCTTCACCAACGTCGCCCTGACCGCCGACTACGGCGTGTGGTGGGAAGACAGCGACGTCAAGGATCCCGGCGAGGTCGTCGACTGGCTGCGCCGCCCCTGGAACAAGGCCACCGCCACCACCCCTGGCGCCCATAAGAACTCCCGCTTCACGACCCCCGCGCGGCAGTGCCCCGTCATCGCCCCCGAATGGGAAGATCCCGAGGGCGTTCCGATCTCCGCGATCCTCTTCGGCGGCCGCCGCAAGACCGTCGTCCCGCTGGTCAACGAGTCCTTCAGCTGGGAACACGGCGTCTTCATGGGCGCGACGATGAGCTCCGAGATGACCGCCGCCACCCTGGGCGGCGCGGGCCAGCTCCGCTTCGACCCGATGGCGATGCTGCCCTTCTGCGGCTACAACATGGGCGACTACTTCCAGCACTGGCTGGACATCGGCAAGCACCCTGGCGCCAAGCTCCCGAAGATCTACTACGTGAACTGGTTCCGCCGCGGCGAGGACGGCCACTTCCTGTGGCCTGGCTACGGCGACAACAGCCGCGTCCTCAAGTGGATCTTCCAGCGCTGCGACGGCAAGGCCGACGCCCAGAAGACCGCGATCGGCTACCTGCCGACCGAGGAATCCCTGGACCTCACCGGCCTCGACCTCCCCGCCGAGGACAAGAAGACCCTGCTCTCCGTCGACACCGAGGGCTGGAAGGCCACAATGCCCCAGTTCGCCGCCTGGCTCGACAAGTTCGGCACGCACCTGCCCGCCGAAGTCCGCAAGCAGTTCGAGGACCTCAAGGCGCGCCTGGGCTGCTAACCACCTGACGTGATCTGAACCCCCGCGGGCCGGCTTGCGCATCCACCATGCGCCAGGCCGGCCCTTTGCATTTTTCGCACCCATGTACAACCTCGACTATCTGGAAGGACGCCGCTTCTGCGTCGTCTTCGTCAAGGTGCTCGACGCGGCCGCAGGGCGCGTGCAGTGCCGTTGCCTGCGCGGCCGCGCCAGCTGGGTCGGCGGGCATCTGCAGGTGATGCAGGGGGCGGGCTCCGTCTTCACCGTCCCCGCGACGGCGCTGCCGACCATCCAGCCCTCCGACGGCACGCCGCTCCTGCGTGACGCCGAGTTCTTCTGCATGGTCAAGGTTTCCCCCAACATCGACCTCGACGGCGGCCATCACCACCACCACGATGGCTGCTGCCATGACGACGACGATGACGACGAACTGATCATCCCGCCCATCCTCTCCTAACGCCTTTCCCGGAAGATCCGGAAGATCCGGCGCCTTCGCGGCCGTAGCCACGGCGTCCCGCCGTGGCGGATCGCCGAGCAAACCAGCACCCGCTTCCGGAAACTCCGGAAACTCCGGAAACTCCGGAAACTCCGGAAGATCCGGGAACTCCGGAAACTCCGGAAACTCCGGGAACTCCGGAAACTCCGGGAACTCCGGAAACTCCGGAAACTCCGGGAACTCCGGAAACTCCGGAAACTCCGGAAGATCCGGAAACTCCGGAAAATCCGGAAAATCCGGCGCTTTCGCGGCCGTAGCCACCGCGTCCCGCCGTGGCGGACCGCCGAGCAACCCCGCCACCGCTCCTGGGAATCCGGACACTCCGGAAACTCCGGCGACTTCGCGGCCCT
>JAEEXV010000392.1 GCA_016287975.1 Lentisphaeria bacterium | reverse complement strand
CCGACGCGGACGCCGCCGCCATGCGCCGCCACGCCCTCTGGCAACTCGGCGGCTGCCTCCTCGCCGTCGTCGCCATCCTGCTGCTGCCCTCCGCGACGGGGCGAGCCCCCTTCCCGCGCGTCTTCCTCGCCTTGCTCCCCGCGCTCACCCTGAACACCGCGCTCCTCGCTCGGCAACTGCCCTGGATCGGGCGCCTCACTCCCGTGCGCGCCCTCCTCCTCATCGCCCTCCCCGCCGCCGCCATCCTCGCCGCCACCACCCTGCTGACGCAACGCCAGCTCCGCAATCCCGCCACGCCCCTGCCGCAGAACCTCCTGCAGCAATACTACCGCGGCAACAACGACGCCACCCTCATCTTCGAAGCACTCCCGCGCCCCCTCGACGACCGCTTCCTCCTCGTCGCCGAGCCATATCTCGCTCCATCCCTCGCATTCTACTGGAACCTGTACCGCCCGCCCACCCTCCACGCCAACCGCATCCTCGACGCCGCGCATCTGACCCCCGAGAAATCCCCGCCGTTCGCCATGCTCCTCGCACACGGCGGCTTCCGAATCTACCTCGTCACCCGCGTCGGCGAAGCCCCCGAAGGAATGCTGCGGCAGATCGGCCTCCCCGACGCCGCCACCGTCCAATGCGACGTGCCTGGCCTCGCCTTCCACACCCTCCACGAAGTCCGACTCGCCCCATGAGCCTCCTGCAAGCCGTCATCTCCTCCGACAGCGCCCCCCTGAAACAGGAGCCCCCAGCCACCCTCGACGCGGCCTGGCAACTCCTCCTCATGCTCCTGGTCGCCTTCGTCGGCACCATCCTCGCCGTCTGGCTCGTCGTCCTGTTCGCACGATATCTGCGCCGCAACGCCTTCCGAAAGCCAGACGACACCCCAAAATAACCAAGCTCCCTGGCGCGTCCAGTCCACGCCAGGGTGTTCCGTGCCAGGCCATTCCTGGCCCGCTGTCCCTCCTCAGCGGTCCCACTTGTTGTCGGAATCGCCGTTGTAGGTCTTCTCGCCCTTGCGGAAGATGGTGTCCCGATAGGGGTTGTAGGAGGTCGTGTAGCTCGTCTCGACGCCGCCCACATGCGTCTTTTCGCCAGACACGTGCCCGTCGCACCACAAGACATTCACCGCGCCAGCATGCCGCGCATGGAGGACGCCGTAGGTATTGCCAGTCGTGAAGTACCCGAGCATGTCATAGTAGCCCGCGCCCCGCACTGACAGCGAGGAGACATAGACGTCCGCGCAGCAGATGGTGTCGGAGGCCTTCTTGATCGTTCCGACCGTGGCGGGAGTGTAATCCGCGGAGGCCTCGTGGAGGCCGCTGCCGATATGCAGGTAGTTGTAGCCGTAGTCGGGATAGTTGATGCCCCGATACACCCCGCCATTCCAACTCTGGTTGCCAGGAGCGCCAGGCATGCACGGACACTTGAAGACCGACTTCGCGATGCGCCCGTTGATGGCGTTGTCGGAAAGCTGCATCTTGCCCATGTAGCCGCACACCGCCAGAATCGACACCCAGTTCGGATTGCCGTAGTTCTTGTATGGCGCGGTATTGTAGAGCGTGCTGCTACTCACCCCGTAGTTCCATTGATAGGGGACGAACATGTCGTTGTAGTCGCCCACATAGAACATGAACCCCATCCCCAGCTGCTTCTGCTGGTTGATGCACGAAATCGCCTTCGCCTTTTCGCGCGCCTTGCCCAGCGCAGGCAGCAGCATCGACGCCAGGATCGCGATGATCGCGATGACTACCAGAAGTTCAATGAGCGTGAACAGAGACTTGAAGGAACTACGGACACAGTGATTCATGATGGACTTGCTCCTATGGTTGAGGGTGGATTGGAAAGAAAAGAAGGGGGTGCGGCGGACTCTTTCGAGAACTCGCCTTCGTCAAGGGAACCGCCGCCCACAATCAGGCGGGGGGCGGGGGGCGACTCGGGATTCTGGCTGGCAAGGCGCATCAGCTTCCATAACTCCCGCCCCAGCCGAGGATAGTCGTTGGCGCCGATGCAAAGGATGCGCGGATGCCCGCAGAAGCCAGGGGCGTGGCTGACAACGCGGGAGGGGCACCCAGCCTCGTCCAGCATCGCCAGGAACTCCGCGTCGACGCCCTTGTGCACGATGAACGCGTCGGGGGGCGGAAGCCCCTCCCGGCACCAGGAGCGAAACGCCTGCGCCGGGGTCATCTTCATTCCCTCCGGCGTGGCGTAGTTCACCAGCCCGAAGCGTCCGCAGATCTTGCTCCACAAATCCAGGTGGAACGGAACACCGAGGTCCCACTTGACAATGGGCACGTAAAGGAGGCGCTTCAGCCCATGGGAGGACAGTTGCCCCGCAATCTGATTCAATTGCGCGCTCCAGTCAAAGTCCGCCCACGGCACCCGGATATCCTCCGGGAGCCAGTTGCCAACGACATACGGCACTCCGCTCACCGAGAGATGACGCCGAATCGTCGGATAAAAGGAACTATACAAGAAAATGTACCCATCCGTGCCACGCCCTTCCCAAAAGCGCGCCCGCTGGAAAATCGCCGCGCGATCCGCCACCATCGTCACCAGCGACACCCCGTCCTTCGATGCCTCCTCCTGCAACGTCAGCAGCAGCGGATCCCTCGTCGGCTCCGTCAGCACTCGCCCATCACGCTCCGAAAGCATAAACGCCGTCACGACATTCAGGGCCTCTGGACGCGAAGACACCAGAACCCGCGTCCCCCCAGGGCCTGGCAAAATCAACCCCCGCTCGTGCAAGGGCCGCAGCGCGGTCACCATTGTCTGCAGGGATACCTGGAACTCCTGCGCCAGACGACGCACGGGCGGCAGATAACGCCCGTAGCGCCCTGCACGGATCAACCGCTCCAGCTCCAACGTAATCCCAGGATGTTTGATCGCAGGCATGTGTGTTCTAAATAAACAACAGGGTGTTCAATGTTAAATATAAGTACAATCCTACCCATTTCAAATCCAAATGGATGCCTTTTGCGTTTTTTTGGGCTTATTTTAGAACACACTCGCAACCACGCTTGACGAAGCGGACGTAGCCACGGCGTCCCGCCGTGGCAGCTATTTTCGGGCGTCAACCGAGGAAATTGCCGACGGTAACAGCCCCTCATAATGCCGACACGCCAGAAGCGTGCAGGCGGGGCGCGATCCCCGAAAAGATGCGCTGCATTCCTGCCTGGGAAAGCCCCTGGAGGGGGCGTTGGACCATAGCCAGGGGTGGAGGGCGCGCAGCGCCCGGAACCCCTGGGGGCGGGTTCCTGTTTCCCAGAGCCCTGCAAGGGCGGAAGGACCGTGGCCAGGGGT
>JAEEXV010000391.1 GCA_016287975.1 Lentisphaeria bacterium | reverse complement strand
GCTGTTGCCCAAGGTCACATTCACCAGCGACGTGCACCCTCGGCACAAGTCTTCAGGCAGGTCGAGCACGTTGTTCGGCAGCGTCAGCGTCGCGAGTTTCACGCAGCCCTGGAAGGCGCCGTTCCCGATTTCATCAATGCGCTCGGGGACATTCGCCGTCACCAGGTTCTTGCAGTCCTGCAGCGCACGGGGGCCGATCACCGCGCATTCGGGCAGCAGTTCCAGCGTCTTGCCAGGATAGGCGGGCGGCACCGCCACCAGTTCCAGGCCGCGATAGTCATTCAGCCAATACACATGGCTGTCGTCGACACGGTAGTAGTCATTCGCCCCGCCAGTCATTTCCACCGTCTTCAGCGTCATGCACCCCGCAAACGCCCCTGGATTCAAATCGTTCAGCGTGGCAGGCAGCCGCACCGTCGTCAACTTGGATTCACGGAAGGCCCCCCGCATGATTTCCTCACATCCATACGGAACCACATAGAGGCCCTTCACATCCGAAATCCCCTTCTCGCCCGTGAACCCAGGCAGCAGCCAGTGCAGACGGTGGCCCTCGTCGTAAAGTAGCTCCACCAGTTCCCCTGGCACCGTCACGGTAAAAATCTCATTGCCATCCTCCACATCCATCTCCTTGATCCCCGTGCAGCCACGGAAGACCTCCGTCTCAATCTCCTGCAGGCACCGCGGCAGCATGAGGCTCTTGAGCGACTTGCAGTTCATGAAGGCATGATCTTCCAAGGCACGCACCGACTCAGGCAAATTGATGGAAGCCAGTTTCGCGCAGTCCCTGAAAGCCGCACCCTCGATGAATTGAATCCCTGGCGGCAACACGACCGACTTCAGGGACGTACACCCCTCGAAGCAGTTGTTGCGAATCGCGGTCAATGGATTCATCGCATCCTCCAATGCGGGCGTCCCGTACACCCATTCCGCCGTGCCCTGCATCTTCACCGTCGCCAACTTCGTGCAGTACTCGAAGGCCTCGTCGCCAAGCCAGTTGACGCCAAAGCCGAGCGTCACGCTCGTGAGCGCCGTGCAATCCTGGAACGCGCATTCGTAGATGGACGCGATGGAACCAGGAATGAACACGCTCTTCAACGTCTTGTTCCCCTTGAACGCTTCATATTCGATGAACGTGACGGGATAATCGCCGTAATACGAGGGAAACACCATCGTCGCGGCCTTGCACCCTGGCTGAAGGCCGTCGATGCACCATTCGTCGCCGCCGCCCGCCAGGCTGAACTGGAACTTCGACGACAGGCTCTCTGGACTGTACTTGAACCCATGCCATGTGGCCTTGTTCCCGCCTGGCGCCGCAGCCCAGCCGTTTTCCAAATAGCCCGTCACCACGCACGACTTCGAAATCCCCTGGAAGTCCGCATCTTCGTCGTTCCAATCCTTCACCGACGGCGGCGGCCCCTGGAAAACCACGCTCTTCAGCCCGCTCATCCCATAGAAGACCGTGTAGTTCAGCGTCTCGACCTGGGAGGGCACAATCACCTGCGTCACCTTCTTGCTGTCATAGAGGGCTTCGGGGACAAAATCGGTGACCGTCTCAGGCGGCATCAACACCCCCGCGTACATCGGCGGCACCGACACCAGACTCCACGGATTCTTATGGCTGTCGTCGAGTTCATACAGGCAGCCGTCGATGACCACGAAACGCCCGTTGTCCGCGCCTCGGTGCATCGCGAACTCCTTGATGCCGCTGCCGGAGAATACGGATTCGCCCAACACCCCCAGGAACTTCGGCATGGCAAAGGAGGTCAATTTCGAACACCCGTTGAAGGCGAAGGTCTCAATGCGGAATGTCCGATCCGGCAGATCGATCGTCGTCAGCGCCTTGCACCCCGCGAAACAGGCGTTTCGGATGGACAGCAACGCCTCGCCCCCCGCCTCGAAGACCACCTCCCTGAGCGACTTGCAATCGTAGAATGCCCTCGCGCCCAGCGATTTGAGCGAAGCAGGCAATTCGACATGCTTCAACGACTTGCACCCATTAAACGCATCCTCTTCAATATGCTCGATGCCTTCCGGCAAATAGATCTCGGTGATCGGCAGCCCCGCGAAGGCCGAATCCGCAATCCCCTTCACCCCCAGCATCAACGGCACGATCAGGCGCTTCTCTTTGCCAATGTAGCCAGTGATGTAGTCCGTCTCGCCATCTATGACCAGGCCATTGTACTCGTATGCGAAGGCCGACACCGCCAGCAGCACCGCCAGCATCCAACAGACACGTTTCAACATGGTTGTTCTCCTATTTTATGCCTGAAAAGAAAATCTTGTAGCCGTCGTCGTACTATAATACGCCCAAAGCCCACTTTTTTCCAGCCCCGCGCGCAAATCTTCGCGGGAATGCGCCCCGCGCCCGAAGCGGCGGCCTTATATTATGCGCGTGATTGTTTCCCCACATCCCCTCAACCATAGGAGCACATCATGGCAGACAAATCCATCGGCACTGAATCCCTCGCCTCCAAAAAAGTCAAGAAAGTCACGCGGCGCCTGCGCTGGGCATTCGTCGGCACGGGCGGCATCTCGGGAACCCACATCCTCGCCCTGCAGCAGATCCCCGAGGTCGAGATCGTCGCGGGATGCGACATCCTCGCCGATCGCCGCGCCTGGTTCCTCCAGCAGCCTGGCTGCCAGAACGCCAAGGTCTATGCCGACTACCGCGAGATGCTCAGGAAGGAGAAGATCGACGTGGTCGACGTCTGCACCCCGAACGGCCTGCACTGCGAGGTCGTCGTCGCCGCCCTCAAGGCGGGCTGCCACGCGTACACCGAGAAGCCCATGGCGATGAACCCCGCCGAATGCGCGAAGATGTGCGCCGCCGCCAAGAAGGCCAAGCGCCTGCTCGGCGTCGGCTTCCAGTACCGCTTCCACGCCGCCACCGAAATGTGCGTGCGCGCCATTCGTGACGGCCTCATCGGCGACATCCTCTACGTCAAGGTCCACGCGATGCGCCGCCGCGGCGTCCCCAACTGGGGCGTCTTCGGACGCAAGGAACTCCAGGGCGGCGGCCCGATGATCGACATCGGCGTCCACCAGATCGAATCCTCCTTCTACGCGATGGGCGAACCCAAGCCCGTCGCCGCCACTGGCAACTGCTGGACCTTCCTCGGCAACAAGCCCAGCAAGGTCGTCTCCTGCTGGCCAGGCTGGGACTACAAGACCTACACCGTCGAGGACCTCGCCGTCGGTCAGGTCCGCTTCGCGAACGGCGCGCTCATGCAGATCGAGGCCTCCTTCTGCGCCCACCTCGAACACGACACCTACTTCTGGGAACTCATGGGCACCAAGGGCGGCTACAACTGGAACACCCGCACCATCTCCACCGACCTGGCGGGAACCATGCTCAACGCCCAGGCGGGATTCCTCCCCGAACAGAACTTCGGCAGCCTCTTCGTCCTCAAGCTCCAGAACTTCGTCGACGGCATCCTCAAGGGCACCCCGCTGCGCGCCCCTGGAGAATCCGGCATGGCCGTGCAGAAGATCATCGACGGCATCTACCGCTCCGCCGAGAAGAAGGGCGCCGAGGTGTCCATCGACTAAGCCAGGAGACGCCATGCCCAAGCTCACCGCCTGCAAACCCGCCGCGCCGTCCCGACCCGCCCGCATCCGATGGGGCATCATCGGCACGGGCAACATCTCAGGCACCCACATCGCCGCCCTCCAGCAACTCCCCGAGGTCGAGATCGTCGCGGGATGCGACATCCGCCCCGAGCGCGAGGCCTGGTTCAAGCGCCAGCCTGGCTGCGTCGACGCGCGGTTCTACCACAGCTACGACGAAATGCTCCGCCGCGAGCGCCTCGACGTCGCCGACGTCTGCACCCCGAACGGCGTCCACGCGCCCGCCTCCATCGCCGCGCTCAAGGCGGGCTGCCACGTGATGACCGAGAAGCCCATGGCGATGGATCCCGCCGAATGCGAGAGGATGTGCGCCGCCGCCAAAAAGGCGCAGCGCCTGCTCGCCGTCGGCTTCCAGATCCGCTACTCCCCTGGCGTCCAGATGTGCCGCCGCGCCGTCGAAAACGGCCTCATCGGCGACATCCTCTACGTCAAGATCCACGCGATGCGCCGCCGCGGCATCCCCAACTGGGGCGTCTTCGGGCGCAAGGAACTCCAGGGCGGCGGCCCTCTCATCGACATCGGCGTCCACCAGATCGAGGCCGCCCACTACGCGATGGGCGAACCGCGCCCCGTCGCCGCCGCTGGAAGAACCTGGACCTTCCTTGGAGACAAGCCCTCGGATGTCCTCTGCCGCTGGCCAGGCTGGGACTACAAGACCTACACCGTCGAGGATCTCGCCGTCGGGCAGATCCGCTTCGAGAACGGCGCCCTCATGCAGATCGAATCCGCCTTCGCCTCCCACTGCGCCGAGGATTCCGCCTACTGGGAACTCATGGGCACCAAGGGCGGCTTCAACACCCGCGACAATGTCCTCGCCACCGACATGGCGGGCACCATGGTCAACGCCGCCCCGGGATTCCTCCCCGTGCGCATCGGCCCCGCCGACGTCGTCGACAAACTCCGCAACTTCGCCAACGCAATCCGCTTCGGCACCCCCCTCTGCGTCCCTGGCGAAGAAGGCCTCGCCGTCCAGAAAATGCTCGACGGACTCTACCGCTCCGCCGCCAACGGCGGCGCCGAAGTGACCATCGACTGATACGGCCGTAGCCACGGCGCCCCCGCTAATACCCCTAACTTTGTCCCAGATGTCCCAGATGTCCCAGATGTCCCAGATGTCCCAGATGTCCCAGATGTCCCAGATGTCCCAGATGTCCCAGATGTCCCAGATGTCCCAGATGTCCCAGATGTCCCAGTAAAGTCAGGAGTATTAGTGCCCCCGCCGTGTCACCTCCGCCAGAGCAAACCAGACCCCGCTTCCGAAAAACGGCCGCCCCCATTCATTTCTCCTTCCTGGGAAACTCCTACCTTTGACTTTCCCCGACTACCAACTCCTTGAAGGAACGCCCGAAGCGCTTCGCGCGGGTCTCGCCGCGCTGGATGCGCTTCCCGTCGACGAGGCGTTCCCCGCGCCGTCAGGCTATGCGCCGCCGACGTGCGAGACGACCCTCGCACGGCCCTGCGAGGCGACTGGCCCTGGCACCTACGCCAAAGGCGTCCCGCGCACCTTGCGCTTCACGCCCGCGCCGCCAGGCACGGGCTGGGTCTTCGACCGCACGGATCTGCCTTTGCAGCTCCCCGTCGCCGCCGCCCTCGCGAATGTCCAGTCCGCCTCGCGCGCCATCGTCCTGCGCGCGGGCGGCGACGCCAACCGCGTGCGCATGAGCGAACACGTCATCTGCCACCGCCTCGGCCTCGGCCTCGACAATGTGCGCGTTTCCCTGGATTCCGAGGACCCCCCGCTCTTCGACGTCGGCTCCATGCCCATCGTCGAGGCGCTGCAGGCCGCGGGCCGCGCGCCGCAGCCGTCGGCCCCCCTGCGCTTCTACACCGTGCGCGAGCCAGTCGCCTGGTGCAATCCCGCCACTGGAGCCGTCCTCGCATTCGAACCCGCCTTGGACGGCGACCGCCTGCTGCATCTCGATGTCGCCATCGACTTCCCCAACGCCATCGGACGCCAGCGCATCCAGTTCGACCTGCACGAGGAGGCCTTCGCCCACGGCGCCCACGCCCGCACCAACTGCCGCGCCTCCGAGATGCGCCTCGCCCGCCTCCTCGGCTGGCTCCTCCCGCGCTACCGCAGCCTCGGCTACACCGACCAAAACATCCTCGTCGCCGACAAGCGCGGCTACGTCAACCCGCCACGCCCCGAACTCACCCTCCCAGACGGCAAATCCCTCGAAGCCGTCTGGCACCGCGCCTGCCTCGACCTCGTCGCCGCCCTCTCGCTGCTCCCCCAGGGACGCCCCGCAGGCACCATCCGCTCCTACAAGGCGGGGCATGTCATGGATGTCCTCTTCCTCACCCAGCTCCTCGGGCGCCAGGCTTTCACGGACTTATAGCGCGACATGCCTGACGACTCCTGGAAATCCCTCTATCCCTTCCCGCCGCGCTGGATGACCACCAGCGCAGGGCACCGCCTCCACTATGTCGACACAGGCATCGGCCATCCCGTCGTGATGCTCCACGGCAACCCCACCTGGTCCTTCTTCTACCGCAACCTCATCCGACACCTCGCCGACTCCTCCCGCCGCGCCATCGCCCCCGACCACATCGGCTGCGGCCTCTCCGACAAGCCCCAAAACTGGACCTATCGCCTTCAGGACCATATCGACAACCTCGCCCGACTCATCGACGAGGAACTCAAACTCGCCAGCCTCGACCTCGTCCTCCACGACTGGGGCGGCCCCGTCGGCATGGGCTACGCCGTCCGCCACCCCGAGAAGATCCGCCGCATCATCCTCATGAACACCGCCGCCTTCACCATGCCGCACTGCCCGCCCTCCATCCGCATGGTGCGCACCCCCTGTCTCGGCGCATTCCTCGTGCGCGCGCTCAATCTCTTCGTCATCCTCGCCAACCGCCTCGCCCCCGCCACCCGCCTCGGCCGCGACGTCCGCGCAGGCTACGCCGCACCATACCCCGACTACGCCTCCCGCATCGCCCTCCAGCGCTTCGCGCAGGACGTCCCGCTCTCGCCAGACCACCCGTCCTGGCACCTCTTCCAGTCCATCGAGGCCGCCCTCCCGCGCCTCGCCGACAAGCGCATCTTCCTTTGCTGGGGCGGCGCCGACAAGATCTTCAACCACGACTATTTCGACCGCTGGCGCAAGATCTTCCCCAAGGCCCTCGCCGTCAGCTTCCCCCACGCCGCACACTATCTCCTGGAGGACGACCCCACCGAAATCATCCCCATGATCGCCCACTTCCTGAAGTGACGCCCCCATGCCCATCGACCTGCCGGATCTGCTCCCCTTCCTGCGCACCAGCATTATCGGACGCACCGTCCTCGCCGCCGAGACCGTCGCCTCCACCAACCAGGTGCTTCTCGACGAAGCGCGGGCAGGCGCACCCCACGGCACCCTCGCCACCTGCGAAAACCAGACCGCGGGGCGCGGGCGGCACCGCCGCCTCTGGCACTCCCCCCCAGGCAAAAATCTCTATTTCTCGCTGCTGCTCCGCCCCCGCGTCCCCGCCCTCCGCCTGCCTCAGCTCGCCGTCATTACCGCCCTCGCCCTGCGGCGCGCCGTCTGCGAGGCCGCGCCGCGACTCGACCTCCGCCTCAAATGGCCCAACGACCTGTGGCTGAACGGCCGCAAACTCTCCGGCATCCTCTGCGAATGCCCGCCCGTCATCCCTGACAGCCCCGCCATCGTCGTCGGCGTCGGCCTCAATGTCAACGCCCGCCACGACGACTTCCCCCCCGAACTGCGCGACACCGCGACCTCCCTCGCCATCGCCGCAGGGCACGACTTCCCGCGCCCGCCCATTCTCGCCGCCTTTCTCAACCACCTGGAATCCCTCCTCGACCAGTGGCAGGACACAACGGACCTCACCCCGTTCCTCCCCGAATGGCGGCGCCACGACCTGCTCCTCGGACGCGACATCACCATCCGCAAGGTCAACGAAGACCTCCCAGGCACCGTCGTCGGCTACACCCCCGACGGACTCCTCCGCCTCCGACGCCCCGACGGCACCACCATCACCGTCTCCGCAGGCGATGTCCACATCGGCCGCATCTGACATTATATTACCCACGTGCGCTAAGCGCATACCCTAAAAGTCCTCCGTCCCCGCCCGCCCGTCGGGCACTGCCCGACGGCACACCGCCCCGCCGTTCTGTGGCGGGCCGTTCTCGGCCCGCGTCCCTGCGTTCTGTGGCGGGCCGTTCTCGGCCCGCGTCCCCGCCATCCCCCATGCACACCCAGACCTCTCTTCAGAATGATCTCCGCCGCCTTGGCGTCACCGCAGGCGACCTGCTGCTGGTCCACTCCTCGTACAAATCTTTGGGCGCGGTCGCGGGCGGTGGCGGAACCGTGCTGGATGCCCTCCAGGCCGCCCTGGGCCCTGCGGGCACGCTGGTGCTGCCCAGCTTCCCGAGCGGCAGCGAATTCCTGCTGGCGCAGTCGGGGATTGTCTTCGATGTGCGCGAAACCCCCTCGGGCTGCGGCTATCTGACCGAGCTCTTCCGCCAGCGCCCTGGCGTCCAGCGCTCCCTCTCCCCCACGCACTCCCTCGCCGCCTGCGGCCTGCGCGCAAGGGAACTCCTCGCCGACCACGAAAAGTGCCTGGTGACGGCGGGCGCGGGCTCGCCCTTCGAGAAACTCTCCCGCTGGGGCGGCAAGATCCTGCTGCTGGGCTCGCCCGAGGCCGCCAACACCTTCCTGCACTACGTCGAGAACACGGGCGGCGCACCCACCGTCTCCGCCCTCCGCTTCGACACGGCCGTCATCGACGCCGACGGCCTCCGCCACGCCACCCCCATCTATCCGCACATGCCTGGCCTCTTCCGCGACTACCCCAGGGGAATGCGGATGCTCGAAGAGGCGGGACTGCTCAGAACAGGCCTCGTCGGCGACGCACCCTGCCGCCTCTTCCGCGCCGACGACCTCGAGCGGCTCGGCAAGGCCGCCCTCCGCGAGAACCCATGCGCCTTCATCACCGTATTCCAGCCCCCCGCCATCCCCCAGCCATGAAGACCGCCCGCCGCTCCATCGCCCTACTCCTCGTCGCGCTCGCCATCCACGCCCAGCAGCCGCCGTCCCAGGCCACGCCGACGCCACCTCCACCGCCACCGCCCACGCGCAGCGCCCTCGTCGCCCGCCACCGCAAGATCGAGGAGAAGATCGACGCGGCGGAACAGGCCTGGGCCACGACCGCAGGACAGATCGCCCAGAAGACCGCCGCCCTCGAACGCCAGTATGACGCGGAGCACATCCGCCCCAGGCAGGCCATCCTCGCCGACATCAACGCAGGCTTCATGGATCCCGAGGAGATGCGCAAGATGGCGGACCTCCTCGTCGCCCACAAGCGCCGCGAACTCACCCGCGAACGCGACCTCCTCCTCGCCCCCGCCAACCTCCCCGCCATCGTCCAGATCCTCTGCGGCAAGGGCTTCACCGACGACACGCTTCGGCAGTCCGAACTCTTCCGTCGCTTCCGCGCCCAACTCGCCACTCCCGAAGCCCGCCAGGCCTTCGCCCTCGGCGACTTCGCCCTCCTGCGCGACTTCAACCCGCCCATCCAATGGGACACCCCCGCCGCCGCCCCCGACCTCACCCCCGAGGAACTGCTCGGCCGCTTCCAGCAGGATCTCCAGAAAACCGCCGACGCCCAGTCGGAAGAACTCCGACGGCAGGCCGAGGCCGACGCCGCGCGCTTCTACCCCGTCTGCAAGATCGGCGACCCCATCACCCTCCACCTCAAGGCAGGGCACCGCCCCAGCCGATACAGCAACGAGACCATCTTCTCCGTCACCGACGAACCCCTGCGCAAGATCACCCCGCAGAGCATCCAGGTCGGGAAATACACCATCCCGCGCGACCTGCTCCACGAAGCCGACCTCCAGCGCCTCTATGAAAAGGAAAACCGCGAGGCCCGCGAGGCATACGTCGCCAGACGCCTCGTCGCCTCCCGCCCCGCCGTCCCCAGCCTCGACGCCCCCGAACTCCGCCCCCACCTCTCTCAACTCCTCCTCTCCCACGGCTATATCCCCAACTACCATTGGACGCCTCCCGCCACCCCCTCGGAACCGACGGGCGCCGCCCCCGAGGAGGCCGCCTGGTCCCCCGCCCGCCCGGAATGCTGGTTCGCGCGCCAGCAGCTCTTCCAGGAAGTCCAGCGCGCCCTCCAGAACTGGTGCTACGGCCCCGCCTTCGAGGAACAGCTCGTCGGCGCCCTCCAGAATGAAGGCCTCCGCCTCGTCCGCCACCCAGGCACCCCGCCACGCCAGGAATGGATCACCGCCGAGGAGGCACGCAGGCGGCACCTCGTCGCCGCCTGCGAAGACGCCCTCCGCGCGGGAAAGGTCCCCGTCCAGCGCCCCGACGGCAGCATGGACTGGATCTCAGGCGGCGAATACCGCGCGCGCCGCGCCGCCTGGATCCGCGCCACCCTCAACCAGGAATACGTCCTCTACAACGCCTACCGCAGCACCCGCCAGGAGTTCATCACCCGCGAGGAGCTCGCCGTGCGCGAGGCCCTCGAAAATGAACTCGCGGCCTGGGAGGCCGAATGCCGCGCCTACCGCTGGTGGCAATGCGAGACCGCGCTGGAGCCCGCCAGCCCCGCCTACACCAAGGTCGAGACCTCCTATCTCACCATCTTCTACCAGGACCGCAGGAACAACGAGATCCCCCCGCTCAAACTCTCCATCTACCCCTCCAACGCCGCCTCCCGTGCCGCCTTGCTGAAGTTCCAGGAATACGCCAGGAAGTTCCGCGAGACCAAGAATGCCAAATACGCGCGCATGGCCCGTCAGGAGGCGCTGGGCCTGCAGGGGGCTGGCTGGACCAGCCTCCTCGACCTCACCTGCGCCACCGACACCTACCGCATCTCGCACCTCAAGTCAGGCAAATACATCCTCCTTGCCTTCCGCAGCGACACCCGCCCCGTCGTCTGGATGATGGAGGTCGACAAGGCCGACGACGGCGAACTGAACCTGCCGCTCCCCCAAAACGGGATGCTGAACCTCCAACCCGCTCAGTGACGCGCCTTCGCCAGCGCCCCCTCCAGCGCCAGCGCGATCTGGTCGGGGCAGCTCGTCGGCTTGTCGCCGCACCGAATGCCCTTCAGACGGCGGATCGCCTCCTCGGCGGGCATGCCCTGCACCAGTTTCATGATGCCCTGCAGATTGCCGTCGCAGCCGCCCACGACCTCCAGTTTCCGCACCGTCAGGTCGTCGGCCAGTTCCACTCGGCTCAGCACCGAGCACGTCCCCTCGTTCAAACGCTCGTAAGTCATCTTCCTGCTCTCCTGTCATCTGCCCCCCGTCTGTCATCGCCCACAATATAGCCGTTCCCAACACTGGCAAACCCTCCCAGGCGCACTATCTTAACCCCGTTTCCGACATCGTCCTGAAATCCACTTAGGAAGCCCACCATGAAACTCCCCGAACACCTCTCTGGCAACGAGGCCGAACTCGACGCGCTTCTCGCCCAGCCCACCCCCGCCCTCATCGACTTCGTCTCCCGCCTCGATGGCGACCTCATCATCCTCGGCATCGCGGGCAAAATCGGCGTCAGCCTCGGCATGCAGGCCGTGAACGCCATCCGCGCCGCAGGCGTCAAAAAGCGCGTCATCGGCGTCTCGCGCTTCTCCGACGCCGCCAAGCGCGCCAAACTCGAAGCCAACGGCATCGAGACCATCTCCTGCGACCTGATCGACCCCAAGGCCGTCGCCGAACTCCCGCAGGTCGAGAACGTCATCTTCATGGCGGGACGAAAGTTCGGCACCCAGGGCAGCGAAGGCCAGACCTGGGCCATGAACGTCCTCGCCCCCGCCAACGTCGGCTCGCATTTCCGCCAGAGCCGCATCGTCGCCTTCTCCACTGGATGCGTCTATCCCCTCGTCGGCGTCGAGACCTGCGGCTGCACCGAGGAGATCCCCCCCGCCCCCGTCGGCGACTACTCCCAGTCCTGCCTCGGCCGTGAACGCATCTTCGAGTTCTGCGCCGCCGAATACGGCGCCAGAATCCTGCTCTTCCGCCTGAACTACTCCGTCGACATGCGCTACGGCGTGCTCAACGACATCGCGCGCCCCGTCTGGGAGGGCCGCCCCGTCTCCAACTCCGCAGGATGGTACAACGTCATCTGGCAGGGCGACGCCACCGCCGCCGCCATCCGCAGCCTCGGCCTCGCCGCCGCACCCGCCGCCATCCTCAATGTCACTGGCCCCGAAACCGCCTCCACCGAACAGACCGCGCGCCTCTTCGGCGAACTCTTCGGCAAGCCCGTCACCTTCACCGCCGACGCCGCGGGCAACCGCTGCTACCTCAACAACGCCGCCAAAATGTGCCGGCTCTTCGGATACCCGACCGTCCCCCTTGACCAGCTCATCCGCTGGCAGGCCGACTGGATCCAGAACGGCGGCATCGACATCGGCAAACCCACCCACTTCGAAGTCAACAACGGCAAGTTCTAACCGCAGCCCGCCCCAGCCATCCCAGTTCCCAGTCCCATCCCATTCCCCCTCATGAAACCCATCTCCGCCATCCATCCCGCCGCCCTCGCCGCACTCCGCAAAGGCACCGTCATCCCCGCCCAGCCCCTCGCCCTGGACGAGCAGCGCCATTTCTCGCCGCGCCACCAGCGCGCCCTCTGCCGCTACTACATCGACGCCGGCGCGGGCGGCATCGCCGTCGGCGTGCATTCCACCCAGTTCGCGATCCGCAACCCCGAGATCGGCCTCTTCGAACCAGTCCTGAAACAGACCGCGGGCTTCATCGACGAATGGGCCGCCCGCACTGGCCGCCACATTCTCAAGGTCGGCGGCGTCTGCGGGCGCACCCCGCAGGCGCTCCGCGAAGCCGAGTTCGAGGCCGCCTGCGGCTACGACGCCGCCCTCCTCTCCCTCGCCGCCTTCAAGGACGCCACCATCCCCGAAATGCTCGACCACTGCCGACAGGTCGCCAAGATCCTCCCCATCATCGGCTTCTATCTGCAGCCCTCCGTCGGCGGGCGCATCCTCCCATACGACTTCTGGCGCGAATTCGCCGAGATCGACAACCTCCTCGCCATCAAGATCGCCCCCTTCAACCGCTACTGCACCTTCGACGTCGTCCGCGCCGTCGCCGAATCCGGACGCGACGTCACCCTCTATACTGGCAACGACGACAACTTCATCGCCGACCTCCTCACCGAATACCGCATCGCGGGCCGCTCCGTCCGCATCATGGGCGGTCTCCTCGGACACTGGTGCTGCTGGACCCGCAAGGCCGTCGAACTCCTCGACGAAATCCACGCCGCCGTCGCCTCAGGCACCATCCCGCCCGAACTCCTCACCCGCAACGCCGAGTGCACTGACTGCAACGCCGCCTTCTTCGATCCGTCCCACGCCTTCGCAGGGTGCATCCCGGGCATCCACGAGGTACTCCGCCGACAGGGCCTCCTTCCTGGAATCTGGTGCCTCGACCCCAACGAAACCCTCTCCCCTGGCCAGGCCGACGAAATCACCCGCGTCCACGACGCCTATCCCCACCTCCACGACGACGCCTTCGTCGCCGCACACCTCCAGACCTGGCTCGCCGATTAGTTCGACCAGACTCCCCCCGCCGGCACCTCGCGGGCAGAATGTGCCCGGCCAATCCCCGCCATTCACCAGGGGGCGGGGTATATGGGGGATGCGCCCTATGGCCGGGATGGATGCGCGCGCGGAAAGCGCCGCCGGGCTTGCCGGCCGGGATGAATGCGCGCGCGAAAAGTGCCGCCGGGCTTGCCCGGCGGCCAGGCACCGAATAGGGGCGGGAGGGATGCGCGCGCGAAACGTGCCACCGGGCTAGCCCGGCGGGCCTGGCGCCGAACATGGCCAAGATGGATTCGCGCGCGGAACGTGCCGCCGGGCTTGCCCGGCAGGCCAGGCGCCGAACATGGCCAAGATGGATTCGCGCGCGGAACGTGCCGCCGGGCTTGCCCGGCGGGAACAGTCCCTGGTCTATTCACTCTTGCTGGAAAATCGCCCCCAGCAATTCCAGTGCATCGCCCTCCCAAGTCGCGGTAAATTGCTTGTCTTTGCGCTTCAATTCCCCCTCCACATTCGGTTTCGATCACTTCCTCCTCGCGGGCCTTTTATTCGCCTCTTCGATGCCCCTTCTGTAGTTTGACGGGGTCAGCAGCACGAACTGCTGCGCGAAGGCCTTGTCGTCGTCGGAGGGCATGTCGGACTCCCAGTCGTAGTCGGCGCGGAAGACGACCGCGGCCAGCAGCGGGGAGCCTTTCGCGCCGAACATCTTGCCGAGGGTCTCGGTGTCGATGGGGGCGAGGATCGCGAACTTGACGTTCCTGGCCTTGGCGGCGACCATGCCGATGGCCTTGATGATGTCGATGTTGGAGTCGGGTCCGTCTGGAAGGGCGTTGAAGACGATCACGTCGGCGTCTTCCAGCTTCGGCAACATGGCCTTGAGCGCCTTGGCGTCAAGCGAAATGATGTCCATGCCTGGATCGGGGGCCTCGTCGGGGTCGGCGGGTTTCGGCTTCTTGGGGACGTCCTGCCAGATCACGTCGACGGTGGCGCCGCCCAGGCCTTTCTTCAGGCCTTCGATGGCGTGGTCGACGACGGGGGTGGTCAGGGCTTCGCCGTAGATGTCCACATGGCTGCTGGCGTTGTCGATGATGACGACCTTCTTCGGGGAGGCCTTGGCGATTTCCTTGGCAAGGTAGAGGCCGCGCAGCTGCTGCGCACGCTGGATTTTCCCAATCCTCTTTGACGCCCCACCATCTGCTTCTTCAAACAACGATGAAATAAACTTCAGCACATCGCCCTCCCAAGTAACGGTCAATTGCTTGTCCTTGCGCTTCAATTCCACTTCTTTCAAGAACTGCCGAATCTTTTTCGGAGCATCATCTTCCTTCCGTGCAGCCTGGAGTCCCTTTTCCAAGGCATCTTCCGCATCCCTCGCATCGCTCTTTCCGCCATACAACGCATCCAACTGAATCCACTTGTCGCCATTCACCGCCAGCACTAAATACTCTGGAACCGCCCCCAAGGGATTCTCCTCTCCCCATGCCTTGCGCAACGGCGAGGAGCGGCGGACCAACAAATAGTAGTCGGCATCCTTTCGCAGCAGTGCCGTCGCCTCCTTGGCGAATTCGCCACCTCGTCCCTTTTCAAAGGCTTCGGCGGCATCTTCGCAAATGCCTTTCGACGCCCCCAGGTAAAGCACCCTGCCCTTCCCGCTGACAATGATGCGGCTGTCCTCCAGCGCATACTGACCATCCCCCTTCTCCTTGACATTGGAGTCACGTCGCTTGAGAATCCGTGGCAGTTCGTCCAGGTCGATGGCCTTCTCAAAGACCGCAGTCACCAACGGCTTCTCCTTATCCACCGTCAACTGGACTGCCGTCAGATGATAGTCGTCATCCAGTTCCAGCAGGAAGTCGACGTCCGAAAGAGATTTCTTCATATCCTCTGGAAGAATTCGGAAAAGTTCCCGCAATGCCTTCCCGTCCGCATGGAACAACAGCCACGTGTCCTCCGTCACCGCCGCTTTCATGGCCTTGACCGCCACCCCCTCCTGCCTCCCGTAGTATGTCGGCCTCCTGGACGAGCACCCGAAAAGCAAGAACGCACAGCAAATGCAAAGCAGCATCTTCATGGTCGAGACGTCTCCTCAATAGGCAGTGTTAGTCAGCCCCAGTTTGATTTTGTCAGGGATGCGTCGGTTGAGCTTGTTGTTGAAAGCCGCGGCATGCCCATCCATGAAGGCGACGTTGAAGGTATCGCCATGGCGATAGGCCAGATAGCCACCGTCCTCCATGATCGACCCGACAAACGGATACAAGGCGCCATGCACCTTCCCCGTGTCCGCAAGCATCAAGGTCGCGCTTGGATTCTCCACTGTCATATTCGGCGCGACGCGGCTCCATCTGCCATAATCGGCTTCCGAATCGGCGTCGCACACCGCATTGAAACCGTATGACAGCAGGAACCGATCGGACGCCCCCATCAACTCCGTCGCATTGACCTTGAACAGATCCGCTGGACACTCGAAACTCTTCTCGCTGGTGACGTAGACGTTGATCAGTCCGTACCAACTGTCGCCTGGCGTGGACACATTGATGTACTTCACCCGATAGTGCTCCTGCACCAGCGGCAGCGTCTCGTCGTAGTCCTGGGAGTACATGATCGCGCAAAGGGCGATCTGCCTAAGGTTGCTAACGCACGAAATGGTGCGGGCCTTGACACGCGTGCCACTGAGTTCCTTGCGCCCGAAGAAAATCTGAGGAAGCAGCAGCGCCGTCATCAACGCGACACACACCAGCATGGCCGCCAACTCGACCAGAGTGAACCAGGACTTCGTTGTTTTCATAATGGACCCCATGATGAATGGGTGGATGGATGAGAAAAGAACTACTTCAAGTGTTCGGGGATGGTGATTCCGCGCAGCAGGTCTTCGAGGGTCTCGCGGCGGCGGATGAGCCAATGTTCACTGCCCCGCACCAGCGCCTCGGCGGGGCGGAGGCGGCCATTGTACTGATAGCTCATCGCGAAGCCGTAGGCGCCCGCGTTTTCGACGACGACGAGGTCTCCCAGATCCGTGTCGGCGGGCAGCATGCGGTCGCGCACCCAGAAGTCGGTGTTCTCGCACAACTGCCCGCACATTCCGAGCGGCTGGCGGGGATGGTCCTCCTTGCCGTTGACATAGATGTGGTGGTAGGCGCCGTAGAGCGCGGGGCGCGCAAGCACGTTCATGCCGATGTCGGTGCCGAGGATGCGCTTGTAGGAATCCTTGATGGTGTGGACGGTCCCGATGATGTATCCCGCGTCCCCGACGAAGTAGCGCGCGGGCTCCATCATCAGCCGCGGCGGCTTCAGGCCGTATTCGGCGATCTTCTGCGAGAAGACCCCCGCCACCTTGCTGGCGGCCGCGTCGATGTCGAGCACGGCGTCCTCGTGCTTGTACGGAATGCCGAGGCCGCCGCCCAGGTCGACGAACTCGAAGTCGATCTTGAGTTCGCGCCCGACCTTGCCGATGATGTCCATGATGAGGCCAGTGATGTAGCCGAAGTACTCGGGATCGCGAATCGAGGAGCCGGGCATCATGTGCGCGCCGAAGCGGGTGATGCCTGCCTCCTTGGCGGCGCGGTAGGCCGCCATCACCTGGTCGGGATGCAGCCCGAACTTGGCCTCAGGCCCCGCGTTGCAGACGAAAGCGCCGATCTCGCACTCGCCGTAGCCTGGGTTGACGCGGAACGAGAGCAGTTCGGGCTTGCCGATCTTGAGCACGCGCGGCAGCAGCGCGATGTCGTCGAGGTTGAAGATGACCCCCGACTCCAGCCCCTGGCGGATGTCGTCGTCCGAGAGGAAGTTCCCCGAAAACATCACGTCCTCACCGCCGAGGCCGATCTCACGCGCCAGCTGGATCTCGTAGACGGATGCCGCGTCGATGCCCGCGCCCTCCTGGCGCAGGATGTCCGCGACGGCCAGGTTGTTGTTGGCCTTGATCGCGTAGAAGAAGCGGAAGTTCGGATAGTATTTCCGAAAGGCCGCCAGCGCGCGCCGAAAGTTCGCGCGGATGCGGTTCTCCTCGTACACGTAGAGCGGGGTGCCGTAGGCCTGCGCCAGTTCGGTCACCGGGACGTCTTCCAGATAGATCTGCTGATTGCTGCGGATTTCCATCGTCGTATGCGTTGTGGGGTTAGATTGCGTGGGTGAAGAGGCCGTCGCGGAGCTTCGGCTCGAACCAGGTGGACTTGGGCGGCATGATGCCGTTGGCGTCCGCTACCCGCATCAACTGCTCCAGGGAAGTCGGATACATCGAGAAGGCGACCGCCCACTCGCCGGAATCGACGCGCCTCTCCAGTTCGGCGGTGCCGCGGATGCCGCCGATGAAGTCGATGCGCTTGTCGGTGCGCGGATCCGCGATGCCCAGCAGCGGCTGCAGCACCTGTTCCTGCAGCAGGCTGACATCCAGGTTCGCAATCGGCGATTCAGGATGGCGCTCCCTAAACGACAGGCCGTGCCACTGCCCCGCCAGATACACGCTGACCTCGCCCGCCGCCGCAGGCGACGGCGTCGCCCCGCCCGTCACCTCGCCCAGCGCCGCCAAGGCCTCCAGGAACTGCGCTGGCGTGCGCCCGTTCAAATCCTTGACCACGCGGTTGTACGCCAGGATCTTCAGTTCGCTCTCGGGGAAGATCACCGCGAGGAAGCGATCGGATTCCCCCGCGCCGCCAAGCTGCTCGGAGACGCGGTTCGCGCCCGCCGCGCGGTGATGCCCGTCCGCGATGTAGAGGATCGGCACTTCCGCGAAGGCCGCCGCGACCGCCGCCGTCTTCGCGGCGGGGATGCGCCAGCCCGTGTGGCGGATGCCGTCCGCCGCCGTGAAGTCGAAGAGCGGCGCCTCCTCCTTCATCGTGTCCGCCATCGCCTGCGAAAGCGCGGGGACGTCGCGGTAGGCCAGGAAGACCGGCCCCGTCTGCGCCTTCACCGCCAGAATGTGGCGCGTGCGGTCGTCCTCCTTCTCCTGCCGCGTGCGCTCGTGCTTGCGCACGATGCCCGCGCGGTAGTCCGCCGTCGAGGCGCACGCGACTATGCCCGTCTGCCGCCGTCCGTTCATCACCAGCGAATAGACGTAGAACGACGGCACTGGATCCGGCTTCAGCACCGCCCCCGCCAGTTTCCGCCAGTTCTCGCCCGCCAGCCGATAGACCTCGGGATCATACGACGACACGCTGTCAGGCAGTTCCAGGTCCGAAAGCGTGACCCGCAGGAAGCACAGCGGATTGCCCTCCGCCAGTTTGCGGGCCTCCGCGCGGCTCATCACGTCATACGGCAACGACGCGACTTTCGGCGCGTCTTCAAAGGAAGGTAGGTACGCAGAATACGGGTAGACAGTGGCCATGGCAGTCAGGAGTTGTTGGATGATGGTTGTGGATTCAAGTTTCGGAAATCAGTTTTTCAGCCCCCTCACTTCCCCGCCGCAAGCGCCTCCTCGGCGGCCTGGTATGCCTTGGCGGGCAGTTCAACGCCGAGCCGACGGAGTTCCGCGACGCTCCCCGCCAACGCCTCGCTGGCGGCGGCATACCCCTGCGCCTCCAGCGGCACCTGGAAGCCAAGCCGCTTGACTGGCTCCCCTGGCAGCGCCAGCCCCTGGAGCAGCACGACCGCGCGCCCCAGCTGGTCCGCCGCATCCAGCGGATCCTTGCCCGCAGGAGTCGACTGGACGGCGCGCAGCGGCATCGCCAGCAGTTCCGCCACAATCCGCATCCCCGCCAGATGCACGACGTCCTTGCGCGCGAAGTCCAGCACCTCGCCCGCGCTCAGCACGCGGTCGCGGCGCAGGCTCGGCAGCGGATCGGCGGGCTTCAGGGCGCCCTTCGCGTATGCGACCTCCGTGCCGACAGAATGGACCTGCTCGGGAATGCGGCTGTTCTCCTGCACGAACTTCCTACGGTAGAATTCGTTGCACTCGATCTGGACGCGCCGCTCGCCCTCCGCCAGCCAGAAGAAGAAGCGGACATGCGCGACGCGCTCGATGCTCTCCACGTCAATCGACTGCAGCAGAATCTCCTGCACCCAGCGCTCGGGCGAGCCGACCGCGCCCTCCCTGGGCCGCTCGACCCCCTCCTGCGCAGGGACATACGATGGATTGGCCTCCAGCCTCGGTTCCCCCAGCCGACGCACCTGCCGCTGCGTCCGCTCGACCCGCTCCGCCCCCCCGTCATACTCCGCCAGACGCCCGCCCGCCAGACGGCAGAACCGCCCCGCCGACGCGGGCGCCTCCCCCGAAACACGCCGCACCGAATAGAGGTCGCCCAGGCCGATGTCGCGCAACTGCCCTCCCAGTTCATGCGCCAGATCATCCGCGAAGGTGCCCCCCAGCGAAGGCGTCGCCGCCGTGAAGTCCCCCACCTGCACCTCGATCCGCTGCCCCTCCCGAACCAGCGCCCGCGCCCGCTCCGCCGCCTGGCGCGACTTCGCCAGCCCCTCCGCCCAGCCCTGCACGGACACCTTCTGCGACTGCAGCTGCGCGTCCATCTCCCGCAGCATCCCGTCCAGCAGCACCACCAGCCCGAAGCGGTTGCGCAGATTCAGCGCCGCCTCCTGCGCCTGGCGGCAATGCGCCAGCGCCTCTGGAAGCATCTGCACGAAGGAACGACGAACCTGCGCCTCCAGTTTCGGCCCCACCGCAGGCTCCAGCAGATAATAGCACGCCAGTTCGCCGTCGCGCTCCTCGGCCAGATAGGCCAGGACCACCTTCTCCTCGCGGCACGCCGTCCAGTAAAGCCGTTGTTTCCGCCGCGCCTCCAGCGACAATGCGTACAGCGCCTGCCGCCGCGCCGCCGCCATCTCCGCGAGGCTACGGCATTCGGGCATCGCCGCCGCCAGCGCCTCCTGGAACCGCGCGTCGCTGCGCCATTCCTTCAGCGCCCGCGAAAAGACCCGCTCCACGACCAGAAGACGCTCGTCCGCCTCCTGCGGCGAGGACACCAGCATCCCCTCCCCTGGCAGTTCGCCCTGCAGCCGCCGAACCATCTCGCCGATGAAACTCACGGGAATCCGCTTCCGCAGTTTCTGGAAGCGCGCCAGCGTCTCCCCATCCCCGATCAGCGCCAGCGACGTATTCGCCGCAAGCACCTTCGCCATTCGGTCCAGCACATCCAGTCCCGCCGTGCACGCACCGTCGCGCAGCAGCCCCTCCGCCTCCTCCATGCCACGGCAAATCGCCTTCTTCTGCGCCACCACCGACTCGATCTCGTCCAGTTCCATGCGAAGACGCCGCACGCTGTCCTCGGGCAGGACAATCTCCAGATGCGTCCCCGCCCATTCGCGGAAACTCTTCAGCGCCTGATACTCCTTGCGCCCTTCCAGATACGCCGCGGCCTCCGCCGCCGGCACCGAAATCCGATGCTGGGCATCCAGCCCCGCCCGAATCTCCGCGAACATCTTCTCCATCGCCGGCCAGTCCGTGCGCCGCGCCAGCACCGACGGGCGGAAGGCCAGCTTCCCCTCCGCATCCCGCACCAGGAACTCCGGATACCGACGCAGCAGCCCCGCCACCGAATCCGCCCGGAAGCGCATCCAGAGCCGCGTCTGCTCATTGCGGGCGACCGCGAGGCTCTCCGAGGCCTGGCGCTCCGCCGCCTCGCCCTGCGTCTCCACATACCAACTCAGCAGCGCCAACTGCGCCTGCTGGGAGACGCCCGCAGGGAAGTCGATGCTCCCGCCTCCCGTGCCGCCCGAAAACCCAGGCGGCGCGGAGACGCTCCTGCATCCGGCCAGGCACAATGCCGCCACGCCACAAGCGAGAATCCATCTGATGTCCTTTCTTTGCATGGCGTAACCTGCTCTTGGTAAAACAACTCACCCCCCGAATCTCTTCCAGCCCCGCGATTATCCGGGCGGCCGTATTCCAACGGGCTGCCCGCTGGAATGCCCCTGCAATGCCTCGCGCGCGATCACCGCCCCCCGTGTGCCGGCGGGCTTGCCCGCCGGAATGCCCCCGCGATGCCCCGCGCGCGATCACCGCCCCCCGTGTGCCGGCGGGC
>JAEEXV010000390.1 GCA_016287975.1 Lentisphaeria bacterium | reverse complement strand
CATAGTGTGGCCTCTATTTCAGGAGTTTCAGGTCTTGCAACGCCTGCCGGAAGGTCTCCAGCTGGGCGTCGGTGAGGTTCCCGTAGGGGGCGCGGCGATGGCGCGTGCCGAAGCCGAAGATCTCCATGGTCGCGTGGATGCCGGCGTCGAATCCGCCGGGCTGCTTGAGAAGCAGATCGAAGTACGGCATGTCGTAGTCCCGGATGATGCGGCGGACTTCGGGGGTGTCCTGGCGCTGGGTGGCGTCGTAGAAGGCGCGCGCGATGTCGGGGCGGAACATTCCGAGGGTGGAGAGATAGCCCGTCGCGCCATAAGGCAGGATGTTCAGGAAGTTCTGCTTCTGCCCGCCCGCGAAGATGGCGAGGCGGTCGCCGAACTGCAGCGCCATGCGGCGGGAGACGTTGTTGCAGCAGTCGTCCTTGACGGCCATGACGCGGTCGGTCTGTTTAAGCACGCTGTCCATGACGCCGATGGCGGTGGCCGGGGTAGCGGCGGCTGTAGGGTAGATGAGCAGCAGGGGCATGATGGCCGCGCATTCGAGGTAGTAGGCGGCGAGGTTTTCGGGGGGCACGGAGTCGGCCCAGGCGGCGGGGAAGGGCAGGAAGAGGTCGGCGCCCGCCGCCGCCAACGCCGTCGCGAGCTCCTTCATGCGGCGCGTCGTGTGGCCGAACTCCGTCACGCACACCAGCGCGCGCTTCCGGGTGTATTCGACGCAGAACTTCCCGAGCGCGAGCATCTCGGCGTCGGTCAGGACGTTGTACTGGCTGTTGCCGGGCGTCAGGAAGATCATGCCGAAGCCGTTGTCGACCTGGAAGTCGATCATCTTGGCGATGGCGTCGTAGTCGATCTCGTCATTCGTGAGGAACGGCGTGGGAATGGAGCAGACCGGCCCCGACAGGGCCGCGCGGACGCGTTGGCGAAGGTCTTTCATGGGGGAATGTGGAATGGCGTGGTGGTTACTTGACGGCAATCTTGTGGCGGCGGCTGAAGTCCAGGGTGGCGTCCGTCATCAGGGTGGAGCGGGTTGGGCCGGCCTTGCGCGCGAAATCGGTGATGGCGTCGAGTTTGTCGCCGGGAATGATGATGCGGGTGCGCCCCGTAGAGGCCGAGGGATAGACGGTGACTGGGACGACGATGTTCGTTTGCCCCTCCATGCACCAGATTTCACGCCCCATTGCTCCGGAGAGGCGTCCAGCCAGTTGCGACAAGCACTTCCACCAGTTCCTCCCGCTTCATGGTCGTCCCTCCCTCGCAATTTGACTGTAAGATAAATGTTTTTTCATAATTTACCAGTTCGCGCTTCGTCTTGCCGAAATTCCCTCCCGCCGTTGCGCGCCTTTCCGGCGCCGCAGGTAGTTCTCCGGGCCGACCAGTTCCAGAAGACGGGCGAATTCCCCCGCCCTTCCGGAAAGTCTGTCCTGTTCCCCTTCCAGGACTGGCAGGACCAGCGTTTGGATGCTACTGTACGTTTCAGCCAGGGCGGACATGTCAGGCTCCTTGTTTATGCTTTTTCTCGCTACAAAGTTTTGGAATCACCTCGCAAGTCAATCATGAGCTGCCGTATGAAGAGTACCAGTCCGTTTTTGTTCCTGGTTGCCTTGAGTTTCGCGGCGTTCCTCCATGCCGCTCCGCTTCCGCTGGTCAATCCCGGTTTTGAGGAAGGCGTCAAAGGGTGGTCCTGGCAGGAATGGAGCAATGGGCGGACGGCGGGAACCGATTTCACGGTGGAGGCGGAGGAGGTTCATTCCGGCAAGGGCTCGCTCTGCGTCAAATGGCGCGAGGGCGGGGACAACCTGCTTGTGGGGCCCCGGCGGCGAATCGCCGTCAAGGGCGGGGGCACCTACACCATCTCCTTCTGGAGCCGGAGCGCCGTGCCCGGGCGCGTCCAGTTGACGGTGGATTGCTTTGATGCCGCCGGCAAGAAGACGGGCGGCACGCACCATGCCCTCTTCGACAACGACACGACGTGGCGGCAGTGGACGCATGAGTTCCAGGCGCCGGCGGATGCCGTCTCGATGATCTTCTTCCTCCGGTGCCGCCGGATTGCGACCCATTTCGACGATGTCGAGATCCAGGAGCACGTCGAAGCGGAGGCCTTTTCCAGCAGCAACCTCTTGAAGAATCCCGGCTTCGAGGAGGGCTTCAAGCATTGGGAACAGTTCGAGTGGAGCGGAAAACCCGGAATAATCCGTTACCTCGCGGACACCGTTGCGCCGAAGAACGGCGAGAAATGCGCACGGATCCAGTGGGAATCCGGCGGCGACAACATCCTCATCGGCCAGCGGGTGCGGGTCGGCGAGAACAAGAATTTCATGCTTTCGTTCTGGGCGAAGGCGGATGTGGAGGTCAGCCACAACGCGCTGGTGCAGGCCACGGCGCGCTTCTTCGACGCCTCGGGAAAGGATCTGCGGGCCACCGTCCACAAGGTCTTCACAGACAGCAATGCCTACGAGGAATTCCGCTGGAGTTTCACCGCGCCGGAGAAATGCACGTCCATGTACGTATATCTCCGGTGCCGGAAGGTCGCCACTTGCTTTGACGATGTCACGCTCATCGAATCCAAGGGAGTCTATCTTCGCTCCTGCTTTGTTTGGCTGCCGGAAAACCAACTGGTGCTGAACATCTTCAATGCCCTGCCGTCCCGGCAGGCCGCCAGGCTGCACGTGGAGATGCTGGCCGGCCAGGGCCGGAAGGCATACCAGGGCATGGTGGAGGCCGCGCATGGCACGGATGAATTCGTCTCCGTGCCCCTGGGCAGACTTCAGCCCGGACATTACAAGGTCAAGGTCTACCCGGTGGGGGAGGAGGAGAACGCAGTCGTCGACCAGGTGCTATACCCCGACATCAATGTCAAGTGGCCGGCCCCCTTCGACACGCTCAAGGTGCGCAACAATTTCGTGACGGAACTGGCGCTTTCGGAGAAGCCGGTCGTCTTGAAGCGAGGGCAGAAACTCGCATTTCCGAATCCCCGCCAGGGCTGGGT
>JAEEXV010000389.1 GCA_016287975.1 Lentisphaeria bacterium | reverse complement strand
CGCCGCCGCCACTGCCGACCTCGCGGCCGCCAAGGCCGCGGCGGAAAAGGCGAAGCAGGACGCCGCCGAACCTGTTGCCCCCGTCGTCCCGCAGACCCGTCTCACGGGGACCATCATGCCCCTCGGGCGGAGTGCCACCCCCGCCGCCACCCATGCCCTCTACGCGGCCAAGAACGGCCAGTATGTCCCCGTCTGCTACTTGATCAGCCAGCGGCTCGCGCTGCGCGAATGGGAAAAGCAAGTGGTCGAGGTGACTGGCATCGCCCATCAGATCAAAGGCTGGACCCGTCCAGTCCTCGAAGTCTCCGGCATCCAGCGGAAATAGAAATCTTCAAGAGCGTGGGGGGCCAATCTGGCCTCCCTCAAAAACGCATCCAAGGCTCCGAAATCGATTGCCAGCCACTCACTGCGCCGCCATGGCCTACTATTTCCAGGCGCTTCCGAGGCAATTGCCGACCTTATTGGATAGGGGTATTCGCAGTCTATGGGGGGCGTTAAGATAATGGGTGAATGGAAGGGGATGATTCATCGGGAAAATGTGTTCGATTGCCAGATTTTTCATTTGAAAAATGTGTTTTTTAATCTATATTAATCATTGGAGTAGAACATGAGACGTGAAATATCAAAAACAATCGAGAACTGGAATCGCCAAAAGATTCGGAAGCCGCTGATTCTGATGGGGGCGCGTCAGGTGGGGAAGAGTTGGCTGATGGAGGATTTTGCGCGACGGGTATAGGGGGAGAAGGCGATTTATCCACTAGAAGTAAAGGCGGAGCGGAACCTGAAAGCAAAGAGTCTGGGCGTCTATCGGGAACTCTTCGCGCCTCCTGTGTGCTATCGCGCCTCCTTGGCGAAGCGGGTGCCAGGGCGGTTGACGCACGACATTCCCCTATATGCGATAGGTCGTCTTGCCGCCAGCCTGGTCGGTGCTGGCGGCGGCGATGGTCTTTGAGTCGGGGTTATTCCTCGATGGCGGTGGACCAGCCCCATTTCTTGAGGGTGGCCTTGCGGAGGCGGATGGACTTGGGGGTGATTTCGACGAGTTCGTCGTCGTTGATATAGGAGATGCAGTCCTCGAGGGACATCTTGAGGGGCGGGGTGAGGATGATGTTCTCGTCGGAGCCCGCGGCGCGGACGTTGGTGAGTTTCTTGGCCTTGCCCGGGTTGACCATGAGGTCGTTTTCGCGGCAATGGTCGCCGATGATCTCGCCTGCGTAGATCTTGACGCCTGGCCCGAGGAAGAGTTTGCCCCGCTCCTGGAGGTTGAAGAGGGCGTAGGGGACGGTGTCGCAGTTGACCATGGAGACCATGGCGCCGTGGAGGCGGGACTTGATTTCACCAGCGAAGGGCTTGTATCCGAGGAAGATGTAGTTCATGACGCCCATGCCCTTGGTGTCGGTCATGAACTCGGATCGGTAGCCGAGGAGCCCGCGGGTGGGGATGTGGTAGACGATGCGCGTCATGCCGTTCTCGGAATCCATGGTCTGGACGATGGCCTTGCGCTGTCCGAGTTTCTCCATGACGTTGCCGACGTAGGCGTCGTCGACGTCGATGGTGAGTTCCTCCCAGGGTTCGAGTTTCTCGCCGTTCGGGCCTTCCTGGAAGATGACGCGGGGGCGGGTGCATTCCATCTCGTAGCCCTCGCGGCGCATGGCCTCGATGAGGACGGAGAGGTGGAGTTCGCCGCGTCCCGATACCTCGAAGCCCTGGCCGACGCCGAGGGGCTTGACCTGGAGGGCGACGTCGGACATGCACTCGCGGGCGAGGCGTTCTTCGAGGTGGCTGGCGGTGACGAACTGCCCTTCCTGCCCTGCGAAGGCGGAGGTGTTGGGGAGGAAATGCATGGAGATGGTGGGCGGGTCGATGGGCATCGGCGGCAGCGGGATGGGGTTCTCGGGGGAGGTGTAGGTGCATCCGACGGTGACCTCGTTCATGCCTGCGATGCCGACGATGTCGCCGCAGACGGCCTCGCTGACCTGCATCTTCTTGTTGGACTCGAAGCGGTAGATCTGGGTGATGCGGGCGGGGCGCTGGGTGCCGTCGCGCATGACGACGACGGCGGCCTCGTTGATGTTGATGTTGCCGCTGGTGATCTTGCCGATGCCGATACGCCCGAGATAGGGGGAATAGTCGAGGGTGGAGATGAGGACCTGCAAGGGGCCTTCAGGGGAGCCCTTGGGGGCGGGGATGCACTGGACGATCTTCTCGCAGAGGGGCATCATGTCCTTGCGCTCGTCGTCGAGGTTGTCGACGGCCCAGCCGTCGCGCCCTGAGGCGTAGACGATGGGGAAGTCGAGGATGTTGTCGGGGGCGTTGAGGCGGACGAAGAGGTCGAAGACCTGGTCGGTGGCCCAGTAGGGGCGTGCGGCGGGCTTGTCGATCTTGTTGATGACGACGATGATGGGGAGGGCGAGGGCGAGGGCCTTCTTGAGGACGAAGAAGGTCTGGGGCATGGGGCCTTCCTGGGCGTCGACGAGGAGGAGGGCGCCGTCGGCCATCTTGAGGACGCGCTCGACCTGTCCGCCGAAGTCGGCGTGTCCGGGAGTGTCGATGATGTTGATGGTATAGTCCTTGAAGGGGAACGAGCCGTTCTTGGAGGTGATGGTGATGCCGCGCTCGCGCTCGATGTCGTTGGAGTCCATCAGGCATTCGGGGACCTTCTGGTTGTCCCTGAACATGCCGCTGAATTTGAAGAGTTGGTCGACCAGGGTGGTCTTGCCGTGGTCGACGTGCGCGATGATCGCGATATTGCGGATTTTGCTCTGCTGCATCATGGGGACGGAAGGAACGATGGACAGGGGACGATTTGAGTGGGGCGGGATGGTTTTGGGAAAAAGCGTACTGTAATCCATCGCGGGGAATCTGTCGGCGATTATAGTAAAACGAAAGCGATGTGAAAGCGTAGCGGAGGCGGCTTGGATGCGGAACGTGAGATGGGATTGGATATTGGCGGTGGGGGTGGCGCTGGCGACGGCGCTGGTCTTTGCGCCGAATCTGAACGCGCCGCTGATGCTGAACTGGGACGACGGGACGTTCCTGTGGTATAATCTCCGTCTCCGTCTGACCTGGGCGAACGTATGGGGATATTTCCGCTGGCCGTTCCAGAATCTGTATACGCCGCTGGCGATGGTCTCGCTGATGCTCGACCATGCGTTGTTCGGCTTTGCGCCGTGGGGCTATCGCGTGCACAACCTCTTGCTGCACATCGGCTGCTTGTGGCTGCTGGCGGGAATCGCGCGGCGTCTGGGCGGGGCGCGCTGGGCGGCGTGGGGGGCGGCGCTCCTGTGGGCGGTGCATGTGCAGCGGGTGGAGTCGGTGGTGTGGATCGCGGAGCGCAAGGACGTGCTCTGCGGCTTCTTTGCGTTGCTGTCGGTGTGGTGCGTGCTGCGGGCGCGCCGCGCGCGGCGTCGCGGCGGGTGGGTGTGCGGGGCGTCGCTGGCGGGGGCGCTGTCGATTCTGGCGAAGCCGATGTCGATGGCGCTGCCTGGAGTGTTCGTGATGCTGGCAATCGGTCTGGACGGCGGGAAGATGTGGCGGCGCTGGCGCCTCTGGGCGATACCTGCGCTGGTGATCTTGGGGATGGCGATTCTTTCCTGGCTGATTACCAGGCGGGACAATGCGGGGATGCTGCAGGCTGCGTGGCGGGTGCCGTTGCACAATCTGGGCTGGTATCCCCTGACGGCGCTGAATCCATGGCCCTATGTGCACCCGATTCATCCGCCAGTGCGGAGCTTGGCGGCGGCCCTGGGCTGGCTGGCTGGCTGCGTGGCGCTGGCGGCGCTGGCGCTGGTGCTTTCGCGACGTCTGCGCGGCGGAGTGCGTGCGGGGCTGTGCCTGGTGCTGACGGCGGGGGGCGTGATGGTGCCAGTGCTGGGGATGCTCAATTATACGATGTTCCACTATTGCGACCGATACAACTACCTGGTCTCGATGGTGATGTGGGTGGCAGTCGCATTGCTGGCGAGGGTCTGGCTGCGGGGACGCAGAATGTTTCGCGTGGGAAAACTGGTAGTGGTTCTACTGGCGGGGATTGAAATCGCCGCGACGGCGGTCTATCTGCCAGTCTGGCAGAATGAATACGCGCTGGCGGTCTTTTGCGTCGGTCAGGCGGGGGTGCCGAATGCCAAGTCACTGGAATTGGCGATGAGCGTGGCGCTGACGCACGACGGGCATTCCGAATGGAAGCCATCGCCATCGGAGTTGCTGCATGCGACGGCACGGCGATACGAGACGTCCCATGAGATCTTGATGCAGGACGGGAGCCCGATGTCGGCGACGGATCGCGGCATTTGCATCATGATCTGCCATGGGCATGCCGCCTATCTGCAAGGGCAATATGCGATTGCGCAGTCATTGCTGGAACCGCTGGGAAGGCGGCTGGAGACGGAACCGCGCGTGATCTTTCCGCTGCAGTTTGCCGGGCGTTATGTCTGCCGTGATTTGGCGGCGATGGCGCTGATGCGTGGCGACCTGGCGTCGGCGCGGCGGTGGCTGCGGCTGGAGTCGAATTATCTGAACCCCGCCTTTGACCAGGAGCGCATTCGGCTGAATGAAGAACTTCGGCGGCGGATTCAGGAATGACCTCGACGCTTATCGGTAGGGGATGGGGGGCTGTCCATCGTACGAATAGACTGCGTGCAGGAAGGCGTTTCGGCCATTGGCCTGGAAGAGCATCACACGCGCTTTCGTGTTCGGCCTTGCAGGTTCAAGATGTATCGGGGCGAAGAACCGCGCCTGATAGGATGCATGCGCAAATTGGAAGAGGCAATCATCCTGGAACATTCCTGGTGCGCTGGTCTGGAGGGTGACGGGATGCTGGCTCAATGACAGGCACGTGATAAGCGAAATGGCCTCCCACTGTTCGGAGAGCGGTGCGGCGTCGGTGCGGCCGTTGGTGGTGCCGATGAAGGCGAAGTGGCATTGCCAGGCGACGATGGCGATGGCGCCGAGGGCGGAGAGGAGCGGCGCGAGGAAAGGGCGCCTGAGGAACTTGGCGCTGGCGGATGCGCCGAAGGCGGCGAGGATGAGGATGGCGGGGGCGACGGGGAGGATGGTGGCGGGGGCGTCCTGGGGGCGGAGTGCCAGGGCGACGGTGTGGCAGAGCAGATGGAGTGCGGCGATGGCGGCGAGTTGGACGGCGGGTGCGGCGTCGCGGCGGGTGCGGCAGACGGCGAGGAAGGCGATGCCGAGGGATACCAGCAGGAAGGCGATGAAGGAGATGCCGACGAAGAGAAGGCGCCAGATCGTTCGGTCTGCGACAAGTTCGAGGCGGAAGCCGAGCAGACCGAGCCATTGTGGGGTGAGGTGGATGTCGAGCATGGGGGCGGGGGATGCGTGGCGGGCGGCGAGGAGGATGGCGCCGAGGGCGAGGCCGCCGAGCAGCAGGAGGGCGGCCTTGCGTCCACGTCGCCAGGCGGGGGGGAGGAGGAGGGCGGCGAGGACGGGGAAGAGGCTGGCGGCGTGCGGGGCGAATGCGAGTGCGGCGCAGGTGGCGAGGACGGCGAGGGCGAAGGGCGGCGGGGCGGGCTGGCGGCGGAATCGCAGGGCGGCGTCGAAGGCGAGGAGGAGGAATGGCAGGGCGAAGGAGGCGGCGTCGAGTTCGCGGCCGGCGAGCCACAGGGCGGGGGCGAAGAGGAAGAGTGCGGCGAACGTGGGGAACGGGAGTTCGGCGCGTCGGGCGAGGCGGCCCAGCAGCCAGAGCGACGGGACGCCGACCAGCAGGGCTTTCCAGACGACGAGGGCGATGGGATGGGGAGTGAGGAGGAGGAGAACCTGATAGACCCAGACGGCGGGCGTGGCTCCGTGTGCCCAATGCTGGCCTGCATTGGCCTGGAAGGCGGCGTTCAGCAGGGCTGCGGAGGATGGGCCGAATTGGACGAGGCCTGGGGCGGCGAGGAGCAGGGCGAAGCCCGCGAGGACAAGCCAGGCGATGGCGGGGACGCGGCGAGGGAACTTTGGCTGGAGCGGCAGGCGGACGCGGGCCAGGCGGAGGAAGGCGAGTGCAAGGAGTGCGAGGAGTGCGAGGTCGGACCAGGGGCGTCCGCCGACCAGGCGTCCCGGGGAGAGGACGGCGAGATTCCCATGGAACCAGATATGATGTTCGGGAAGGGGGCCGCGAAACAGCAGTGGGATGCGGTTGTGCGGGAAATGGTGGAGGAATGTATCGACATATTCTCCGAAGATCGGGTTGGCGAGGTGCTCATTGGCGCATGGGGTGAGTTCGCAGACGATGAACATCAGGGCGGCGGAGGCGAGGGCGAGGGCGATGGCGAACCATTGACGGGCGGGGGTGGCGGCGGGGAAGTGGGCGGCGAGGATGAGGATGGCGGGGAGGCAGAGGATGAGGTAGCGCGGGCCGATGGCGTTGCCGCCGTGCCAGCCGTTGAAGGATGCGTTGAGGAGAAGCCCTGCGAGGAACCAGCCGCCGAAGAGGAGGAGGTGGCGTCGGCCCTGCGGACCGTCTTTCCAGAGCTGGCGGATTCCAGGGAAGGCGAGGAGCAGGACGGGGGAGGCCCAGAAGAGTCCGCGCTGGAGTCCGATGAGGAGGCGCAGTAGGACGATGGTGCTGAATCCCGAGACGATTCCGTGGGATGCGTCGGAGTCCTGGAAGATTTCGTTGTTGAAGAAGGTGGCGGGGAGGAGCGGGTTGCCGAAGCAGTGCTGGTGGTAGAGGCAGTAGAGGGCGAGGGCGGGGAGGCCTCCGAGGAGGAAATCGGGGAGGCGTCGGGCGCGTCCAGTCAGGACGAGATGCAGGGCGAAGAAGGGCAGGGCGGCGATGGCGAGGTAGTCGGCGAGGACGGCGGCGCCTGCGGCGAGGCCCGCGAGGATGCAGGCGCCGCGGGATGCGTTGCGGTCGCAGATGGCGGGGAGGGCGGCGACGAGGAAGAGGACGCCGAGGTTATGGCCCCACATCTGGGTGGCGTAGGGCCAGAGGGGGGTGGCGAAGACGAAGGCGAGGCTCCAGAAGAGGGCGCGGCGTTGGGTGAAGCCGAAGTGCGCGGCGAGCAACTGGAAGAGCAGCATGGCGGCGAGGGCGGTGGGGAGGGCCGAACACCAGAAGTTGATCCACCAGCGGTTGAAATAGTCGAGGCGGGTGCCAGTGGCGGTATCCAGGCGGCAGGCCTGTTCAAGTTTCCAGATTGGCCAGAAGACGGCGGCGCCGAGGAAGGCGGTGGCGGGGGCCTTGTTGGAATAGTAGTAGCGGGAGCGGGGATGGCGGGCCCAGTCGCCAGTGAAGTCCGGCGGCATGGATTCCGCAAGGGCCATCTGGCGGTTGATGGAGAGGGTGCCGTCCTTGACGATGGCGTAGATGGCCTGGTAGCGGGAGTGCTGCGCCCAGTTGCCTCGGGAGAAGAACCAGGTGCAGGCAATCAGGGTGAAGATGAAAAGAAGCCAGGAGGTGCGCATGACGAGGGGCGACATGGGAATGCCGCGGGGCTGGCGGATGCTGGGGAGGCGATGCTATTGAGGAGGCGGGGTGATTTCCACGAAGCCGCAGTCGGGGCGGGGGTGGTGAAGGAGGACGGGGAGCGGCGGGGCAGTCGGCTGGGGAGGTGGCCCCTGGAAGCGTCGGCGCTTCTTGCGTTCGAGGCGGAGGAGCGTGGGGAGCATCGGGGAGAGGCGGGGATCGAAAAGCGGGACGGCGTTGCGGATCTGGTATGATTGGCCAGCATATTCAAGGTCGACCAGCTGCCTGGCGGTGCGTTGGTAGGCATGGATGGTCATGCCGTAGGGGAGTCCAGGTTCGCCGTCGGTGAGATAGACGTGGGCGAGGAGGGTGAGGATGGAGAGGGCGCCTGCAACGCACCAGGTGCACCAGAGGGCGAGGCCGGCGTGCCGATGCAGGGGAATGGCGGAGGCGCGGCGGTCCGCGGGGAGCGGGGGCTCCCATTTGGCGCCCAGGGCGGCGAGGAGGATGGCTGCGGCCAGGATGGGCTGCTGGTAGTGGATGTGGAATGACTTTAGCCGCAGGGCGAGGATGAAGAGCGTCTGGCAGGCGAGGAGGATGAGCGCGAAGGCGCCGAGGCGCACGTCAGGGCGGTTGTGCCGTTCGCGCCAATGGAGGATGGTAAAGGCCATGCCCCCGAGGATGAGGATGGCGGCGGAGAGGAGCAGCACAAGGTCCAGGGTGTCCCAGATAGGCTTCCACGGAAGGGCGAGGCCGGCGACGGGGCGGTGGACGGTCGCGCTGAACTGGTCGATCTGCCCCAGGACACGCGGGAAGGAGAGGGCGTTGGCGAGGGCGCGGGCTAGGGTGGCGTGCTCGCTGGCGATTCGCCCTGCGCGGAGGGCGTCGCGGGTCTGCGTAAACCTCGGGATCAGGAGTGCGAGGAGGATGGCGGCCGTGGCGAGGGAGGGCGCCAGGAGGCATTTCCAGGCTTTGCACAGTGTTTTCGGATGCAGGAGGAGCAGGTGGCATCCGAGGGCGGCGAGGAAGGGCAGGGCCATGGTGTGGAGCCAGATGGCGGCAAGGGCGCAGCCGAAGGAGAGGGCGAAGAGGAGGGCGGCAGGAAGGGGGCGCTTTTCCGCGCGGTCCAGCGCTTCGGCGAAGGCTGCGAGGGCGGCGAGTTCCAGCGGGATCTGCAGGACGTTGTCCCAGACGGTGCGCTGCCAGTACCAGGAATAGGGCGCGAGGAGGAGCGTGAGCGCGAAGAGGCAGAATGGGACGCGGGCGCGGCGCGCGAGGATGCGCAGGCTGCATAGGCTGATGGCTCCCGAGAGCAGCGCCTTGAGGAATAGGATGCGGTGCAGGTCGCAGGTGAGCAGTTGGAGGCCCTGGTAGAACCAGACAGCCAGGGGGCCGTAGGCCTGCCCGACAGTGCCGACGAGGCCGCGCGCGGCGAGCCGCCCATGGGCATTGGCCTCCAGCGCGAAATACTGCAGCAGCGCCTCGTCGAAGAGGAAGTTGTTGAGGCTGGGGAAGAGCAGCAGCAGGGCGATGGCGGCGAGCAGAAAAAAAATAGCGGGGCGTAATTTCAAGGCTTGCCGAAAGGTCAGAGATGATTGGAACGGGAACGCAGGGACGCGGGCCGAAAACGGCCCGCCACAGAACAATGGGAAGCGGGGACGCGGGCCGAAAACGGCCCGCCACGAACGAGAAGATGCGCGTGGCTGGGCTGATCCTTGTGCCTACTTGGCAGGGCGTTTCAGGCAGTGCCAGATGAGGCGGTGGGCGCGCTGGATGGCGTCGCGGTTGTGGTTGTAGAAGTCGTCTAGTCGGTCGTCGGGCTCGTCGTCGGGGCCGAGGAGGCGTGGTCGGATGTAGAGGGCGTCGTCGTTGATGGGGAGGATGTATTTGCCCTGCGCGGTGACGAGGACGGCGCTTTTCCAGCCGCAGACGACGAACTCCTGGCGTTGGTAGTCGGGATTGCGGAGGTCTCCGCCGACGGAGTAGTCCTGCGGGGGATTCTTGACTCCAAGGCAGGGGGCGAGGGTGGGGACGAGGTCGCAGTGGTGGGAGAGGCGGTCGTAGACGGCGGGCGGGGTGTCGGGGAAATGGATGAGCAGTGGCGTGTGGATCTGCTCGTTGACGTAGGCGGAGTTGTGTCCGAGGCGTCCATGCTCGTAGAACTCCTCGCCGTGGTCGCCGGTGAAGATGACGATGGTGTTGTCGAGCAGTCTTTGCTGCTGGAGCAGTTCGAAGAGGCGGGCGCATTGGTGGTCGACCTGCCGGGCGGCGTTGCGCTGTCGGTTGAGGAGAGGCAGGCGGTCGTCGGAGGTAAGGCTGGGATAGGCGAGGATTTCGACGACGGGCTGGTAGGGGGCCTGGTCCGGCGGGAAACTGTAGGGGGCGTGGGTGCTTTCGTAGAACAGGAATGCGAAGAATGGGCGCTTGGGGTCGCGCTGCTGGATGAAGCGGATGGCGCGGTCGGTGATGCGGCGGTCGCGGTCGCACGGGTTGCCGTCGGGTTCCTCGACGAGGAGCGGCGGGGCGAGTCGCGCGAAGACGGTCTGGTCGAATTCGGGGTAGGTGAATCGCGCGGCGGTCTGGACGAGGATCTGGTAGCTGTCCTGCTGGAGCCAGTCGAATAGGATGGTGGTGCGGCGGGTGTTGAGGAATGCGTCCCAGGCGGTGCCGTAGAGGCCGTAGAACATGGAGAAGATTCCAGGGCGGGTGCCGTTGCCGCCGCTGAAATGTCGGGTGTATCGGGTGGCGTGCTCCGCGCCGAATTGCCATGTGGCGGGCATGGTGTGTGCGGTGAGCAGGTCGGCGCGGAGGGATTCGGCGCAGATCCAGAGGATGTTTGGGCGTGGGGTATCGGGATTGCGCTCGATGAGGACGCGCGGATAGTCGGGGATGGCCTTTTCGGGATTGCGCAGTCGGATGGCGGTCGCGCGGCGGGGGACGGGTTCGTAGCCGAGCGCCTTTAGGAAGGTGCGCATGCGGACGCGTGGTCCGACGGGGTAGGCGGTTACCGCCGCCATCATGCTTTCGCGCTGATAGAATTCGGCGAGGCCAGTGGAGAAGAGCGACAGGAAGAAGGCGGCGGCGGCGGCGATGGCGGCGCCAGGGGCGAGGCGCGGATGCCGTTTGGCGAGATAAAGGGCGTGGCGGCGGATGAAGATGGTGGCGGGGAAGGCGAGGGCGAGCGAGATGCCTGTGCACAGGAGGAGGAACAGTCCGATGATGATGAGGCTGAGGCTCCAGAAGTCGAGACCCATCGCGGAGAAGCCGCCTGGAGTGATGAGCAGATTGATGACGAGACCGTTGAAGAAGTGCTTGCCGAAATGGTGGTGGATGCCGATGTCGAGTGCGAGGACCACCCACGCCAGTCCCGTGAAGGTGCCTGCGGCGGACCATGCGAGCCAGCGCCACCCACGGTGGACTCGGGGCGGGGCGGCGAGGTATTCCTCCTCGTTGTTGGGGGGGCGGGAGAGCGGGTCGCCTGCGGCCAGCGCGCAGAGCCACGCAGGGGTGAGCAGTAGGGCGGTGTTGCCGAGCCATGCGACGAGGAGATAGAGCAGGAAGTCCCAGGTGCGGGCGCAGTCGGGGCGGCATAGTTTCAGCACTCCGAACCAGCCCATCGGCAGCAGCGTCAGCAGATAGGTGGCCAGGAGATAGCCGCTGGACAGTCCTGTGCGGGGGGATTTGGGCATGGTCGGCAAGGCGGATGCCTTAGGCCTTGGGCTTCAGGCTCTGCACGAGTGCGGCGGTGTCGCGGGCGATGGCTTCAAGGGATTTGCCAGGCTTGTAGATGGCGGAGCCGATGCCCGCGCCCGCGCAGACTGTGAGGAAGTCGGCGAGATTGGCGGGGCCGACGCCGCCGACGGCGAAGATGGGGAGTTTGATGACGGCCTGGAGGTTCTTGATGTAGGAGATGTCGAAGTTGCCCGCAGGGAAGAGTTTGAGGTAGTGGGCGCCGGCGGCGATGGCGGTGAAGCCCTCGGACGGGGTGAGGAATCCAGGCATCGAGAGCATGTCCTGGTGGATGGTCTCGGCGATGACCTCGGGGTTGGTGTTGGGGGAGATGATGAACTCGCCCCCTGCGGCGCGGACGGCGCGGACCTGCTCGGGGGTGAGGACGGTGCCTGCGCCGACGAGCTGGCGGGTCGCGCAGTGCCGTGCGGCCTGGCCGATGAGGTCGATGGCGCCAGGGGTGTTGAGGGGGATCTCCAGGAGGTTGATGCCGTTTTCGTGAAGGATGTCGGCGACGGGGAGGATCTCGGCGGCGGTGATGCCGCGGAGGATGGCGACGACGGGGCAGTCGGCGAGGTAGAGTTCGAAGAGTTGTTTTTTCATCGCTGTACCCTCCCTGAGGCGGAGCCGCGCATCAGGTTTTCGACCTCGGCGCGGGTGGAGAAGTTGTAGTCGCCGTGGCAGGTGTGCTTGAGGGCGCTGGCGGCGACGGCGAAGCGGATGGCGTCGGCGGGGGCGTCGAGCCCCGGGGTGTTGAGGGCGAAGAGGAGTCCTGCGCAGAAGGAGTCGCCGCCGCCGAAGCGGTCGACGATGCTGCGGATCTGGTAGGGCTGGTAGGCGCCGTCGGCGGCGAGCGGGGCGAAATGGGCGGTTCTGGCGGCGCAGTCATAGAGCATGCCGCCCCAGTTGTTGTGGTCGGCGGAGATGCTTTCGCGCAGGGTGATGGCGACGAACCTGGCCTTGGGGAAGCGCTCCGAGAGCTTTCGGGCGACCTCCTGGTATCCTGCGATGTTGAGCTGGCCTGCGTCGATGGAGGTGTTGTCGGCGGCGATGCCGAAGACGTCCTGGGCGTCTTCCTCATTGCCGATGATGATGTCGGCGAGGGGGACGATTTCGCCCATGCAGCGTCCTGCGAGTTCCTTTTTGGAGGTGCCTGGTTCCCAGTTCCAGAGTTTCTTGCGGTAGTTGAGGTCGATGGAGATGGTGATGCCGCGGGCGGCGGCGAACTGGGCGATGGCGCGGGTGGCTTCGAAGGCGTTGCGGGTGAGGGACGGGGTGATGCCAGTGAGGTGGAGGTGGGTGACGCCCTCCAGCATGCTGGCGAAGTCGTAGGCGTCGGCGGGGAGGGAGGCGATGACGGAGCCCTCGCGGTCGTAGATGACCGAGGAGCCGCGCATGTTGGAGCCGAGTTCGGCGTAGTAGACGCCCATGCGGCCGCTGGGCTCGTAGTGGATGCGGGAGACGTCGCTGCCGATGCCGCGCAGTTGCTGCGCGAAGACGCGGGCGATGGCGTTGTCGGGGAGGGCGGTGAGATAGCGGGAATTGCCGCCGAGCATGGCGACGGAGGCGCAGACATTGGCCTCGCCGCCGCCGAAGGTGGCCTGGATCATTCCTGGGAGGGCCTGGGCATAGCGGAGGCGTTCGGGGGGGCAGAGGCGGAGCATGACTTCGCCGAAACCGGCAATCAAAGTGGACATGGCTGTGCGGGGGTTAGTGGATGATGGTCTGGAGCTCGGCGAGGAGTTCGGCGAAGGGACGCCCGATGCGTTCGGCAAGGGCGCGGACGGATTCGTATTCGGGCTGGCGGCGCAGGATGCCGTCGCCAGTGGATTCCTTGATCTGGACGGGGCCGTAAGGCGTCTCGACGGTGCGCACGGTGCGGTCGAGGCAGCGGCGTTCGACGGGGTAGTGGCGCACGCCGATGGTGGTGGTGTTCAGGAAGACGGCCTTCTCGACGGCGGCGAGTTCGGGGGCGGCGACGATGCAGCGCAGCATGACGCCCGGGCGGTTCTTCTTCATCTGGCAGGGGATGAAATGCACGTCGCGGGCGCCGGCGGCGAAAAGCGCGTCCATGGCGGCGCCGAGCATCTGCCCCGTGGCGTCGTCGACGTTGGTCTCGACGACATAGACCTGCGCTTCAGGTGCGGGCGTCTCCTCCAGGAACATCGCGCGCAGGACGTTGGGGCGGCCGATGTCGCGCTTGCCCAGGCCGCAGCCGCATTTCAGGACGCGGAACTCGGGCGGGAGGGCGTCGCGGGTGCGCAGGGCGGCGGCGATGGCGATGCCGGTCGGGGTCACCAGTTCGGTGGGGACGTCCGTCGGGCGCAGCGGGATGCCGTATGCGGCGGCGATGTTGAGGACGGCGGGGACGGGGACGGGGAGGTCTCCGTGCTGGCAGCGGATGGTGCCGTGCCCCTCGGAGAGGGCGGTCACGATGCACTCGCCGATGTCCAGGTCATCGACTAGCACGGCGGCGGCGACGATGTCGACGATGGAGTCGATGGCGCCGACTTCATGGAAGTGGACTTCGGCGACGGGGACGCCGTGGGCCTTGGCCTCCGCCTCGGCGACGATGGCGAAGATGCGGCGGGCGAGGGCGGCGGCGCGGGGCGTGAGGTCGCCGCGGGCGATTACCGCCTCGACGTCGGCGAGGTTGCGGTGCTCGTGGTGGTGATGCTCGTGGCCGTGCGCATGTTCATGGTCGTGGTCATGCTCATGGAGGTGCACGTCGAAGTCGGTGCCCGCGATGCCGTAGGAGGAGCGCGTGGAGATGTGGTGGTGGAAGCCTTCGAGACGGAGGCTGGCGAGGGCGGCTTCCAGTTTCTCGTGGCTGCCGCCCAGGGCCAGCAGCGCGGCCACGGTCATGTCGCCTGAGATGCCAGTGGCGCCTTCCAAGTAGAGAATCCTGCTCATGGGTGTTCTTCTCGCAGAGGGGAATTCGGTCATGCCTTCAATATAGCCGCGCTTGTGCAATTCAACGGGGAAGGCAGGGGTGAAAAGCAGGGATTTCAAGGGATATGGAGGATGGGATTGGCCTAGTTGAACGGATTCAAGGGAGGCCTGATTGCCGGGCAAAAGTGCGGGCGGGGGTTACATTAACACGACACGGGCCGGCGGGTGCCGGCGGAATCCCACCGAACAGCATAAGAGGACATGGAAATGGCATACATCAAACTTTACAACAAGACCGGGGACGCGAAGGCGGTTCAGAAGCAGGAGCAGCTGGAGAAGGGCTTCGGCGGCAAACTGCCGCAGGTCTTCCAGGCAATGGGCCGCAGCGGCGACTTCCTGGGCTCGGTGCTCCAGATGGCGGGCGCGGCCGGCAGCAACCTCGATCCCAAGACCAAGGAACTGATCGCGATCGCGGTGAGCGCCGCCAACGGCTGCGACTACTGCGTGAGCGCGCACATCGCCTCCGCCAAGGGCATCGGCGTGACCGAGGACGAGATCACGGGGGCCATCGAGGTCGCGGCGGCCCTCTCCGCTTTCAATACCTTCAACAAGGCGACTGGGCTCGACGTCGATATCAAGGGCTAAACCCCTGGGATCTTGCGGGGCCGGAGGATCTGGAAAATCCGGGAAATCCAGCGCCTTTGCGGCCGTAGCCACGGCAACGCCGTGGCGCCCCCGCCGAGCAAACCAGCTCCCGCTTCCGGAAGCCCCGGAAGATCCAGAAGATCTGGAAAATCCGGGGCATCTCTGCGGGGGCATTCCGGCGGGCAAGCCCGCCGGCACACGGGTGAGCGGAAGGCGCGCCGGGCATTCGCGGGGGCATTCCGGCGGGCAAAGCCCGCCGGCACACGGGTGAGCGGAGAGCGCGCCGGGCATTCGCGGTGGAGCGGAGAGCGCGCCGGGCATTCGCGGTGGGGCGGAGAGAGCGCGCCGGGCATTCGCGGTGGGGGGCGGAAGGCGCGCCGGGCATTTGCGGATGCCGTGGCAACATATTCAAGGAGGGGGCTATTGTTTATTGTCAGGAATTTCCAACAGGAAACGAACATCGTCCTTTTGGCCGTCGTCGTTCTCCAGGTCGGCACCGATGCTCCAGATCTGGAGGGCATTCACGGTTTGCGTCTCTTTCACGAGCTCTTGTTCCTGATATTGGAAGCGCCAGATCTGGCATGGGCCTTTGCGGTATTTCAGAGGCTGGTTGGAGAATGGGTCGAGGGGGAGGTCGTGCAGGGAATCGGGGATTTGGCCGGTGCGGCGTCGTTGCAGTTCCGCCGTGATGAGACACCGCAGGATTCGCGTGGCGGCGATTAGGCGGTTTCTATCCACGCCGAAGAAATGGCCTGTCATCCGCATGGCATTGAAGCACACGCTTTGGGAGAATGGCCACTCGCCGAATCTGGAGATTCTGGCGGAGTCGGCAAAGGCCGTGGCATCCTTGAGCGCCAGCCACCATGCTTGCGGAAAGAAGAACCGGATGGAGTGCCAGTGGAGAAGATGCAGCTCAGCGGCATCGGCTTTGTTTCCCGGCAGGGCATGGGGGAGAAGGTGGACAACATAATGGTGGTACATTCCGAACAGATGATCCACGGCGGCTTTTTCGCGCCGCTGGATCCGTTCTTCCCACTGTTGGAGTCTCGTTGCCTGGGTCTCCAGCCAATCCTCGGGAGGCAGCCGCGAGTTCACCAGACGCTCCAGCAGTTCGTTGCGGATTATCCAGATGAACGTTCCACCATCAGGGATGCGAATATCCTTGCAGAGGAAGTCACAGATCAGATCCAGCCGATCCATGGATTTGGCGGCGGCGGCGAAGTCTCCGGAATCGATGGCATAATGGCCGATGCGTCGTTCGATCTTCGCGAGTGTCCGAACCATGTCGATGTCACCAAGAACCCCCATGAATAAATGGGTGTCGTCATAGCATTGCACCGGCGGGGAAATGGGATTCACGATGAGTTCCTCGACGCGGGATCTTTCCACGAGGTCAAGGAATTCCTTTCTACGCTTCTCGTAGAGTTCGCGGGGCAAAACGGCGGTCGGGTGTTCTTTGAGAGTGGCTTCCAGTGAATCCCCTTTATCGCTGCGGAAGCAACGGAGTGCTGTCTCCACCTTCCGCCAATACTCCGGATCCGGGGTGCGTCCGGCATAGAACCGTCGTTCATACTCCGCGAGGTCCATGGAATGCCCGAAATGCGCTTCCAACTTCTGCACGGCCTGGCGGTATTTTGCTTGTTGCCAGGCGACGCACAGGAGGGAGATGGCGTAGATGCCTGCGAACACGCCCCATTGGAGACGGATGGCGCGGGTGAAAAAACGGCGCAATGTGGTTCCCTGCCAACGCGCCAGGAGATCGCCGGAAAGCAGGTAGGCGACGCCAACCAGTACGAATCCCGCGACGGTGAACCAGAGGCAACCATGGCGGCTTTCCAGATGGAAGAGCCGATGGCAGGCACGGGCATACGGGAGTTCAAGGGAGAGGCACAATTCACATCCCCTGCGCACGAAGGGGAGGGGATTAACCCCGTACAGGAGCGTGGAGAAGACGATGAACCACCCGTTCCAGACGGCGCAACAGATGGGCGGCTTGGCGGGGTGGATGGCGGGGGAGCGGAACAAATAGCCGGTGCCGAGGCACGCCAGGATGACGGAGAAAAGCCGCCAATGCGTTCTTTCAAATGTGGTCGAGGTGTCCGTGACGAGATATTCCACACTCGCAAAGAGCAGAGTCAGAAATGCGACTGCCTCCAGGAGGATGGCGAGGCGCATCCAGAAATGCGGAGTTTGCCGGATGCCGGCGACCAGTCCTTTGCCGAGCAGGAACAGGCAATAGGCGCAGGGCGGCAGCGCAAGGACATAGAACTGGAGTGGATGAAATCCCTCCACGGCGTCGCAGATGAAAGGCCAGCGATAGGCGATGCCGACGCAGAATCCCGTGAAACAAAACCAGAGCCAGAGCAGCAGGAGCGTCAGTCCGAAGAATGCGCCCTGCATTGGATTTTCCCAGAAGAAGATTGTGCGAAGGAGCCGCTTCATCGCAGGGGGCGGCGCTGCTGCTATGACATGCGCAAATCTTCGAGATAGCGGTTGGATTCGGGCTGGCGGAGTTTCCGCAGGGCGATGGCCTCCAGTTGGCGGATGCGTTCGCTGGTGAGATGGAAGCGCTGGGCGATCTGTTCCAGGGTCTCAACGGAGTGTCCCATGAGGCCGAACCGCCGCACGAGGATCTCACGGCTGCGTTCGTCGAGGGTGCCGAGGGCGAGTTGCAGGGATTTCTGGATGGCGTCGTGGTTGAGTTCGTCGGCGGGGCGCTGGGGACGGTCGTCGGCGAGCAGTTCGGACCAGTCGCGGTCCTCGGTGGCGATGGACTGCAAGGAGATAGGCTGCTGGCCCATTTTCTGGAGGGCGCGGATGCGCGGGGCAGGGAGGCCGACGAGTTCGGAGAGCTGCTCGATGGTGGGGAGGGTGCCGTTTTCCTGCAGGAACACGCATTCGGTGCGGTGGATCTTGGAGAGTTGCCGAAGGATGTTGACGGGCATTCGGATGGAGCGCCCGTAGGAGTTGAGGGCGCGGCTGATGGACTGGCGGATCCAGTAGGAGGCATAGGTGCTGAATCGGTGCCCGAGGCGGTACTCGAAACTCTCGACGGCGCGCATGAGGCCGATGTTGCCCTCCTGGACAAGGTCGGCGAGGGGGATGAGGGAGCAGGCGTAGCGGCGTGCGATGGAGATGACGAGGCGGAGATTGCCCTCGACGAGGCGGTTCATCGCCTCGTCGGCCTGGCGGGAGGTCTCCTTCATCTCGGCGGAAAGACGCTGCCGTTCCGCGTCGGAGAGGCCTGGGGCCTTCCAGTTCCCCTGGATGAAGAGGTTGACGCACTCCAGGAAGAAGCGCTGCTGGAAATGGACCCGCCCCGCCTCCTCAAGGTAGGAGGAAAGCACGGACGCGAAGTCGTCGAGGCTGGTCCCGTCTGCCTGTGAGAGTTGCTTGAGGAGGGAGTCGGAATCGTTGAGCAGGCGTTCCAGAAGGTGCTGGACGGGGAGAGGGGTGGAGTCGCGCTTCGGCGGCAGGTCTGGCTCCTCGTCCTGGTTTTCGAGCGCAATGTAGGAATCGAGGCCTTGCGGGCTGTTCTGGGGGCGCTGGCGGAGTTCCTCGAGTTTGGCGAGGATGACCTGGGGGAAGCGCTGGATGAGCGCCTTGATGTGCGCTCGTGCCTCGCTGTATTGCCTGGCCCAGCGCGCCTCTTCCTCGGGGGAGAGCAGATGGTAGATGCCGACATCCCGCATATACGCGAGATGGAGGTCGTTGTGGCTTCTGGGGGCGGGTCCCCAGGAGTCGAAACGCGGCTCCATGATGCGGTTTCCGGCGTTGTTCCCTGTGGTGGCGGGGCGCGCCGTGTTGTCGGCAGGTGGTTGTGCGTTTCCGGGAGGCATGAGGAGGCGGCGGGGCGGACGTGCGCGGTCAGCGCAGATGGATGCCAGTGCGCAGCAGGAGGGCGTGGAGTTGCTGCAGATAGTCGCGGGGATTGCCCTCGATGCGTCCGATTTCGTCGCCGCTGGGGGTCAGGAGGATGGTGCAGGGGACGCCGTTGCCTGCGCGGAGCACGCGCGAGAGATGGCGGTATTGCTGCTGGAGGGCGACTGGCAGCCGGATTTCGCTGGGGCTGTCGCAGTATACAAGGACCAGATAGTCGCGGGCGATGCGGTGGAATTCCGGATCGCTGAGGGCGCCCTTGTGGAGGCGGATGCAGTGCGGGCACCAGTCGGAGCCCGTGAAGAGCACCAGGATCGGGCGGTTGGAGGAACGCGCCGCCATGGAGGCGCGGTTGAAGTCATCGTACCAGCCTTGGAGGGTGGTG
>JAEEXV010000388.1 GCA_016287975.1 Lentisphaeria bacterium | reverse complement strand
GGCGTACCCCTGCTCCGCGGCTTTCCGATACCACGTCCCGACGTCCGCCGCGTACGTCCCGACGGTACGTCCCGGCGGACGCCGCAACCCGAGAAAACATTGCGCACTGGCGTACCCCTGCTCCGCGGCTTTCCGATACCACCTCACCGCCTCCGCATCGTCCTTCCCCACACCACGGCCAGTCGCATACATCCACCCGAGATTGCATTGCGCACTGGCGTTCCCCTGCTCCGCGGCTTTCCGAAACCACCTCACCGCCTCCGCTTCGTCCTTCCCCACACCACGGCCATCCGCATACATCAACCCGAGATTGAATTGCGCACTGGCTTCCCCCTGCTCCGCGGCTTTCCGATACCACCTCACCGCCTCCGCGTCGTCCTTCCCCACACCACGGCCATCCGCATACATCACCCCGAGATTGAATTGCGCCCAGGCGTTCCCCTGCTCCGCGGCTTTCCGAAACCACCTCACCGCCTCCGCGTCGTCCTTCGGGACGCCATCGCCGTTCGCGTAGCACACCCCGAGATCGAATTGCGCCCTGGCGTTCCCCTGCTCCGCCAAGTCCCTCCACAATTTTGCCGCCTCTTCTTCGTTTTTTCCAACCCCGTCCCCCCGAGCATAGGCCAGCGCCAACTGGAGCTGTGCAATCGGGTCATTTTGCTCCGCCCAGATTTTGAGTTGCTGGAAGAACTGCCAGGCATTCGCCTCCGTCTTGACGGTGGCCAAGGATTTGTCCGACGTGAAATCAATGACATGGAAGGCAACGCCCTTGTCATCCAAGGGGGCCTCCAGGAGTTCCCGCGACGGGACGCCGAAATGCACCTGGGGCGAACTGCCCTGCAGCATCACAGGATAGGCACGCAGGTTGTATTTCGTCTCTGGGGACTCGCGCCCCATCACCTTGACGCAGGCGCCGTTCTGGAACTCAAACGGCGGCTGTTCATAGAGACCGTTCACCGCCCACAGCGCCTGTTCCAGCGTCACCTTGCGTCCGCCGTATACCTTGCGGACCTGCCAAACGCATGAAATCCCGTCCTGCACGCAGACAATGGGAACCATCTGGAGATTGCGGGTCTCCTGAATGGCGTCCCTGACCACTCCGTCCGTGGATTCGATGAAGAACTGTCCCCTGTCAAAGCGCACCTCTGGGGTGCCGCCACGCATGAATTGAATCAGCCCCAAAGCCCTGGTGTTGTCGATGCTCCCGCGGAACTCGATGTCCTTCGTGGACTTCGCGGGCAAGGAGATGGCCTGCCCATCCTTCGGGTACGGATGCCCCGTCAACATAAAAGTCTCGCCTGCATAGACTGGCACCGACACCTTGCCTGGCTCAAAGCGCAGATCCTTGTCGCCCTGGTTCTCAATGGTGAGAATGAAGGAAAAGTAGCACCCAGAAATCGTCGTCTCCTTCAGGTTCTGGGCGACCCGCTCATACCCGCGGCTCAGCGACGCCTGGTTCTTCCGCGACCACATCTCCGTCGTGCTCCAGTCGCGGGAATGCTTGACCTCCGCGAACGCGGAAAGGTGCGCGTCAAGCCCCGCGCGCACCTTCGGAGGCCAGGCAATCTTCACTTCCGCATCGACGTTCACCTTGCCGGAACCGCCTGCGCCCACATGCGTCGCCCTGGCCTTTGTCTCATCCATCCCAGACTCGCGCGTCGCCTTGGCATCCAGTTCCTCCAGCACCTTTTCATTCAGGATGATCTTCTCCTGGCTGTCGACCATGTAGGCGATGGCGATGGAATGCGCCTGCCACCGCAGACGCGTGAGCGCCAGCAACTCCTCGGCGGCGTTCTCTGGCGTAATCGCCTTGGTCCCTGGCTGCATCCCCCCCCAGGAACTTTTTCTGAATGAGGCGGATCTTCTCTGCCTCCGAAGCGCTGGACTTGTGAATCTCCATCAAATCCTGCTTGGCCGCCGTATTGGCGATGCTGGGCGCGGGATACTTCAAGTCAATGGTCTTTTCCGCCTGCGAAAGCACATCATAATAGGTGTCGCAGAACGCAACCGAAACCGCCGCGGCCACGCAGACTGAGACCAACGCCTTCCCCAGCAAGCCAATCCACTTTCCAAATGACATATCCGCGCTCCTACGTCGGTTGAAAACACGTGCCCGAAGCCGCCGTCGGCGGCACATCTCCTACTGCCTCCCCGAGGAGCTCTTCTTACACCCCTCCCCCGAAAAAAGCCGACGCCTGACCTCCTCCCTCAAGGAGCATTTGTCTTTCGTCTGTTTTCGGCAAGGCGCCGTCCCTCAAGAGGGCATGAAAATGGCGGCAATTGCCGAATCAACGCCCCGAAAATGGTAGCCACGGCGTCCCCCCGTAGTCGCCCCGACGAGCGACGCAACGAACGATTCCGCCGCCCGATCGCAACCCCTGTGTGGCTCACCCGCCTGCCACGGCGGGACGCCGTGGCTACGCCAGTTTCGTCAAGCGCGCTTTTCCCCCACGCGGGTCGGCAATGAGCTCTCGTGAAGCAGACAATCTGGATGACGCCTTGGCGAAATGGCGATGGAACCGCCCCTCATGGGGAACAGCGCGTTCGGTAAAAGGATAAGATAGCCGAAAAATGCGGTTTTGCGAATTGCGGCAAGTTTTTTGGCACGCATTGTTCCCCAAGCCTATCAGGAAAACCGCCATTTCGGGGAGCAGAGCGACTTCTGAAATCTGGCAATGCAGGGGTCTGAAGTCTGGGGTCCCCGATGGATCTGAAGTTTGGGGTCTGGGGTCCCCGATGGGTCTGAAGTCTGGGGTCCCCGAATGATGGGTCTGGGGTCTTGGGTCTGGGGTCTTGGGTCTGGGGTCTGAAGTCTGGGGTCCTGATGGGTCTGGGGTCTGGGGTCCCCGATGGGTCTGGGGTCCCCGCGCCTGCCGTCCAGCCACGCATCGGCCGCCCCTACACCTCGACATCCCCGAGTGGGAAGTGCTGCTGGCTGCCATAGACGTCGGTATCGCCGAGGCTGCCAGAGGCGGCGGCGCGTGGCAGCACGACCTTGACCGTGCGGATGCGGTCGAAGCGCTTGACCGCCACCTGCGACGGCGCGGCATGGTATAGCGCGGCGATCTTCTCCGCCGTGAACTGCGGCGAGGCGAGCACGCGGCGGTAGGTCTCCTCGTCGTCGAACATCAGGTCGATCGTCACCTGGAACGGCCCCGCATTCTTGCTGCGGCACACCATTGCGGCGTCATAGAGTCTCATGGCTGTCTGTGGCCTCCCAGCACGCGCCACTCGGCGGGGAAGTCGAGCGGCAGATCGGTGAGGTGGTAGAGGGCGAACTCGTAGACCTCGCCGCCCGAAAAGTCCGAGGGCGAGAAGGGGAAGGCGAGGTTGCCCGCGGTCGCCTTACGCCCAGGGAACCCCTGGTGCAGCGCCTTGGAGCGCGCCAGCGCGACCAGCGCGTCGGACTGCTCCTGCGTCGGCGCGACCGCCTCGATGACCAGCGCCGCCTCGCGCGGCAAGGCCCCACGCGCCTCGTTGGCGCCCGTCACCGCATCGACCCCGTAGCGCAGGAAGCGCAGCGTGTATTCGCCTGGCCGCACGAAGTCCGCGGACTCGGCGACGGCGCGGCGCACGCCCGCCTCGATGGCGTCGAGCTGCGCGATGGCGGCGGGGTCGCGGATCCCCGCCAGGGAGATCGACCGAAAGCCGCGGCGCACCGCGCCCTCCAGCTTGGTCGTCGGATGCGCCGACGGCTCCAGACGGCTGCCCGTGACCCGCACCTTGCGCGCCGACAGCGCCTCGAAGCGGCATCCGTCCAGGACGACCCGCCCTTCTGGCTCGTAGAAGCAGTCGGGGGCGGGCTGTTCGTAGAGCGAGTGCGCCGCCACCGAATCGGGAGTGCACGCCCGCGCTGGATTCGGCGGCTCCACCGTGAACGAATCCTCGCACAGCTCCACCACCAGCGAATCATTCGCGCCCACTGGCCGCGCGCACAGCGCCCCGCACTCCGCGATCTTCGCGGCGTGCAGCGCCAGCCCCGCAGGCAGCCCCTTCCAGATGGGCCACGCGCTGAAAATCGAGGTGTCGCAGCAGCGTCCCGCGACCACCACCTCGGGCTGCCCCTCCAGCGCCGCGATGAGCGGCCCCGTCCCAAACTGCGCGACTGGATGGCGCAGTCCGTCCAGCAGCGCGGGGTTGAAGTCGGGCGCGCCGCCGCACGGCGCGAGGTGCCCCGCCGCCGCCCGCCGCAGGAACTCTGGCGTCAGATCCGCCCAGACGACCGCCGTCTTCAGCGTGATTCCCTGCTCGCGGCAGAGTTCCTCCAGAATCTCCAGCACGCTCTCCACATGCGGCCGCGCGCCCGATCCGCCCGCGCTGCCGATGATCAGCGGAATCCCGCGCGCCTTCACGGCGGGCAGCACCAGCGACAAATCGCGCTTCACCTGCAGCCGCTTGACAAAGCCCCTGCCGCTCCCCAGGTAGTACGGCCCTGGGTCGGTGGAGCCGCCGTCCACCCCGATGAAGTCGAGGTCGCCCTCCAGCGCCCGCTCCAGGCTCTCGCGCGCATAGCCGTAGCCCAGCATTCCGCACAACGACAGATACCGCACCCGTTTCATCGCGCGCTCCTATCCATTGACCTGGGTGAACTGGAAGCCCGACGGGATGCCGAGCATCGCCTCGACCTCGGGCAGGCGCGCGTCGGCCTCCCGCGCGAGTTCCTCGAAGTAGTTGCGCCCCGTCGCGTCGATCGCCACGAAGAAGGGGCCGAAATGCTCGACCTCGTAGACCCACGTGCACTCCGTCTTGCCGAGTTCCTCCAGGAAATGCACCTCGCGCACCCGCCGCACCTGCTCCCGCAGCGCATTGCCGCTCAGCCCGATCTTCGACAGATAGACCCCGCCGACCTCGCGCAGCGCCGCCGCCGTGCGCGGCCCCATGGTCGTCTTGCCGATCAGCGTGCGCAGGCCGAACTTGCGCACCACGTCGGCGCCGTAGCGCTCGAAGCGGATCGAGCTGGTGGGTTCGCACGAGACCACCGACCAGCCCCCGTCCCCCTCCTGGCGCATCACTGGCCCCACGTGGAAGAAGCAGTTGACCTGCGCGTAGTCCAGCGGCGGGAAAAGCCCCTCCTCGACCGCGCGGATGTGGAAACGGCTCCGCCCCGTGAAAAGCAGGCCGCTCACCGTCACCATCTCACCCAGCCCAAGCGAACGCGCGTCCGCCTCCGACATCGGCAGTTTCAAGTCCCTCATGACAACTCTCCCGTGTATTCGACCGTGCCGTCCCCCGCCACCAGCGCCCGCCACCGACGCCCGACCATGCACTGCGCATTGACCGCCACTGGCAGCGCCGCCGTGTGCGTGACCGCGATCTCCGCATGCACCGCCAGCACCGCATTGACGCCGCGCGCCCCCATCGGCCCCAGCCCCAGATGCCGCGACGCAGCCAGCAGTTCCCCCTCCAGCCGACGCACTTCAGGATCCGAATGCGGCGCACCCACGGGCCGCAGCAGAGCCGCGCGCTTCGCCAGTTCCATGCACAACTCCGCCGTCCCCCCGATCCCGATGCCGATGATGGCGGGCGGGCAGACCTTGCCCGCGTAGCAGGCGTCCTTGATGCACTCGATGGCGAACTTCTTGACGCCCGCCAGCCCGTCGGCGGGGAAGAGCATCCGATAGAAGGTGCCGAAGATCTCCGAGCCCCCGCCCTTGGGCGCGGCGAGGATGTCGAGGCCGTCGCCCTCCCGGTCGAAGGAGAGTTCCACCTTCGGCATCCCAGGCCCCACGTTGTCGCCTGGATTCTGGCGCGTCAGCGGATGCACCATCGTTGGACGCAGCAGGCACTCCGCCGTCGCCCGCGCCGTCGCCGCACGCGCGCACTCCGACAGCGCCCCGAAGCCCCCCTCCACCTGCGCCGACGCCCCAGCATGCACGAAAAACAGCGGAAAGCCCGTGTCCGCGCAGACCAGCCCGCGCCCCCGCTCCGCCGCGTCCGCATTCGCCAGGCTGACCTCCAGGTGCTTCCGCGCCATCGCCTCCGTCTCCTCCGCACGCGCCCGCTCCAGCGCCGCACGCACATCGGGCGGCATCCGCGTCGCCGCCAGCCGCATCGCCCCGAACATCGCCTCTGTTATCACCGCTTTCGTCAGCATCCAGACTTCCTCCTGCCCCCCGCGCTCCAATCTCTACTGTAGCCGCTGATTTGATACTTTCCACAATATGATATATATTTATTATTGCGATTTAAAAATCAATCAACCCCCTGGAGAATCAATGGAACTCACCGCGATGCGTTACTTTGCGGCGGTCGCCCGTGAACTGCACTTTCGGAGAGCGGCGGCGCGGCTGCACATCACGGAGGCGCCGCTTTCCGCCGCTATCCGCAAACTGGAGGAGGAGGTCGGCGCGCGCCTCTTCGAGCGCACCAGCCGATCCGTGCGGCTGACCGCCGCGGGCGCCGTCTTCCTTCCCGAGG
>JAEEXV010000387.1 GCA_016287975.1 Lentisphaeria bacterium | reverse complement strand
AGGTCTGCCCGTGCCATCAGGTGAACGGGGGCGTCCACCGCTTCCATCGCGACCAGTGCCGTGCGTGCGGGCAATGCGTGGAGGCGTGCCTCTACGGCGCGCTGGAGTTGTACGGCACGCCGATGACGGTGGAGGCGGCGGCGGCGAAATTGCTGGAGGACCGCGGCTTCTACGGCGCCGACGGCGGCGTCACCCTCTCTGGCGGCGAGCCGCTGCTCCATCCCGAGTTCTGCGCGGCGCTCTACGCGCGGATGCAGGCGGAGGGCGTGCACTGCGCGTGCGACACCTGCGGGCATGTCCCCTGGAGCGCCTTCGAACAGGTGCTGCCCGTCTGCGACCTCTTCCTCTACGACTTCAAGTGCGCGGATTCGGGGCTCCACCGCCTTCTCACCAGTGTCGGCAACGAGTTGATTCTGAAGAACCTGCGGCGGCTCGACCAGGCTGGCAAGCCGATCGAGATTCGGATGATCCTGGTGCCAGGGCGCAACGACTCCCCCGAATTGCTCCGGGCGGCGGGGGAAGTCCTCGCCCCGCTGCGGAATCTCACCGCCGTGCGGCTGCTCGCTTACCATTCGCTGGCGCATGCGAAATACCGCGCTGTCGGCCAGCCCGACACCCTCCCTGATGTGCCCGCGCCAGACGCGACGGCACTTGACGCGGCCGCAGAGACGCTGCGCGGCTACGGCCTCACGGCCATCCATTGAGAGAAGCCCCCATGCATTTCCAGACTCCATCCTTCATCCGCCGCCACGGCGTCGTCCTCTCGAAAGCGGATCTGCCGTATGAATCGGCGCTGGTCTTCAACGCGGGCGTGATCCGCACTGGCGGCGAATACTTGATGCTCTTCCGCAACGACTACGGCGTGACGCCGAAGGACTACGACGACTTCTACGCGGGCATCTGCGACCACACAGGCTTCCAGACCAACCTGGGACTCGCGCACAGCGAGGACGGCGTGCGCTGGCAGGTCGAGCCGTCGCCAGTGCTGTCGTTCCAGGATGTCGGCGATCCCGCGATCGACCGCGTCTACGACCCGCGCATCACGGACCTCGGGAATGGCGAATTTGGCGTCTGCACGGCGATGCGCTCGAAATACGGCACCTGCGGCGGCATTGCGGTGACGCGCGACTTCCATCATTACGACTTCCGTTTCATCTCGGTGCCGACCAACCGCAACATGGTGCTTTTCCCTGAGAAGATCCACGGGAAGGCCATGCGCCTGGAGCGCCCGTTCGGCGAGGGCGACCCGATGGTCCACGGCATCTGGATTTCAAGCGGTTCCGACGACCTGCGCCTCTGGGGCGAAAGCAAGGCGGTGCTGATGCCGCCGCAGGTCCCCTTCGCGAACTTCAAGATCGGCCCCGCCGCCCCGCCTGTCAAGACGAAGGCGGGATGGCTGACCGCCTTCCATGCCGTCGAGGTCGTCGACCAGCCGCTGGACGCCTGGGAACGGCATTGGGTGCGCCGCTACTACGCTGGCCTCATGCTGCTCGACTTGGACGACCCGTCGAAGATCGTCGCGATGGCGAAGACGCCGCTGATCGTCCCAGAGACCGACTACGAGCGCAAGGGCTTTCGGGGGGAGGTCATCTTTCCGTGCGGCCTCATCGTCGGGGGGGACGGCGAAGTCAAGATCTACTATGGCGCGGCGGACACCGTGGTCTGCCTTGCCACCGCCCCGCTTGAAAGCCTCATCCAGTTTTGTTTTGAAGGATAGTTCCACCACCCCAACCAAAGGAGACCCCCGCCATGCGTAGAATCCGTTCCCTGTTCACGCTCATTGAACTTCTCGTCGTCATCGCCATCATCGCGATCCTCGCCTCCATGCTGCTGCCCGCGCTTTCGCAGGCGCGGGAGAAGGCGAAGGCCATTTCGTGCCTGAACAAACTCAAGCAACTTGGCCTGACCCTGAACTTCTACGCCAACGACTACGACGAGTTCTACGCGCCCGCCACCGTTCCGAAGCCGACCTCTGGCTCCTACTACTGGTGCAATGAAAAGCAGCACCCCTTCGCAGGCGACTACCTCAAGACCATGTACATGGCGGCGACAAAGACCTGGACCATCTCCTGCCTGGCAGGCTCCATCCTCGACTGCCCGACCAACCCCTACGGCCGCAAGGCCTGGAAATACGCCGACTATGGCTACAACCAGATGCCATACACGCAGCCCGTCCCTGGCGGCCCCTACGTCGCCATGCGCCGCACGCAGGCGGAGCGCCTGAGCGACCTCATCAACTTCGCCGACCGCTTCAACAGCACCGACTACGGTGATTTCACCTACCAGGGCTGCAGCTGGGGCAACCCCTGGAACCTGTGCGTCCCCGACAACATGAGCGCCACGGGCAAGGGCATGTGGTTCCTGCACAACAAGAGGGCCAACGCGGTTTTCGGCGACTGCCACGCCGCCGCCGTCTCACGGACTGAGATCTCCAACGCGAACTTCTACATCAGGAAGCAGTTGTAGAGGAGAAGGCGAAAGACGGCGGGCCGAAAACGGCCCGCCACAGAACTCAACTGGCAAGCCCGTCGGCACACGCCAGGTAAATGCGAAACTTGGGAAATCTGGGCAGCATGAGAATCATATTGGCCTGGTTGTTCGCCGTGGTGGCGCTGGCGTTTGCCGAGGCATTGCCATTGAATGGCTTCCGTGGCATCGGCGGCGCCAGTTGCCAACTGGAGGGCGGCGTGCTGAAGGGGAGGGCGGCGTCGCGGAACGCGGGCGTCGCCGCCGCCTTCGCGGTGGCGCCTGGGCGGCGCACGACCTTCTGCGTTGAGGTGCGGGGGAGCGGCAAGGTGCGGGCGAGCGTCAACGGGCGCCAGGGGCGGGTGTTCAGCCGAGTGCCCGTGGAGCTTTCCGCGGAGTGGCAGACCATCGCCATCAGCTATGCGGAGACGACCGCGCACGTGTCGTTCGGGCTGTATCTGGCGCCAGGCTGCGCGGAAGCCTCCTTCGAGCTGCGGAATCTGACCGCCGAACTGGAGGCGATGCCAGAACTGGCGGATCTCGCGGTCGCGCCAGTCTGCATCCGCGCCGCCGAGCGGCCCGCGCGCCATGCGCGCCTGCGCAAGGACACGGGGGAAATGGGCCTCGCCAACAAGGAGCTGCTGGCCACGCCGCCGCGCAGGGACGGACTGACCGTCGTGTGGGGCAGATGCTATTCGGTGGTGGCGTGCCTGCCCGTGCCCTTGACCTCTCGCCCTGTCTACTACTATGTGCGGATGCGCCACGGCGGAAAGATGCCTGGCGGCGCGGCGCTCATCCACCACGAGAGCCAGCAGAATCTCGCACCAGAGGCCCGATGCACGGGTCCCAGCCGCTGGGAATGGCTGCGGCTGGGGCCAGTCGCCGCCAACCTCGCCTTCCCTGAGGTCGCCGTCAAATTCATCGGAGGGGAGGGCAAATACACCGAGTTCCAACTGGACCGCACCGTCGTCACAACCGACGGATCGCTCAAGCCTGCCGATCTGGACGCCGTGCCGTGCCAGGAGGATGGCGACGGCGGCGCGGTCGCCGTCGGGCGCGGCACGCCGAAAGTGGACGGCGAACTCGATGCCGTCTGGCGGGACAGTCTTCCGCTGGGGCCGTTCCTGCTGCAGGGACGCATGAGTTTCGCCTCCGAGCAGACCACCGCGAGGCTGCTGTGGGACGACGAAAACCTCTATGTCTTCTTCCATTGCCTCGAATCCGCCCTCACGCCCGCCGCCAACCGCCTCCAGGAGTTCCGCCGCAACATCACCGCGCACGACGAATTGAAACAGACCTATCAGGACGACTGCGTGTCGGTGCTGCTCGTGAATCCGAACTCAGATCGGCGTGTGCACGACATTCTCGTCAGCGCCTCAGGGGCGGTCCTGGACTGCGCGAGCCCCCGTGAGGACATGTGGCTGAAGCGCGACACGGCATGGGAATCTGGCGTGCGCGCGGCCATTGCGGTGCGCACCGAGAGCACGGGCGGCTTCTGGGATGCCGAGCTGGCGATCCCGTGGGCGGCGCTGGGCGGCAAGCCTGGAGTGGCGCCATGGCACGCGAAGTTGTCTCGCATCGAGAAGCCCTCCAAGGAGACGAGCGGCTATCAGCCTATTCGGCATGACGGCCTGCACCAGGACGGCGACTTCATTGAACTGCGCTTTGCGGAGCGCCTTCCTGGCGCATCCATCACGGCGTGGCCAGAGTTCACGCCTGGCCCGAACCGCCTGGCGCTCCAAAGCGTGTCGCCACTGCTCTTGACCGCCGAAAGCACCTTCGCGAAGCAACGCCCCGTCGCCGTGCATGGCGCGGGCGACCTCGCCATCAACCTGGAGGGCAAGGACGCCTTCCAATTCCGCTGGCGCGTCGCCGACGCCTCGCTACGGGAAGTGCTGCGTTCGCCGCGCTACCGCCTCGCCCTCTCCGCCGAGACACTGGAGGTCGCGCTTCCCGCTGGCGCGCGGCTCCTCTGCAACGGCCGTCCCGCCGACCGCGGCGCCATCCTCGCCACGGGCCTCAACGAACTGGAACTCGCCGCCGACGAAAAGGCCGCCGTGCGCCTCGCGGTGGACGGCGTGCCCATCCCGTTCCCCGATGGCTGGACCAGGACGGCTCCGAACCGCTGGCGCCTCATCCTCGCCGACGGGGCGACCGAGCTCTGGCCGAACTGGAAGTCCGACGGCCTGCATCTGATCCGCGGCGGCGTGCAGCAACTCTTCTTCTGCCCGCGCGGCTTCCCTGGCAAGACCGTCCGCGATTACGCGATTGTGCTTGACCTGCCTGAGGGCGTCCGCGTGCAAGGCGCCAGCGGCTACATCCGATACTACGAGACCGCCGTGCAGGAGGCGCCTTTCTCGCCGTTGGGAAAGGGGTGGCGGCGCTGGCGTGTCGCGGTCGCAGGGCAGCGTCCATGGTCGGAGAACTATCCCTCGGAGAAGTACATCGTCGTTCAGATCGAGGCATCAGAGCGGGACGCCTTGAAAACGGGCGCCTTCTATTTTCATGCGGAGAGCCTGGCGGACGGGATCACAGAGGCCCCGCAGAAGGTTCCGCTGGTCTTTCTGCCGCCGATTCAGGGCGTGCAGCCCAAAGAACTCGCCGTGCGCATCAGCTGCAGCCGCCTGGGGGCCCTGACCGACCAGACGCTGCTTCCGCCGATGCTGTCGTTCCTGCGCTCGATGGGCTTTACAGGCTTCACCAGCGCGACTCAACGGCACTATGACGAACTGCCGAACGCCATCTACTTCAACTTCAAGGGGTGGAACTTCCACTTCAAGCCGTTCCTCGCCAGGCACCCCGAGGCGGCGCTCGTCTACCGAAACGGCACGCGCTCCAACCACGAGGTCTGCCCGCGCATTCTCACGACGCCCGAATGCCGCCGATACATCCTGGAGTTCTTCCCGAAGTGGCACGCGGCCTGGGGCAAACTCGCCATCATCTGCTGGGACTATGAACTGGGCGGGCCATTCGACTCGGAAATCGCCTGCTACTGCGACCAGTGCCGCGCCGACTTCGCGAAGACCGCAAGACTGCCGACGGTCCCAGTGCGCGCGGAGATCATCGTCAAGCACCGCGACGCGTGGGTGGAGTTCATGACCACGCGCTTCGCCGACCTCGCGGAATACTTCTGCAAGGCCGCGCACGAGGCGATCCCTGGCATTGTCTTCTCGGTCTACTCCGCCTACCAGAGCCCCGCGAACAAACTCGAATACGGCGTCGACTGGGCCAAGCTCGACGGGCGCATCGACCTGGCCAGCGCAGGATACGGCCGCGTGCGCAGCGTGCTGGACGCGACGAGGGCCGCCTTGCCCAGCACGCCGCTGATGCTCGGCGCCATCGTCACGCCGTACGACTTCGGCGACAAACGCCCCGTCCCGCCGTTCACTCTCGCCCAATTGCTGCGCCGCGCCGCCGACGCCAACGCGGGCTTCTTCGTCTACTACCTGCCGTCGATGGACGGGCGCAGTTTCACGGCGGTCGCGCGCGCCTCGCGCATCATCGCGCAATACGAGGCCTTCTTCAAGCGTCGCGAAAACCACCTTGAACGCCTTGCGGCGGCTGGTCTGCCCGAGGAGAACGCCGCGCTCCTTGCCGACGGCAAGGGGAATGGGCTGCTCATCCTCATGAACCACGCCGTACAGCCGCGCACTTTCCGGCTCGATGCCGCGAAACTCGGTCTGCCCGATCTACCATCGCAAATCACCATCCCACCCGGTGACGCCGCCGTCTTCCACCGCGAAATGAAGTGAAGAACGCCGAATCGCCAGAAAGGAATCCCGCATCATGAAACAACTCTTCATCTCGCTGTTTTTGCTTGCCTCCCTCTGCTGTCTTGCCGCCCCTTCGACGTTAAGCGGCTTCCGCGGAATGAAAGGCGGGACCTGCACGCTGGAGGGCGCCATCCTGAAGGGCAGGGCGGCGACTCCGAATGCCGGCGTCTCGTCCGTGGTTCCGGCGATTCCGGGATGGCGGACTGCATACCGCTGCGAGGTGCGCGGAAGCGGAAAACTGCGGGCGATGGTCAGCGGCCAGCTGGGGCAGGTCACCTCCATCCCGGTCTTCGAACTCACGGGGGAATGGCAGCCCGTCGAGGTCAGTTATGCCAACACGACATCCAAGGTCTCCTTCAGCCTCTTCGTTCCCGCTGGCGCGCCTGAGACCTCCTTTGAGGTGCGGAACTTCTCGTGCAAACTCGAGAGGCTGGAGTCGGTCGGCATCCTGGAGGTGCTCGCCGTCCCGCCAATTTGTCTGCGCGCAGCCGAGATGCCCGGGCGGCATGGCGTGCTCCGCAAGGATGGTGACACCCAGGTCGTATGGGGCAAACGCTGGTACATCGCCGCGCGGCTGCCAGTGCCGGTGACTGCGGCTCCCATCTACTACTATGCGCGCATGCGCCATCAGGGGAAGGGCGTCGGCATCGCCAACCTCATTCATCATGACAGTCTGCAGATTGTCGCGCCGGAGGTCCGTTTCGCCTCGGGCGACGCCTGGCAATGGCTGCGTTTCGGGCCAATTCCCACCGGCCATGCCTTTCCGGAAGCCGCCATCCGCTTCGGCGGGGACGCACAGTCCCAGTATTTCCTCGACCGCGTGGTCATCGCCACTGACGCGTCGCTGACGCCCGCGCAGTTGGACGCCATGCCATGTCAGGTCTCCGATCGCGCCAGCGTCGCGGTCGGGCGCGGCACTCCCGCCATCGACGGAAAACTGGATGATGCGGCGTGGGTCAACAGCCTCCCCATCGGGCCATTCATGTTGATGGGGCGGACGGTTTTCGCCGCCGAACAGACGATGGCGAGAATGCTGTGGGACGACGAGAACCTCTACCTCGCCTTCTCCTGCGGCGAACCCGCGCTGGCTCCCTCCGCGAACCGCATGCACGCCTTCCAGCGCAAGGTGACAGCCCATGACCAGGATGCCATCTACAAGGATGACTGCATCGCGATTCTGCTGGCCAATCCGGCGGTGCCTTCTGAGGTCAGCGAAGTCGTTGTGAATGCCGCAGGCGCCATTCTCGACAGCCGGGATGAGCGGAGCAATATGTGGCAGAAGCGGGACAAAAGCTGGGAATCCGGCGCGCGCGCGGCGGTACAGGTCCATGCGGAGGAGCCGGTTGGCTACTGGGAGGCCGAAGTGGCGATTCCGTGGAAGGCGCTGGGGGGAAAACCGGGCGCCATTCCCTGGGAGATCAAGATCGGGCGTTTTGAGTGGCCATCGAAGGAGATGAGCAGTTACACGCCCATCAGCGGCGGCCTTCACCTGAACGAGAGTTTCTTCGAGGCGCGTTTCGTGCCGAATGTGCCTGGTACCGGAGTCTCCGCCTGGCCGGAGTTCGCGCCGGGGGCGAACCGCCTGGCCATCCAATCCGACCAGCTTTCGAGCCGCCAGCCACTGCTTCTGCGGGTGGAGACCGCCTTTGATCGAAAGCCGCCGCACACCGTCCACTCCGACCGCGAGGCAGCGTTTTCACTCGACGGCAAGGACGCCTTCCGTTTCCGCTGGCGCATCTTCGACGCGTCCCTTCGGGAACTGCTACGTTCTCCGCAATACCGCCTGGCGTTGAGCGCGCAGACGATGGACGTGGCGCTGCCGAAAGGCGCGCGGCTGCTCTGCAACGGGCGCCCGGCGGCGGGCCGCGCCATTCTCGCGACCGGCGTCAATGAACTGGAAGTGCAGGCGCCTGCGGGGGCGCAGGTGCGCCTCTCCGTCGACGGGGCGCCGATTTCCTTCCCCGAGGGATGGCGCAAGGCGGGGGCGGACCGCTGGAAACTCACCTTGGCCGACGGAGCGACGGAGCTCTGGCCGAACTGGAAGGCCGACGCGCTCCATCTGATCCGAGGCGGCGTGCAGCACCTCTTCTTCTGCCCGCGCGGCTTCCCTGGAAGCACCGCAAGCGAATACACCCTCGTGCTGGATCTGCCCGAAGGCGTGCAGTTCCTCGGCGCCAGCGGCTATATCAACCACCACCAGACCACGGTGCGGGAGAGTCCGTCGCCATTGGGGCGGGGCTGGACGCGCCGTCGCATCGCCTTCTCCCAGCCCCGCAAGTGGTCGGAGACGCTCCCGACGGACCGCTACTACACGGTTGTCCTGGCGGCCGACGCGGATGTCTCCGCCGAGTCGTCGGCCTTCTATTTCCACGCCGAAAGTCCCGCCGACGGCCTGTCCGAGGCCCCGCAGAAGGTGCCGCTGGTCTTTCTGCCTGCGATCCGCGGCACGCAGCCGAAGACGCTGGGCGTCGGCATCAGCAGTTTCCGCCTCGGCGCCCTGGACGACCTCGCGCTGACCCGCCGCACCCTGGCGTTCTTCCGCGACCTGGGGGCGACGCGCTTCACCTCCGCCAACAAGCACCACTATGCGGAACTGCCCAACGCCATCTACTTCAACTTCCGCTGGTGCTTTTCCTTCGTGCCCTTCCTCAAGGAGCATCCCGACTACGCGCTGATCGACCGCCGCGGCAGGCGCTCCGACCATCTGGTCTGCTCGCGCAAGTTCCTGACCGCGCCCGAGTGCCGCAAGTACATCGTCGAAAGCCTGCCCGCCTGGCAAAAGCGCTGGGGGATGGTCGAGCATCTCTGCTGGGACTACGAGTTCCGCGTCCTCGACGCGCCCATCGCCTGCTTCTGCGACGAGTGCCGCGCCGACTTCGCCAAGGCCGCCAGGCTCCCCGGCGTCCCGAATGCCGCCGAAATCGCCGCCAGGCACTTCGACGCCTGGACGGACTACATGACCACGCGTTTCGCCGACCTCGCCGAACTCCTCTGCAAGGCCGCGCACGAGGCGCTGCCAGGCATCGTCTTCTCGGTCTACTCGGGCTACCAGAGCGACGAGAACTGCAGTTTCTTCGGCGTGGACTGGCGCAAACTCGACGGGCGCATCGACCTGGCCATCGCGGGATACGGCCGCGACCTCGCCGTCCTCACCGCCACGCGGAAGGCGCTGCCGCGCACGCCGCTGGCGCTGGGAGCGTACACGCGCCCCTACGAGTTCGGCGACAAGCGCCCCGTCCCGCCCGTCACCCTCGCGCAACTGCTGCGGCGCTCCGCGGATGCGACCGCAGGGTTCTTCGTCTACTACCTGCCCAACCTGGACGGACGCAGCTACACCGCCATTTCGCGCGCGGCAAGCATCCTCGCCCGATACGAGCCCTTCTTCCTGCGCGGCGAGAACCACCCCGAACGCCTTGCCGCCGCGGGGCTTCCCGAGGCCGACGCCGCGCTGCTCTCCGACGGCCAGGGCAAATGGCTCCTCGTACTCATGAACCACGGACGCCGCCCGCAGCGCTTCCGCCTCGACGCCGCCAAACTGGGACTTTCAGGCCTGCCGCCCGAAGTCACCCTCGCCCCTGGCGACGGGGCCGTCTTCCCCGCAAAATAGCGGTGGCTTTCATGGCGTTCGGCGGGCGATATAGTCGAGGATTGCTTCGGCGGTCGCGCGCTTGGAGAGGAGGGGGAGGGGGGTGCGGGTGCCGTCGCGGTCATAGATGGTGACCTGGTTCGTGTCGACGGCGAAGCCCGTGTCGTGGGCGCGGATGTCGTTGGCGCAGATGAGGTCGCAGTGCTTTCGGCGGAGCTTGGCGAGGGCGTTGATCTCGACGTCGTCGCTTTCGGCGGCGAAGCCGACGAGGAACGGGCGCGGGCAGCGCTCGCCGAGTTCGGCGAGGATGTCGGCGGTGCGCACCAGTTGCAGGGTGAGCCCCGCGTCGCCGTGCTTCTTGAGCTTCTGGGGGGCGCAGTGGTCGGGGGTGAAGTCGGCGACGGCGGCGGCGAGAATCGCGATGGTGGCATCCTGCCAGCGGGCCGCGACCGCGTCGTGCATTTCGCGGGCGGAGCGCACGGGGACGGCGTCGAGTCCTGGGACGCGCGGCAGGGCGGTGGCCATGGGGCCGTGGACGATGGTCGCGCGGGCGCCGAAGCGCACGGCGGCGAGGGCGAGGGCGACGCCCATTTTGCCGCTGGAGCGGTTGGTGAGATATCGCACGGGGTCGAGGTCTTCGGCGGTGGGGCCCGCGGTGACCAGGACGCGTTCGCCCGCGAGCGGCTGCGCGGAGAGCATCGCCTCGGCGCATTCGACCACCGTCGGCACTGGCGCCAAGACTACGTTGCCCATCGCGCCCAGTGCCATGAGTTCCTCTGGCCGCCCCTCCAGGAGGCGGCTGCCAGGCGGCAGTTCACGGATCCATGCGTCGAGCGCGGCATCCGCGCCGTCCCCAGGCAGATGCGCGGGCGCGGCCAGCACTGGCCGTTCGGACTGCTTCAGCAGCGCCAGGGCGCTGCCTTGGCGGAAGACCTGGAGGACGGCGGGCGAGACAGGGGCGAGGACGACCAGTTCCGCCCAGCCCAGCGTCTCTGGCGTCAGGCGGGAGAGATCCAGGGCGGGATGGCCCGAAAGGGCGGCCCAGCCCAGTTCGCCGACGAAGGCGAGCGCGGAGGCGCCGTCATAGCCAGTGGGGGCCACCTTGACGGAATGGCCGTTGCGCCGCAGCGCCGCCAGCAGCGGCGGGGTGTGGAGCAGCGCCGCCGCCCCGTCCGTGATGACGATGATCCGATGTCCGCTCATGATGCGCTGGCGGTCGATGCGGCGGGGGCGGGAGTATTCGGGGCGGCGGGGCCCTTCTGGAGCTGCCGCATCGCGGGGGTGCAGAGGAAGCAGAGGGCGGCGAAGAGCACGATCTGGGCGGCGATTCCAGGCCAGCGCGGGATGGGCCATTTGCGGTGGATGGCCAGGAGGATGGCGCGGGTCAGGAAGGCGGCGGCGAAGCCGCCGTCGAGGTAGTTCATAAAGAGGAAGTCATGCTTTGCGGCGGCGCCTGGGGCGATGGCGAAATAGGCGATGCGCCCCAGCAGATAGAGCATGGTCAAGGCAAGAGCGGCCTTGTATGCCCGCCGCCCGACCCGCAGTGGCAGGAACGAGACGCACACGTAGACGCCCCAGAAGACGAGGGCGAGGAGTGAAAGTCCGGCGAGCAGCAGGTGGAGCATGGCGATGCCAGGTTATTTCGGATCCTCGACGAAGACCTTGTGCAGGACGCACTGGGCCTGCTGGAAGTCGCGGCGGTCGATGATGAACTGCATGTTGACCTGGCGCGGGGACTGCACCATGGCGAGGGTGTTGATCTTCGCCTCGTAGAGGGCGCGCGCGGCGGTCGCGAGGAAGCCAGGGATCTTCATGTTGGTGCCGATGACCGAGACGATGGCGACGGGGGCCGTCGAGACCTGCGCGCCAGGCAGGCGGCGCTTGATGTCCTCCACGCATCCCCCGATGGGCTGCTTCTTGGCGGGCACGAAGTGGGTGATGGTGTTGGCGTTGGTGGTCTTGGTGATGTAGCTGATCTTGAACTCCGCGAGGCTCTGGAGCAGGTTGTAGTCGTATCCAGGCTTGGAGACCATCTCGGGGTCGAGCACCTCGATGGCGACGATGTCGTTGCGTCCGCAGATCATTTCGACGCGTGGGACCTGGGAGACGTAGTCGCAGGAGATGAGGGTGCCCGGGTTTTCGGGGTCGAAGGCGTTCTTGACGCGGATCGGGATGCCGCACTGCTCCATTTCCTTGGATGCCTTGGAGTGGATGGCCTCCATGTCGAGATCCGAGAGCTGGTCGGCGATGTCGAAGTTGGTGTTGCCGATGATCTTGACCTTGTCGGTGCCGATGAGCTTGGGGTCGCCTGTGCACAGGTGGTATTCCTTGTGGATGATGCCTTCCTGCGCGCGGGTCAGCACCGCGATCTTGCTGAAGGTGATTTCACTGTAGCCGCGGTCGAAGCGGGTCATGATGCCCTCGTCGTACTTGACGTAGCCTGTGACAATCGGCATCACCTTGCTGAAGTCCATGCCCTCGAAGGCCTTGAGAATCGCCTCGTCGAACTTCGGGATGTAGTCGTTGCGCCAGCCCGTGAGATCCACGAACTTCGCGTTGACGCCGTTGCGCTGGAGCATCAGGGTCGCGTTGAAGGCGCTCTGCGCCTCGCCGACCGCGCTCAGGAGTTCCCTGGTCTGCGGCAGATAGCTGCGGTGGTCGAAATGGCCGAAGGAGCGCAGGTTCACCAGGTCGTGCAGGCATTCGCCGATGCCGTCGATGCGGGTGTTGACGAATTCGGCGGCGGCGTCCTGGTCGAGGCCGACGCTGACGAAGGAGCGGTTGTATTCGAGCATGCGCTGGCGGACGGCCTCGAGGGCCTGTTCCCAGCTGGGATCCTCGGCGGCGAACTTGCCGTAGACGCCAGGCTGTCCAGTCTTCTTGTCCTCGAGGAGGAGATTGGTGATGCCGCCGTATGCGGAGACGACGAAGATGCGGTTGTAGAGGTCTTCAGGCTTGCGATGGCCGATGATGACATTGCGCATCACTTCCCCGAAACGCGACATTGAGGTGCCGCCGATCTTTTCTACAGTATGCATGACAGGATTTCTCGGATTGGACACGGGACAGGAGGCAGGCCCGCCTGTAGTGGCGGGCTGGGGACAAAGGCGAAAGCGATAATATAGCCTGTATCAAAGAACTCGGCAGGGGCTGGACGGCCTGGCCGCCAGCCCCTGGACGGTGCGCGGGCTTCTATTTCCGCCCGAAGATGAATCCGACGATCACTCCGACGACGGCGCCCCAGAGGATCGAGTTGAGGATCATGACGCAGACGAAGGCCGCCCCCGAGGCACTGATGCAGGACAGCGGGAAGCCAGTCCATTTCAGGACGGTCGTCCAGGCGCTGCCGCTGGTGGTGATGCCCTGCCAGATGCTGCTGGCGGAATCCCTGAAGCCGCCGCACTGGAAGAAGGCGATCCAGAACACGATGGCGTGAATGATGGCGAATCCGATGCCGCCGCCGATGATTTTCGCGAGTGCATTCTTCAGCATAAAGACTTTGGCTCCCATGTTGCGGTTTCCTTGGTTGTGGTTGCGCCCCCTCTCATTTGTCGCTGGCCATAAAATAGCCGTTCCAGAGACAACCGCCACTGCCAGGATCCTGAACTTGCGAAGTATTTGGATAGTGCGTCAGTCGATTACAAGCGTGCCAAAAACATCCTGAAAGGACCTCGCGGACGTAGGCGAATTCGTTCTCAACGACACACCAGAATTGCAACATGACGGACCTCCTACTTGACAAGCCGCTGGAAGGTGGTGTGGGCCTCAGGACCCCTGAGGGCGGCGCGGATGGCGGCCTCGCCTTCCTGCGCGAGGGGCGCGAGGATGGCGAAGACCTCGCGGACGGCGGCGGCGTAGAGGTCGAATTCGCGGTCGCCGTGGGGGAGGGCGGGGTAGAAGCCAGTTCCCGCGAGGAAGCCGCGTTCGAGCATCAACTGGGTGAAGAGGGTGCGCGCGGCATTGGGGGCAGGGGTGTCGAACTTGAAGCAGGCGAGGCAGCCGAATTCGCTGGTGAGCGACAGCGGCAGCGCGACGGCCTTCGCGGTCTCCTGCCACAGTTTCATCACGCGGTTGCCGAAGGCGGCGACCTTTTGGGCGACCTGCGTGCGCTCCATCTTGGCGATGGTGGCGAGGGCGGCGGCGGGGCCGATGCGCTCGGTCCAGTAGGTGCTGCTGAGGAAGGCCTTGGAGGCGCCATCGAAGCACTTGGCGTTGCCGAGGACGGCGCCGATGGGGTGGCCGTTGCCGAGGGCCTTGGAGAAGAGGGCGAGGTCGGGGGCGACGCCGAACGAGAGGTGGGAGCCGCCGAAGCGGTATCGCCAGCCGATGGTGATTTCGTCGTAGATCAGCATGGCGCCGTGGCGGTCGCAGCCGTCGCGGAGGGCCTGCAAGAAGCCTGGCGTGGGCTCCTCGTGGCGGCAGGGCTCACAGATGATGGCGGCGAGTTCGTCGCCGTGCTGGCGGAGGATCCGATCGAGATTCTCGAAATCGCCGTGGAGGCAGACAAGCGCGGTGCCGAGGAGTTCCCTGGGGACGCCGTGGGGGGAGAGGCCCTTGAGCCAGAGGCCGCCGAGTTCATTCGGGTCGGCGAGATTGGCGGCGAGATACCAGTCGTGCCAGCCGTGGTAGCCGATGATCAGCACCTTCGAGCGCCCCGTGGCGGCGCGGGCGATTCGGATGGCGACGGCGGCGGTGTCGCCGCCGCCACGCGCGAAGCGCGCCCAGCACGACCATGGGTGGATCGCGACAAGGCGGTCGGCGAGTTCGACCTCCTCGGGCGGGTTCAGGGTGGAGAAGGAGCCGTCGCGCACGGTTCTGACGACCGCCTCGCTGACCTCATCGTCGTTGAACCCCAGCAGGCACGCGCCGATGCCCATGGTCGCGAAGTCGATGTATTCGCGGCCGTCGTAGTCGGTGACGCGGCAGCCTTTCGCGGCCTTGAAGTACGCGGGGTAGAGGTCTGGCGCCATCATCTCGGGGCGCTTGCTCAACAAGCCCGTGCCGCCTGGGATGACGGTTTTTGCATGGCGGTAGAGTTCTTGATCGGTCATGGGAAAGATCTCCATTTTTGGTGAGGAAACGACTGGCCCGAAAACGGGTCGGCACGGAACTGGCTGCCCGTGTTCAGCGGGGCTTCAGGAAGAGCGAGGCGCGATGGATGGCGTACTGCGAATGGCTGCCGTTGGTGATGGCGACGGCGGCGGTGTCGCCGTCGAGCGCCTCGGCGGGTAGGCGCCATTCGGCGTTGCCGAGGGCGGTGCCAGGAAGCCCGTTGCAGGCGACGGCGGTGCCGTCGAGGGCGCCCTGGAGGCGCACGACGACCTCCAGGTTCTTTTCGGGGACGGGGCCCGTGTGGAAGCGCAGCGTGCCCGCTTCGCCAGGGACGAGCGGCAGCGGCAGCTGGTAGGGGTAGTCGCCAGTGGCGCGGCGGGCGGCGCGCCAGCCCGCGAAGTAGGCGTCGGTGGTTCCCGCGCGCCAGCCGTCCAGGTAGACGGCTTCCTCCATGTCGAGGTCGTCGTAGGTGATGTCGAAGGCGCATTCCTTGCCGACGAGGGTGTCGAAGGATCCGCATTCCTCGAAGAGGCATCGGAAGGCGGGATCGACGCGGGGGCGCATGAAGTTGAAGAGGTAGATGTCGGCGGAGCCGCGTGCGAGGGCGGCGCGGCAGGCGCCGCGCACGAAGGGGATCTGGCGTTCGTCGAAGGGCTCGTCCATGGAGACGCCCTGCGGCTGGCCAGGCGGATAGCCTGGATACGGGGAGTAGAACTTCTCGACGCAGACAGTGACGGGGAAATTCGGGATGCCGATGGCCTCCTGCCACGGTCGCGGGTCGATGTCATAGTCGCGCAGATAGCGGGTCGCGAGGACGAGGCGGTCGACCCAGCCCTGCCTCGCCCATTCGACGCCGTCGAAGCCGTGGAAACGGCTTTTGCGGATGGTCGTGGGGATGCGCGCGACGAGTTTCAGGCGCTTGCCGCGGCGCGCGCCGACGGCGTCGGCGTGGCGGCGGAAGCGCTGCATCATCGCGTTGATCTCGGGGATGTGGGCCTCGCCCTGGCCCTCGTCGAAGTATAGGAGATGGCGCATCCAGTCGATGACATAGCCGTCCGCGTCATAGTGGTCGATGACCTCGCAGACGAAGTCGCCGAAGTAGGTGCGCACGCATTCGTGGGAGTAGTCGAAACCACTGGCGGGGGCGAGGGACTGCACGCGCAGTTCGGGGTGGTTCATCCAGAAGTTGGAGTGGATGGGGTGGCGTGGGTGGAAGACGTAGTGCTGGTCGTTCATGCGGATGGTCAGCCACGCCTCCATCCCTGCGGCACGGGCGCGGTCCATGAGGGCCTGGTTGGAATCGACGCCCTGGCGCTCCAGCACCTTGAGGTTGGCGCTGCGGCGGTAGCTCCAGCGGTCTTTGGTGAAGCCGCACATCCACGGCTGGGACATGCCGCCCGCCATGTCGAAGCCGTTGTTGGTGTAGCTCTCGCAGATCCTGCTGGGGAAATTCGCCAGTTTTGAATTGACGCCGATGACAAAGGCGGCGGTCTGCGTGCCCGCCAGCGGGGTGACCAGGCGGTCCAGGTCGGAGGCGGTCATCGTACCCGCTTCTATGTCGTAGAAGCGCCAGTCGGAATCTTCATCGAAGAAAAGCATGGGAGTGAACGGGGGTTGCGCGGGACTTGCGCCGCTTTTCCGGGCCGAAAACGGCCCGGCACAGAACACGGGGGGAGAAAAAACGATGGGGAATGGGTGGAGGCGCGGGGCTTGTGCCGCTTTTCCAGGCGGCGCTGTTCCCCGCAATCACCGCCGTTTTCATGCCAGAAGTTGTTGCCACGGCGAGGCCGCCGTGGCAACTATTTTCGGGGCATTGCAAGGTGCGAGAGCGGCCCGCAACAAAACGCAGCCAGGGCTTTGGAATCGACTGCCGCCCATTCACCGAGCCGCCACGGCGAGGCCGCCGTGGCAACCATTTTCGGGGCATTGCAAGGTGCGAGAGCGGCCCGGCACACGACACGGGGCGGGGCGTGCCTCAGCTGTTCGGGGGGAGTTTCACAAGCCAGTCCGCGTCGGGTTCGCCTGCATCGGGGAAGAGTTGGCCGCGGAGGGCGTCCATGGTCTGGACGGCGGCGTTGACGAGGGCGAGGCCGCTGGAGGCGGCGAGGCGCTGGCAGCGGGCCTCGTAGCCGCCCTGCACGAGGAAGTTGGCGGGGCCCATGTAGGAGATGTAGGCGGTTGAGTTGTAGGCGATGAAGGTGCGGCGGAATGGGCTGTGCCACTTGATCTCCTGGCCGAGTTCCGCGCAGAGTTCGCCTGGGACGCCGACGAAGCAGATGTCGCCGACGGCGAGGCACTGGATTTCGAGGTCGGCGTGATCCTGTCCGAGGTATTCCGCTGGGAGGCGCTTCGGGTTGCCGACGACGCCTTTGCGGAACGGGATCTGGACGATTTGGCTGGTGCTGCCGAGGCGCGGGTCGTCGAGGCGGAAGCGGGCGGGGTTGCGCTGCGCGTCGATGACGGCGCCGATGGTGGCCTTGGCGAGGTTGACGCCCATGCGACGGAAGGCGTCGGAGCCGAGTTCGTCCTCCTTGGGGACCATGTCGCCGGCGGCGCCGGTGACGAACATGGCCTCGGCGCCGGTTTCGGCGCGGAGGTATTCGCGGAAGGCGCCGGGATAGTCGGCGGAGATGCGCAGTCCGCCGAGGCCGGGGGCGTGCCCGGCGAGCGGGTGGGCGGCGTAGTTGCCGATGACGTAGAGGGGACGCGGGGAGCCGGGCGCGAGGAACATCAGCACGCCGAGTTCCTTGTCCGCGAAGAAGCGGTTGCAGTCGGGGAGGAGTTCGCGGCGGTGCGGGGTGAAAGAGGCGTAGTTGTCGGCGGTGACATAGCGGCGGCTGTGGTTTTCGTCGCACCAGGCGCTGTAGTAGTAGGTCTCGCATTCGCGCAGGTCGGTGAGACCGTCCACGGCGTTGAGGAGAACCTGCTCCAGTTGTTCGAGATAGGGGCGGTTCAGGTGCTCGGACTCGGTGGCGGCGTTCAGGGTGCGCGAGTGGGGGCCGGTGTGGGTGTGGGTGCAGGTGAGCATGACGGCGTGGTCGGGGATGCCGAGGCGCGCCGCGCAGGCCTGTCGTACGCGCTGGATGAACCAGTGGTCGAGGCCGAGCAGGTCGAGGCTGATGAGGAGGAGGCGCGCGCCGTCGTGCTCCATGAGGAGGCCGCAGGCCTCCAGGTCGTCGAGCTTCTGCTCGGAGCGGTCATGCAGATAGTAGCCCGCGAGGTCCGTGCCGACCTCGGGGGAGATGACCTTTCTGAACCACGCGATTCTCATTTTGCGTTTTCCTTGGGCAGGGGCTGGAAGAGCTTGTCGAGTTCCGGGATGTCCTTGGCGATGGCCTGGCGCAGGAGCGTCCAGACGAGTTGCGCGCCCTTTTCATTGTAGTGCAGGGGGTCTCGCCGTCCTTTGGGCCAGTTGGGGGAGGCACCGCGTTCCAGGAACATGTAGTAGGACTGGATTTCCGCCTGGCTTTTTCCCTGGAGGGCGGCGGTCACGAGTTGGAAGGCGTCGATGAAGTCGTAGCCGTGGTCGGCGGCGAACTTTTTGGCGGCGGCGGCGTAGGGCGCGAAGAGGGAGTTGTCCCATTTGCCCTTGGTGAAGGTGCAGATGGGCAGGGGGCTGATCACGACGACGCGCATTCCGGCCTGTTTCGCGGCGTCCGCGATCTTTCCCATGTATTCCGGGAAGGTCGTCTTGGGGTCGGTCGCGCGGTCGAACTTCGGGTGCGGGCGGGCGTCATTGGAGCCGAAGCTCAGGAGCAGCCAGCCGCCCTTGCAGAAGCAGATGCTTGCCTTGGGCAGGACTTTTTCATAGTAGGTCTTGCTGCTGAGGCCGCCGGAGGAGCGGTTGAAGATCTCCACGTCGGGCTTGAGGGCGAGGGCGGCGTAGGTGCCCCATCCCGCCATCGGCTCCCACGCGGCGGTTTTGGCGATGGCATTCTTCTGGCCGCGGTAGTCGACGGCGGTCGAATCGCTCATGATGACGATGCGCTCACGCGCGGCGATGGCAATGGCGGCAAGCATCAGCAGCAATCCCAAATGCAGTTGTTTCCACATGGCTTGGCACTCCTATTTTTGCGGCGGGGTGGATTGGCGCTCCAACGTGTCGAAGAAGGCGACGTTGGCCTCGTTATGGTGATAGAGGAGCCTGCGCAGACCATCGGTGTCCTTGTGCTTGATGCAGCTGATGATCTCGTCATGCTCCCGGACGACGACTTCGAGCGGCGTGGGGACATGCTGCTCGTCCATGACGTGCATGATTTGCAGGAAGCAGTCGGTGAAGAGGGGGACGATGCAGTCGACGAAGGGATTCTGTACGCACTGGAGCATGGTGACGTGGAAGAGGTCGTCCTCCTTGATGCGGGTGGTGAACACCTTGGCGTCGCGCAGTTTGTCGTTGTGCGCGCGCAACATTCGCAGCGTTGTCGCGGTGGCGCTTTTGACGATGAGGTCAGCGACGCCGGTTTCGATGATGCCGCGGAATTGGACGACCTTTTTGGGGATGCCGGGCTGGGAAAGCAGGAACGGGTGGTAGCTTTCGAAGGGGTTTTCCGGGAAGAGGCGGTTGAGATGCGCGCCGGTGCGGCTCTTGGCGGTGATGATGCCGAGAGTGCGGAAATGCTGGAGCGCCTCGCGCAGGATGCTCCTGCTGACGCCGAGCTGCCGGGACAGTTCGATTTCCGTGGGCAGCGGCGAGCCTTCCTGGAGGTGGTTTGCGCGGATGTATTCGCCGATCGCGTCGATCGTGCAGCCCAGGGTATTCTTCTTTTTGCGTTTGCGGATGGTCATGGATTCGGGGGCGGTGCGGGGGAGGCTTCCCTGCGTGCGCGCAGGTCGTGGGCGAGCATCTGGGCGCCGTTCCAGAGGTTGTGCCAGAGGATGTAGAAGGCGGGGCCCATCGCGGCGGCGGGGCCTGCGTAATTCAGCGCGAAGAGCACGGTGAAAGTGGTGTTCTTCTGGCCGAGGGACTGGCTGCTCTCGCGCCGGAAGTCGCTTCCGCCAAGGAGTTTCCCGACCGTGAAGTTGCATGCGCAGATGAGCAGGGAGAGCGCTCCGATGAACAGCAGCTGCCGCAGGGTGAGGCCGCCGTCTCCGGAGCGGATGACGCCGGAGGTGCTGGCGGTCAGGATGAGGAGGACGCCGATCCAGAGGAGGAAGGAGAATTGCCCGAGGCCCTTGCGGAGGGCGGGCTTGTCCTGGTAGAGGCGTCGGGTGGCGGCGGCGGCGAGGATGGGCACGCCGACCACGAGGAGGAGGTCGCAGACGACCTTGGCGAGGAATCCGAGTTGGAAGTTTCCGGTGACGAGAGGGAGCAGGGCGGTGAAGGCGAGGGCGATGCCGAGGTTGGTGACGAGGACGGCGGTCACGACGAAGGGGACATTGCCGCCAAGGAAGCCCATGATGACGGGCGCGGCGTTTGCGGTCGGGGCGACGGCGGTGAAGAAGCAGGCGTCGGCGAGGAGGCGGGGGGCGCAAAGTCGGAAGCCGCCCCAGACGGCGATGGCGAAGAGGAGGTTGAAGGCGAGGATGCGCCAGTGGGCGGCGCGCAGCCGGAGTTCGGCAAGCCGGATGTTGACGCAGGAGAAGTACAGCATCAGGATAAGCAGGTACTTTACTGCGCCTTTGAGTTCGCCGAGGCCCGGGCAGAAAAAACCCAGCACGAAGGCGGCGAGGATCAGCAGTGGTCGGGTGAGCGCGCGCGTCATTTGTCCTGGCCGTCTTCCGGCATAGTGAAGTTGATGCGGATGCGCTCGGCGGGGATGGTCTGGCGCAGTTCGCGGCATTTGGCGCGGGCGCGCTCGAGGTCATCGTAGAGCCAGGTGCAGCAGTGGGGCTGGTCCGGCTCACAGAGGTCATAGACGGAGTAGATGCCGGCGGCGGCATAGACGGGATGCGTCCAGCCGGGGCAGTGGAGGCAGTATTTGGGGCAGGGGGCGGCGTCGTTGTCGAGGACCTTCGAGAGGCTGGGACAGCGGGTCATGTTCAGGACGAGTTCGCCGTCGCGGAACTCCAGTTCGAGTTCGCAGTTTTCCTCCTTTCGGATGACGAGATAGTAGTCGTAGACGGCCTGGATGCCGCCTGCCTTGAACCGGGCGAGATCGCGGGTGGAGGCGTAGCGGGCGATGTCGTCGAAGTAGTCCTGCAGGAGGCCGCGCTGGTCGAGATACTTGAAGATCTCGTTGTAGGCGCGCACGAAATGGTCGCTGGGAATCATGCGGGTTTCTCCTCACTGCGGGTGAAGATCTGGATGCAGTGGCCGGGGCCGAGGTGCTCGACGGTGCTGCTCCAGGGGGTGCCCTCGCACATTCCGGCGTTGACCTCCGAGGTCTGCAGGCAGTTGAAGGGGGCGGGCTCCAGCCCCATCTTGCGCAGCTGCTTGTGGGCGGGGCACTCGAAGACCTCGAAACGGATCTCGTTGTCCCGGACCGTCAGCTGGAAGGGCGCGCCCTCGCGGTGGAAGAACCAGCACAGGTGCTCGATGAGCTCCGAGGAATCGCCCTTCGCGAGTTTCTCGCGGAGGGAGCGGTAGACATCCCGCCCGGTGATGCGAAGCACCTCTTTGAGGCCATCGATGCCGCAGGTTTTCT
>JAEEXV010000386.1 GCA_016287975.1 Lentisphaeria bacterium | reverse complement strand
TATTTCCTGGTCGTCTCCCTGATCGTGCCGCTGTGCCTGGCGAGTGTCACCGCCGTCTGGTTCTGGGTGGGCGGCATCCTGGACATGCGGCGGCTGCGCCGCGACCTCCTCGCGCGCACCTCCGCCGACGCCCTCGACAACGGCATGGTCGGCGACGGCGGCGTCTCCCTCGCCGATGCGGCGAGGTTCGGGAAGAAATAGGGCGCGAGGGCAGTCTTTTGCAGTCCAGGATTTGCATGTACTTCGAGGAATAGGCAGAGGCCGCAATGAAGAGCACGGATCACATAGTCGCGCCTGATGACCTGGCCTTTCTTGAAGGCATGGCGCGCGATGTAGTCAGGGAATCCACCGTGCAGCCTGGGCGGCGCATAGGCTCCTGGGACAATACGATGCCCTTCCCGTTCCTGAAGCCAGGCGGCATTGACTGCTATCCTTCCTTCTGGACAAGGGACTTCGCCATGTCACTGGAATGCGGCTTGATTCCAATGGAAATGGTCAGGAACGCCTTTGCGCTGGTTGAAGAGCACATGGCCGCCGAGGACATCCATTTCGCATCTGGCGCCATTGCGCCCAGGGGTGCGGTGCCGGACCACATCCGCCTGGACGGCAAGGCCGTCTTTTTCCCCGGCACATATGAACATGACAGGTATGATGTCGCCGAATGGGGCTACCGACCACCCTTCGACGACAATTTCTTCTTCATAGAGATTGCTGGCCATATGGACCACATCGACATGGCCTGCCATGGGAATGCGCTGGAGACGGCGTTCAATGCCGTTCCCTGCGACGCACGGGGCCTGGTTGAATGCACAGAGGCCAATCGCGGCGTGTCATTCGGCTTCTGCGACGCCGTGTTCCAGACAGGCAGGCTTCTGTGGGCGTCCATGCTCAGGGCGCAGGCGGCGAAGACACTGGCCAGTCTTTTCGCCAAAAGCGGGAATTCCGAAAAAGCGACGGTATATTCCCGCATACGGCAACGGCTGGTGGAAGCGATTCACGGGACATTCGCACATGAAAGCGGCCTGCTTGCTGCGGCCACTGGCACAAGCGGCCAGCCAGACACATGGGGAAGCGCCTATGCCGTATATTGCGGCCTTGTTCCAGAAAAGACTGCCATGGAAATATCCTGCGCATTGGCTGATTATTACAGGCAAGGACTCATTTCAAGGGAAGGACAGGTCTGCCACGTGCCAAGGCAGTTCTTCGCCTCGCCGACATCGTGCTGGGAAAGGACGGCACCTAAACGAGCCATTCCATTGAACTACTACCAGAACGGCTCATACTGGGCAACCCCAACAGGATGGGTTGCGTTCGCTCTGTCACTTGCAGACAGAGGGCTCGCGCGCAGACTGTTCTCGGAATACATCGCGCATCTGCGCAAATGGGACTTCCGGAAGGGCGGCGGCGCGCCATGGGAATGCATTTATCCAGATGACAGCTACTTTCAGAATCCGATATATATGACCAGCGTAACATGCCCGCTTGCGGCGGCAATGAGGCTGTCCAGGCCATGACGACATTCTGAATCCAGTGTCAGAATCGCATTTGCCTGGCCAATACTGACGTCGTCGCTGAATTCCGAAACAAAGGCGGACGGGGAGCGTTTTCGCTCACCGTCCGAACCACGCTGGGGCGCGGTATATTTGGATTTGTCTTTGTTCCCCATACGGGGCGGCAATCACCGCCGTTCTCATGCCCGAAGTCGTTGCCACGGCGGAGCCGCCGTGGCAACTATTTTCAGGGGTTTGACTGGGCAATCGCCTGCCCTTGTGGGGGAACAGCGCCTTGGAGTTATTTAGCGGGGGGGGCCTTGAAGTAGGAGAGGAAATGGTAGACGGCGGCAGCGGTGAGCATGCCGTTGAGGGCGGCGACGCCGAATGGGATGAATGCGACGGCGGAGCCGGCGGCCCATGCGATGACGGCGGGCCACTGGACGGGGGTGGCGTTCGGGGTCTCGGGGTAGTTGCCGTGATGGCGGACGAAGAAGTCGGTGATGATGATGGCTCCGACAGGCGGGATGATGGTGTTCAGGAAGGAGAGGTACTGGACGAAGTTGTCGTTGAGCCAGAGGCCCGCGAGGGTGCCGACGATGCCGTTGAAGAGGACGGTGTAGCGTTTGGGGATTCCAGTGATGTTGGAGAATCCGAGGCCGGAGGTGTAGATGGCGTTGTCGTTGGTGGTCCAGATGTTGAGTCCGAGGGCGAGGATGGCGGGGAGGAGGAGGGCCTGGAGGGCGAGGACGTCGGAGATGTCGGCCTGGTTGTAGGCCATGGTGCCTGCGGCGCCGAAGAGGAACATCAGGGAGTTCCCGAGGAAGAATGCGATGACGGTGGTGATGACGGCGACCTTGCTGGTCTTGGAGAAGCGGATGAAGTCGGGGGTGCAGGTGCCGCCGGAGATGAAGGAGCCGATGGAGACGGCGATGGCGGTGGTGAAGGCGAGGGCGCCGGCGCCTGGATTGTGGCCGATGAACTTGTGCCATCCAGCGAAGTTGTTGTCGAGGAGGGAGATCTTGGTGGACCAGAGGCCGAAGATGATGATGGCGGGGACGGCGATGAAGGAGAGCCAGGTGAGGCTGCGGATGCCGAAGTAGGCGGTGGAGGTCATGAGCAGACCAGTGATGATGACGATGAGCCAGAGGCTGCCGCGGCTGCCGCAGTTGTAGCCCTTGTCCACGAGGTATTTCTGGACGGGGATGGCGAACATGGCGACGCCGACGCCGAACCATCCGACCTGGGTGATGCCGAGGAGGAAGCTGGGCAGATAGGAGCCCTTCATGCCGAAGGCGTGGCGGGAGAGGATATGGATGGAGTTGCCGGTCTTGGCGGCGATGAAGGCGAGGGTGCCGCAGTAGATGCCGAGGATGAAGTTGCCTGCGAGGACGGAGAGGATGAAGCCCTGGAAGGTCATGCCTGCGCCGAGTTTTCCGCCTGCGAACATGGAGGCGGAGAAGAAGGTGAAGCCGAGCATGACGACGAGCATCGACCAGAAGCCGCGGCGGCTGGACTGCGGGACGGAACCTTGTTCAAAGTCTTCGTTGTGGGAGGACATGGATGGAATCCTTGTGTTTTGGGGTGGTGGATGGTGGGTGGATGGGAAACGGGGGAAAGGGTGCTACAGCATCTGGTTGAGCAGATCGAGCTGGCGGAGGGAGAGCTGCCTGAGGTCGGTGCCGGCGGGGAAGCGGGCGGGGTCGAGGACGGGGAAGCGCTCCTGGAGGAGCTGGGCGAAGGTCATGCCATGCTCGGCGAACTGGAGGTTCTGCTTCCAGTAGCCGATGACGTCAAGGATGTATTCGCGGAGCCAGAAGGCGCGTGAGCCTGCATCGTAGATGGCGCAGCGTTCAAGGGGGAAGGCGGGGTTTTCGTATTGGGATTCGATGAACTCGGGGGCGAGGAGGGCGTTCCAGCGCACGAGGTCGGTGCCGGTGAGGCGGACGGAGAGCGGGGTGTCGAGCTGGGCGCAGGTGAAGCGTCCTTCGAGGTAGAAGAGCGCGGTCTCCTCGTAGTCGTCGAAGAGGCGCCGGCATTCGGCGTCGATCTTTTCGAGGATTTCCTGGGCCTTGGGGCCGCCGAAGGTGAAGAAGCAGATGGAGCGCAGGCGGATCTTCTGCTGCTGCGCGCTGCGCAGCAGTTCCTGGAGGGCGTATTCGAGGCTGGTGCCAGTGGCGACGACGTCGCCGATGACGAGGCTGGCGGTTTCGGGGAAATAGACCTTCTCGTAGTCGTTCTCGGTGATGTGCCAGGATTCGGAGTCGCCGGTGTTTCGGGCGCGCTGGGCGCTGATGAAGCAGGTGGTATGGTAGTTCCATCCGTAGGCGTCGGCGAGGGCGTCACGCAGTCCGTAGTTGAGGCCGCCGCGGAGGATGTTGACGACGGCGGTCTCCTTTTCGCGGAGGGCGACGGGCTTGAGGCGGAAGATGCGGGTGCAGGCCTCGCGGAGGAGGGTGGTGTATCGGCATCCCGCGACGGTGGGGTCGTTGCAGATGGCGCGGGTCTCGGCGGTGGAGGCGATGTAGGCGGAGACGGCGCCTGGACCTGGGATGCGGTAGAGGGCGATGTCGGGGGACTGGTGGATGGTCTGGAGGGCGTCGGGCATGGTGTCAGAGTACTTTCGAGAGGAATTCCTGGAGTCGAGGGTGGCGCGGGGAGGCGAAGAACTCCTTCGGGGGGCGTTCCTCGAGGAGTTTGCCGTGGTCGATGAAGAGGACGCGGGAGGCGACCTCGCGGGCGAAGCCCATTTCGTGGGTGACGATGGCCATGGTCATTCCCGAGCGGGCGAGTTCCTTCATGACGTTCAGGACCTCGCCGACCATTTCGGGGTCGAGGGCGCTGGTGGGTTCGTCGAAGAGGAGCACCTCGGGGTTCATGGCGAGGGAGCGGACGATGGCGATGCGCTGCTTCTGGCCGCCGGAGAGC
>JAEEXV010000385.1 GCA_016287975.1 Lentisphaeria bacterium | reverse complement strand
GAGGAGGCGGAGATCGCGCAGGCCGCCGCAGACATCGCGGACGAGGAGGCGGCGACCGCCGGACTCCGCCGCGGGGAGGAGGAGCCCGCCGAAGCCGCCGATGACGAGCCGGTCGAGCCCCGGGAGCCCCGGAAGGCCTCCAAGGCGGCGAAGGCCGCGAAGGCCGCGAAGGCCGCGAAGGCCGCGAAGGCCGCGAAGGGCGCGAAGGGCAAGGCCAAGGCCGCGCCGAAGAAGAAGCTCTCCCTCCTCAACGCCGCCATCGAGGTGCTGAGGCAGGAGGACAGGCCGCTCAACACGCGGGAGCTCGTGAAGCTCGCCAAGGAGCGCCGCCTCTGGGTTCCGACCGCCTGCCGGACGCCCGAGCAGAGCCTCTACGGCGCCTTCTTCCTCGAGATCAAGAACTCCGACGCCCCGCGCATCAGGAAGTCCGCCGAGCGCGGCAAGTTCGAGCTCGCATAGCCGGACGGGGGCGGCATCCGGTCGGATGCCGCCCCTTCGCCTTTTCTATTCCCTTCCGCTCCGCCACTCGACCGCGCCCCATATCGCCAGCGCCAGCTGCACGAGGTCGAGGAACGCCCTTGAATACAGGCGGTTGGAGAGGTCCATGGCGAGCCACGCGATGTTCCCGGCGGCCCACAGGTGGAAGCACCACCGCACCTTGCGGACGTTCAGCACCGTCCCCGCGAGGCAGACCGCCGTCACCAGCCAGCCGGTCATGTCAGCGGATGCCATTGAAGAGCCCGTCCCTGCACATCTTCGCGAACACTGGCCTGTCGAGCCCGTACTTTTTGATGAGCTCGGACGGCCTGGCCACCGCCTTCTCGGCCTTCAGCTCGTGGCCGTGGCCGTCCTGGTAGGAGATCTCGATCTCGGGCGAGCCGATGGAGCAGGAGACGGCGGCGCATGCGCTCCGCAGGCGGTTCGCCCTCATGTAGTCGAGGGCGAGCTTCCTGGCGTGGATGTTCAGCGTCAGGTCGGCCTTGCTGCCGTCCTTGGTCCAGGGCGAGCCGCCGCCGATGCGGCAGTTGCCGCCGTAGAGGTCCACCGCCAGCTTGCGCCCCGTGACGCCGCAGTCGGCGAGGCTGGAGTGCCTCACGTAGCGCCCGGTGCCGTTTACGGTGATGTCCCGGCAGCCCGTTATCTCCTCGGCCTTCCGGCGGACCGCCTCTTCGTTCCCGTCCCCCTCCAGGAGCGGGACGGCGACCGTGACGTGGCTCGCGTTGCCGTCCTCCGTCGCCACCAGCGTCTTGATGTCCAGGCCGCCCAGGCGCGAGCGGAACAGCGCCAGGCCGAGCTTCCTCGCGAGGTAGTGGTCGCGCGGCATGTTCCCGCTGGACGGGCGGTCGAGCGCCATCCCGAAGAATATCCCCTGGTCGCCCCAGGCGTCGCGCTCCACGCCCTGGCCGATGTCGGGGGACTGCCTCCCGAGCAGCGGGTAGACCTCCATCTGGTCGCCGCAGACGGTGTTCTCCCGCCCCCATCTCTCCTGGTACATGCGCGTGTAGCCTATTTCATTGACGGCGTTCCTGACGAACTGCGTGATCTCGTCGTCGCTGAAGTCGGCCTCGCTGGCGATCTCGCCGCCGAGGGTCACGATCTGGTCCTTGACCATGACCTCGACCGCGAAGCGCGTCCGCGGGTCCTTCTCGATGTAGCGGTCGAGCAGGTAGCTCGATATGTAGTCGGCGATCTTGTCGGGGTGGCCGAGCGACACCCACTCACTGGTCCTGAGCATTCGTTTCCTCCTTGCTGCCGGTGGTGTTCCCTGTGTTGTCCTCTGCGTTCTCCTCCCGTGAGGGGGAATTGTGTTCTTCTTCGGCGTTTCCAGCCGTGTCTTCAGTCCTTGTCTCTTTGTTCTCCGCGGGGGTGAGCCCCTGCCAGTCGCAGTCCTCGCCGTGGACGAACTCGGCCCAGCGGCGGCGGATGACGTCGCAGTATTTCGGGTCGAGCTCCATCGTGCGGCACATCCGCCCCGTCTGCTCGCAGGCGATGAGGGTGCTGCCGCTGCCGCCGAAGTTGTCAAGCACGACGTCGCCGCGGGACGAGCTGTTCTTCACGAGATAGACCAGCATCTCGACGGGCTTCATCGAGGGGTGCACGTCGTTGTGGCGCGGCTTGTCGAACTTCAGGG
>JAEEXV010000384.1 GCA_016287975.1 Lentisphaeria bacterium | reverse complement strand
GCGGCGGCGCCTGCCGCTCCTCCCGCGGCTCCGCCTTCGTCGTCGCAGGCGCCTGGCGGGGGGCAGCTGCAGGAGCGTGCGAACCAGGCGGCGACGCAGGTGACGAATTCGGGGGACAGCGCGGAGCAGTTGTTTCTGGACCAGGTCACGCGTCTGTTCCACACGCACATCAAGAGCGCGGTGGTGTTTTTCCACCCGGAGAACCTCTGGATGGGGCAGCCCTCGGAGAATGAACTGCGCAAACTGGAGACCATCCTGAGGTGGGCGACGATCGACGACGGGAATCCCGAGAGCGCGTCGTTGCTGGTGGTGAACCCGAACCGCCTGAAGGAGTTCAACGACATCTCCGACCATCGGCTGAGTCGGGCGAACTACACGCGGGCGGTGACGCTGCCGCTGCCTGGCCGTCGGGAAATCGAGAGCTTCCTGATGCGCTTCTGCTGCCGCGGCGGCCTCTCGTGCCAGTTTGACAAGATCGCGACGACGGCGTATGCCAAGCAGATGAGCCTCTACAACTTCGCGAGCAAACTCAGGGAGTTCGTCGCCGCGCATCCCGAGGCCACTTGCCTGGACGGGCTCTTCAGCGACGCGAGCCAGGCCAAGACGCTGGACGAACTGCTGGCGGAAATCAACGGTCTGGTCGGGCTGTCGGATCTGAAGGCGGAGGTGCGCAGGATCGTGGCGGAGGCGCAGTATGCGCGGGAGCAGCGCCGCCTGGGGCGGGAGTCGGGGGCGTTGAGCTACCATTCGTTCTTCCTGGGCAATCCAGGCACGGGCAAGACGATGGCGGCGCGGCTGTTGGGTCAGTTGTTCTGGGCGCTGGAGCTGCGGCAGACGCAGGCGTTCGTGGAGGTGGCCTTCGCGGACGTGATCAGTTCGTTCAACGAGGGCGAGACCATCGAGAACATGCGCCGAAAGATCCAGGAGGCCAGCGGCGGGGTGCTGTTCGTCGACGAGTTCTATCTGTTCGCCGAGCATGAATGGGGGAAGAAGGCGCTGGAGACCCTGATGAAGGAGATGGAGGACAAGCGCGACAGCCTGACCGTCATCATGGCGGGCTACGAGGAGCGGCTGCCTGAACTGTACAAGGTCAACCCTGGATTCAAGTCCCGCATCAACCGCAGGATCCACTTCGCCGACTACACGACGGCGGAGATGGTCGGCATGTTCGAGATGATGTGCCGCAAGGAGAACGGGATGGAGCTCACGCCCGAGGCGCGCGCGAAGCTGGAGCGCTACATCGGCTCGTTCGCGAAGCGGGGCGGGATCGGCAACGGACGGGGCGTGCGCAACCTGTTCGAGAAGATGAAGGGCAACCGCGCGCTGCGGCGGGCGGAGGGGCCGCAGGTGCTTGCGGAGGACATCCCCGACCCGATGATGTTCCGTCGGGAGGAGGCGGAGGAGGTCATCCGCGGGCTGGAGGCGGACTTCATCGGGCTGCCCCGGGTCAAGGAGTTCTTCCACAGCCTCTACAACATGCAGCTGGGCTGCGAGATGCGCGGCGAGGTGAGCGCGGAGATGCACAACTGCGTCTTCCTGGGGAATCCCGGCACTGGCAAGACCAGCGTCGCGCGGCGGATGGGGAACCTCTTCTACGCGCTGGGGCTGGTCAGCGAGAAGAACAAGCTGCTGGAGGTCGATCCGATGAACCAGTTCACCTCGCAGTACCAGGGCGAGTTCACGCAGAAGGTGCGGGACGCCTTCGACCGCGCGCTGGGCGGGGTGCTGTTCATCGACGAGGCGTACCAGATGGCGAAGGACGAGCAGGGGCGGAAGGTGCTTGACCAGATCGTCAAGCTGCTGACCGAGCCTGCCTACGCGAATCTCGTCGTCGTGATGGCGGGCTATTCGGACGAGATGCAGGAGCTCTTCAAAGTGAATGTGGGGCTGGATCGGCGCTTCCCCCACAAGGTCTTCTTCGATGACTTCAAGCCCGACGAACTGGCGCACATCTTCTACCAGTATGTTGAGCACAACGATCCCCCCATGCATGTCGCCGCGGGCGACAAGGCGTTCTTTGACGCCAGGCTTCTTTCTGCGTTGGCGCGCAAGGCGAACGCGCGGCATTTCGGCAATGCGGGGGAGGTCAAGAATTTCTTCAACGAGGTCAAGAGCAACCAGACGGCGCGGCTGCGGCGGGAGCCAGGGGCGGACGGGCACGAACTGCGGGTGTCGGATCTGACCGGGCCCGAGGGGACGCAGGCCGAGACGGTGGACGACATCCTGAAGGAACTCGACGCGAAGTTCGTCGGGATGGTATCGCTGAAGAAGCGGATTCGGGACTTCGCGAACAAGATCCGCTACAATCGTCAGCGGGCGGAGAAGTTGAAGCAGCCGCAGGCGCAGTTGAAGCCAGGCGAGTACAACATGCGCTTTGTGGGGCATCCAGGCACGGGCAAGACCGTCATCGCGCGCTACATGGCGCGCATCTTCTGTGCGCTGGGCGTCATTGCTCAGCCTGAGATGGTCGAATACCGCGGCGTCGACCTCAAAGGCAGTTATGTCGGGCAGACCAAGGACAAGGTCAACCGCATCTTCGAGGCGAGCGCGGGCAAGGTGGTGATCATCGACGAGGTCTACAGCCTGTATGATTCGCGCTCGCCGTCCCCCGACGCCTTCGGGCTGGAGGCGATTGACACGCTGGTCGGCTGCATCACCGACCTGAGGAACCTCTCGACCATCGTCATCATCGCGGGATACAAGGATCGGATGGACGAGTTTCTGGCGGCCAACATCGGGCTCGCGCGGCGCTTCCCCCATGAAATCGAGTTCCCCGACTACACCGACGGGGAGTGCGCGGAGATCTTTGGCAGGATGATGAAGGCGGAGGGATACGTGCTGCCCCAGACGGAGGAGTTCCAGCGGCGCCTGGAAGGGCTTTTCGCGCGGCTTCGGGGGCGGGCGGGGGAGAACTTCGGCAATGCGGGGACCGTGGGCGGGGTTGTCGAGGAGACCAAGGCGAACATCGGCAATCGTGTCCTGCAACTTGCGGATCCGACCGAGGACGACTTCCGCCAGGTGCTGGATTCGGATCTTCCCGCAGAATGATTCAGGAGGCTTGCAATGGGACTCTTTTCAGGCAATTCACAGGATGACAAGGTGCGGCAGCTGGAAGGGGACGCGCAGACGCGGATGCAGCGCATCGGGCAGCTCCGCGCGCAGATTTCCAAGTTGAACCAGGACGAGGCGCAGTTGAACGCCGAACTGGAGTCGAAGTCGCGCGAGAAGGCGCAGCTGGAGGCGCGCCGCGAGGAGCTCGCGCGGCTGTCCGCGGAGTGCGGGCAGCTGCGCCAGGACATCCAGGAGCGCGAGAAGAAGTCGTCGGGCCTGCTTGCCGAGTTGGAGCAGTTGCGCGCGGCGCGCGGTTCGCGGCTCGCGGAGATCGCGAAGTTGCGTTCGCAGAGCGCGAACGAGCAGGCGGAGGCGAAGAAGGACGAAGCGCAGTTGGCGGAACTGGAGCAGACGATCCGCGAGCGCACGGCGCGCAAGCAGAAGATCGAGGAGGACCTGGCGTTTGTGGCGACGCAGGAGAAGGATCTGGCGGCGCTGGAGGAGAAATACCGTCAGATCGCGGACCAGGTGCCCGTCCTGCGCAAGAAATACCAGGCGACGAAGCAGCTGGTGGCGGAATTCGAGGCCGAGGTGTCGCCAGTCGCGGACGCGATCAAGGCCATCTGGCAGAAGTTGCCCGAGGATGTGCTCGACAAGAACCTGACGCTCGACCGCCAGCGGAAGCCGTAGCGGTTCAGGAGGGCTTGCCTGCCAGGCAGAATCTGGGCGTCCCACGACCTGCCAACCAACGGGCCGCGCTCCTGCGCGGCCGCCCGGCCCCATGCCGCGCGTCCCACGACTGCCAACCAGCGGGAGGGCCGCGCGAATGGATGAGAGGGTGCAAATGAGGTCGGGCGGTATATAGTATGGCGTTTTGCGCAAACTAAAATACAGCTTAAGGAGACTGTCATGAGGCTTTTCGGCAATACCAATGAACGCATCGGCAAAGGGCTGGACTACACGCATTTCTGCTCGCTTATGCGGGGTGCGACCGACAAATTCCGTTCGGGCGGCACCATTGGCGACCGTACCATCCGTTTGACGAAGGACGGCAAGGGCATTGCGACGACACGCTTCAGCGGCACGGAAGGCGCGCGCGTGGGGCAGATCGCGGGCGCCCGCGCCGCGTATCTTGACGCCGTGGAGAGGGCGTTCGGCCTCAATGCCCGCATGAAGGCGGCCGAGATGCTGGAAAAAGAGGGGGCGGGCAAGCCGCTCACCTCCCGCGTCATCAAGGCGATCGACGAGGAGATCAATCCAGACATCCCCCATGGTGGCATCCGCGCGGGCAAGTTCATCGCCTCGCAGCGCTCGGTTTTCGACCGCGCCTTGCAGGATGCCATCGTCTCCGTTGCCACGCTGAATCCCAAAACGCCGCTGTCCGTCGACCCGGTGAAAATCGAGGCTGAAGTGATAAATCTTCTGGAAAGCAATCGCATTCCGATGACCTCCCAGGGGCTGGTGACGGCGGTCGCGCAGGTCGTGGCCGCCTCCGTTTCCAGCGCGCAAGGCGCGGACGAGGCGCAGTCCGCCGAAATCGCCAAGTCCGCCGCATCTGGCGTCGAAAAGAGCGCGGAGAAGGTGCCGATGCCCAAGATCCGCAACCAGGAGGAGTTCGTCTCGTTCTTCCAGACGCTCAGCGCCACGGCGCAATACGGAACCATGGCGGCGGACGAGAAGGCTCTGGACGCGAATGGCGACGAGAAGCAGTCGTTTGTCTTCAACGGGATCGTCTTCCGCAGCGACGACCGCAAGCCCAGCCACGGGACGATGAAGCGCGGCTTCACGAGCAGGAACAATCTCTCCGTCCCCGAAAACAAGACCGAGGCGATGGGGCTTGGCGTGTCCGTGGACGGCAAGGGAAGCAGTTGGGGCGCGACAGGCAGGAGCGGCGTCTCCTGCGCAAAGACGGTCGGCGGCGCGATCCAGTATCTCAATCCCGGCGGCACCTTCTATGTCATCGACACGACCAAGCTTCCGAAGAACGAAAAGGCGTGGGACATGGAAAACACCGTCTATTCCAATGGATACAAGCCGCGTCCAATGGAGAAGGTGCGCATCGAGGGGGAACGGTTGGACGACGAGTTCGTCGAAGTGCCGATGGACGAGACAAACGGCGAAGTGAACGTCTCCTACATTCCGCGCAGCGCCATCATCGGATGGGTCACCGTGCCCGACAGGTCTTTCTTCGACACCGACTACTCCAGCAACGGCCGCCTCGACACGCTGCAAAGCCGCTGCACCTGGGACAAGGATTGCGTCATCAAGTTCAACCCCGCCTACAAGGCGGAGTGACGGGACTGGCGGCCAGGGCTGCAATCCCGCCTGCCCATCCAGGACTGCGGGGGAGGTTCCAGGGAGCGCATGCCTTCCAGGCGTCGAGGCGCCACAGGACATTCCAGAGTCCGCGGGCCGACGGCCCGCCACAGGGCATGCCCTTCGTGAGGGAGATCAGGCCTGGCCGCGCCAGCGGAGCAGCAGCTGCGTGCGGTCGTCGGACTGTTCCGCGCCGTTGGCGTGTGCCTCCACGAGGGCGAGGATCGCTTTGGCGCAGGTCTCTGGATGGGCGCGGAAGCCGCCGCCTTCGAGGCCAGAGCGAAGCCGTTCCTCCCCGAATAGTTCGCCGTTCAGGTTGGTCTGCTCGGTGATTCCGTCCGTGTATAGGTAAATCGCGTCGCCTGGGGCGAGCGTGATTTCGCCCGCGCGGTATTTCATGTTGGGCATCGTGCCGAGGACGAGCCCTGGCCGCAAGTGCAGATATGTGGCGGAATCGTCCGCGGCGTGCAGGACGACTGGCGGGTTGTGTCCTGCGTTCACGAAGTGCACGACGCCTGTGCCGAGATTGAGTTCTCCGATCCACGCGGTCACGAACATGTCTGCGGCGTTCCCCTCGCATAGCGCCTCATTGGCGGCGGCGACGGCTTCGGCGAGCGGCTGTCCCGTCTGCGTGAGGTTCTTGAGGATTGTCTTGGCGCGCATCATGAAGAGCGCGGCGGGAACGCCTTTGTCGCTTACGTCGGCGATGAGGAATACGAGTCGGTCGGAGGACGTGAAGTAGAAGTCGTAGAAATCGCCGCCCACGTCTCGCGCGGGCTTCATGTCTGCCCACAAGTCCATGCGATGCTCTTCCGGGAAGGGCGGGAATACGCGCGGTATGGCGTTCTCCTGGATGTCGGCGGCCATCGCCATCTCCTTGGCGCGGCGCGCGCGGATTTGCGCGCGCACGTAGCCTGCGATGACAATTCCGACGAGGACAGCCGCGAGGACGAGCGCGGCGGCATTGAGGAATGCGGAGGTGGCCACGAGGACGCGGCGCTCGACGACCGCCGTGCGCTTCGGGATTGTGACGTAGACGGGGAACCCCTCGATGTCGCGGCGGACGCAGTGGAAATCCGTTCCTGGGTCGCGCCACTGCCCGCCCTCATTTCCCGCCTCGGGGTGCGAGATGACCGTTCCGTTTCCAGTGGTGATGTAGATGCCGCCCTCGCGGCCGCTCACGTGCCAGCCATGGGTGAGGCCCATGACGGCGGTGCGGGCGAGGTTGCGGATCGTCCGATCACGTGCGCCGACCTGGACGAAGCCGCCGTCTGGAATCCATACGCCGACGTATTTCACCACTTCGCCGTGGAGCGTGTCTGGCTGCGTCTGCGCCAGTTCGTATTTGTCGTGCAGGAGCGCCGCGAATTCGCGTGCCTGGCCCTCGGCCTTGGTGAAGTCTATCGCGCCGACCTGTTCGCGGCTGGCGCTGTGGGTGAGGAGTCCCTTCGCGTCGGCGACGCAGATTTCGTCGAGCCTCAGCACAGTCGCCAGGGCTCGGAGGCGTCGGCTTGACTCGTCCGGGTCGCTCCACCACGTCTCCTGGCGCATTTCGAGGATTCGGTCGCGCACTTCGGCCGCGAGGCGCAGCATACGGCCATCGACGCGCTCGCGGATATTTACCGCGACATCGTCGAAGACATTGTCGACGAGGTTGCGCATTTCGTTCTGGGTCATCTGTTCGTGCAGCGCCCACGTAAGAACCATCGACGCGGCGAATGCGGTCGCCACCGCGCCCACGAGCCGCCAGGCGAGGCGGCGGCGTCCATTTGTCGTCCTCATCGTGTCCTCCGTTCTGAAATGGCGTTGTTCAGCGCGTCCTTGAGCACGGCGTTGCCCTTTCGCACCGCGATGCCGAAGTTTTCGCGCGTCTGGAGCGAGGAGGCCGTGAGCGCGCCGCCGGATTTCTTTGCGACGATGCGGACGGTGCAGCTGTCATAGAAGACGGTGTCGACGCGTCCATCCTGGAAGGCCTCCGAGGCCGCCTTGAAGGTCTCGAAGCGCAGGGGGTCGACGCCGTGGGAGGAGAGGTAGAAGTCATAGGTCGATGCGTCGATGGTCGCGACGCGCATCCGTTCGGCGCGGAACATGGTCGGCGCTGGCTCGCCCGCGCGGTAGAGGAACATTCCTCCTTCCGTCGCATAGGGCTCGGAGAAGTCCACCGTCAGGCGTCGGCCTTCGGTGATCGTGATCCCCGAGGCGGCCATGTCTGCCTTGCCGACGGCGACCATTGGCAGGAGCTCGGGAAACTTGGCAATGCGGATTTCGAGCGTACGGCCGAGGCTGGTGGCAGCCGCGCGGGCGATTTCAATCTCCTCGCCAACGATTTGGCCAGTCGCTTCGTTGCGGTAGGAATAGGGGGGCGTCTGGCCAGTGGTGACGAGGACGAGCGGCGCATTTGATGCGGCGGCCGAGGGGGGGCGGTGCGGCGGCTTCGCGGCGCCTGCGGCCGCATCCCGCTGCAACGAGGAGTGCGGCCAGCATGGCCAGACTGATGGGTAGTTTGTATTTCATGGTGCTTCCTTTTGCGTCGCGAGGGCGGCCGTGCTTACTAGCACGGGGAAACGAAACGTTGAGCTCGGCACCCTGAATTCGGCGTGGTTCCGAAGCAGGTCAACGCGGGGGCTGCTTCCGTCTTTCTGATAGGAAACGCTGTTCCCCATACGGGGCGGTTCCATCGCCATTTCGTCAAATCGTCATGCCGGATTGTCTGCTTCACAAAGACCCATTGCCGTTCCGCCTGAGGAAACGCGCGCTTGACGAAGCGGGTGTAGCCACGGCGTCCCGCCGTGGCAGGCGGGCGAGCCACGCAGGGCTTGCAATCGGGCTGCGGAATCGTTCGCTGCGTCACTCGTCGGGGCGACCACGGCGTCCCGCCGTGGCTACCATTTTCGGTGCGTTGATTAGGCAATAGCCTGCCTTCATGGGGAACAGAGCAATATGAAAAAGGCATGCCTCGTCATTTGGATCATGCCTATGTTTGGCATTCACAAAGTAGGGGATGGCGGAAAGACGCAGGTCTTGAAACTGCGTCGGCGGTGCTATATTAAGGCCATGCAACAGGATGCAGGCAGACATACTACTGCGGGGGCGCGCGGCTGGAGGGCCGTGTGGATGCTGCTGGCGGTGCTGGCGGTGCTGGCCTGCGACGCTCTGCATCCGTGCTTTCACGCCGTCCCGACGACGGGGGCGGGGGAACTGGCGCTGACGACGGCGGCGGCATCCGCTCCGTGCGGATGGACGCTGGACGCGGAGGACTGCCCCGTCTGCGCAGGGCTGCTGCATGCGGTGCCGATGGCGCCAGATGCGGTGTCCGCGCCGATGACGCGGCCAGGGGCGCGGACGGCGTTTGAGGAAGGCGGCTGGAGCCGTCGGGAGAATGTGATATTGCCGCGCGGGCCGCCATCCTGGCGCAGCGTGGTTTGACAAGAAAGGCCCGTTCCGTTCATTTGGCGAAAGGCGGGATGGTTGCGTGGCATGGGCGTGGACGCCCATGTGCACCGATGTATTTTCTGGGGGAGACAATTTAGGAGAATCAGAAGAATGCTGAAGTTCTGTCTGGCACTGGTTTTGTCGGCGGCGTTGCTGGCCTTGGCGGTCGGGTGCGGCGAGAAGGCCGCCTCGGAGGGCTGGAAGAGGATGCGGGTGGTCTGCACGGTCTATCCAGTCTACGACTGGGCCCGCGCGGTCATCGGGAAGCAGGCGGGGGAGGTGGAGCTGGTGCTGCTCCAGAAGGGCAGCGTGGACATGCACAGCTTCAAGCCGTCGGCCAAGGACATGATGCTGCTGGGGCAATGCGACCTCTTCGTCTATGTCGGCGGGGAGTCGGACGCATGGGCCGAGGCGGCGCTGGCGGCACAGCCGAATCCGCGGCGTCGCTGCCTGAAGCTCTTCGATGTGCTGGGGGAGGGCGTCAAGGCCGAGGCCCCCGTGGCAGGCGCGCAGAAGCACGACCACGACCATGACCACGACCACGACGGCCATCATCATGGCGAGGAGGCCGAACTGGACGAGCACGTATGGCTGTCGCTGCGCCATGCGGAGCGCTGCTGCCTGGCGCTGGCGAAGGCGCTGGGGGAGGCCGACGGCGTCCGCGCCGAGGAGTACCGCGGGAATGCCGACGCATACGCGGCGAAGTTGCGCGCGCTGGACCAGGAGTTCCAGGCGATGGCGCGGAGCGCGAAGCGCAAGTCGGCGGTCTTCGGCGACCGCTTCCCGTTCCGCTATCTCGCGGACGACTACGGGCTGGAGTGCTTTGCGGCCTTCCAGGGCTGTTCGGCGGAGTCCGAGGCGAGTTTCCAGACCATCAAATTCCTGGCGGAGAAGGCGGACAGCCTGGGGGTGCCGTGCATTCTCCGACTGGAGGGGACGCGGAACAAGATCGCGGAGACGGTCGTCGGGAGCACCCGCTCCCGCAGTCTGCGGATCCTGACGCTGGATTCGATGCAGTCGCTTCCAGAGGGCGAGGCCGACGCCGGGCCTGGCTATCTGGAGCGGATGCGCCGCAATCTTGAAGTGCTGCGGGAAGCCCTGAACTGATCGACGCTGGCTATGGACGACGCGCTCATCTGTCATCAGGCCGCCATCGGCTATCCTGGCCGGTCGCTGCTGAAGGGTCTGGAGTTCCAGGTGCAGGCTGGGGCGCTGGTCTGCATTGTCGGCGCCAACGGCGCGGGCAAGTCGACGCTGGTCAAGAGCATCCTGGGGCTGGTGCCGCTGCTGGAGGGGGAGATTACCTTGCGGACGGGAGGGCGCATCGGCTATCTGCCGCAGCAGAACGAGGCGCTGCAGTCGTTCCCCGCATCGGTCTGGGAGGTGGCGCTGTCTGGAGTGCTCGGGCGCCGTCCGTGGTGGCGTCCGTGCTACACGGCGTCGGAATGCGGCCGCGTTCGGCGCTGCCTGGAGATGACGGGGATGGCGGAGTTCTCGCGGCGCTCCTTTCGGGAACTCTCGGGTGGGCAGCGGCAGCGGGTGCTGCTGGCGCGCGCCCTCGCGGCGGCCGAAGGGCTGCTGCTGCTGGACGAGCCAGTCGCGGGGCTGGATCCCGAGGCCACCGCGAGGATGTACCAGTTGCTGGACGAGGCGCATGCGGCGGGCGAGACCATCCTGATGGTCTCGCACGATGTGGAGACGGCGTTGGCGCACGCGACGCATGTGCTGCATCTGGGCGCGGCATGGTGGTTCGGCACGGTGGATGAGTTCCAACAACGCGCGGCGGGCCGCGCGCCTGCATGAACGGGAGGTGGTGCGATGGAGACGTTTTTGACGGAACTGGGGAACTACCTGCAATACCCGTTTGTGCGCCACGCGCTGGTGGTGGGGGTGCTGGTGGCGCTTTGCACTTCGCTGCTGGGGGTGTCGCTGGTGCTGCGCCACTATTCGTTCATCGGGGACGGCCTGGCGCACGTCGCCTTCGCGGCCTCGGTGGCGGGGGGGATCGTCCATCTCGCCAGCCCGATGATGCTGACGTTGCCAGTGACCATCGCCTGCACGTTGGCGCTGCTGGTGTTCCAGCGGACGCGGGAGCGCGGGGATGCGTCGCTGGCGGTGCTGTCGGTGACCGCGATGGGGGGCGCGTACCTGGCGCTGAACGTGTGGGGGAAGGCGGCGAACCTTTCGGGCGACGTCTGCACTGCGCTCTTCGGATCGACCTCGATCCTGACGCTGACGCCCGCGGAGGTCTGGCTGGCGGTGGCGCTGGCGGCGGGAGTGCTGCTGGCCTGCCTGTTCTTTCGGCACACCATCTTCGCGGTCACCTTCGACGAGACCTTCGCGGAGACCTCTGGCGTGCCAGTGCGACGTTTCCAGGCGCTGCTGGCGGTGCTGGTCGCCGTGGTCATCGTCCTGGCGATGCAGTTGGTGGGGGCGCTCCTGGTGACGGCGCTGCTGGTGCTGCCCGCGCTGGCGGCGATGCGGCTCTGCCGCACCTTCCAGGCGGTGCTGGCGGCGTCGGCGGCTCTTTCCGTCGCCTGCGCCCTCGTCGGAATGCTGGTCTCGATTGTGTACGGGACGCCAGTCGGCGCGACCATCGTGGTCGCCGACGCGGGCGTGCTCGCGGTGTCGTCCATTCTGGGCAAGTTGCTGAGGAGATGATGCGGATGAAATGTGTGGCGACGATGTTGTGCGCGGTGCTGTTGGCGGCCCTTGCGGGATGCGGCGGCGAGGCGCCGAAGGCGCAGGCGGAAACAGGGGTGGTGGATGTGGCGGGGATGAACGCGGCGATGGCGTTCTCCACCACGGAGAATATCCGCAACCACCCCGAGGCGTTCGCGGGACAGCGCATCCGCATCCGTGGTCGGATCACCGTCGAGCGCGACAAGGAGAATGTGCAGCGCTTCTATGTGAATGTCTGCGACAGCAACGGCTGCTGCAACGCCTTCGTGGAGTTCCAGGCGCGGGCGGGTGGCGAGGCTCCGCGGGAATATTGGGACAGCCTCAACAACTACGCGACGCTCGTCGGCACGCTGGACCGCGGCTCCCGCGCACTGCTGCTGGTCGACGAATTCAAGCCGTAGATGGAGCGCGCCGAGGGGGCGGGATCGCGCGGTGGCTGTGTGCCGCCGTCAAGAAGCCGGCGGGCCAATGGGCGCGGGTGAGCGGGGGCGGTGCGGGGGCGGGGCCTGGCGCTTCACGGGCGGGCTGGCGTTGCGGGGCGGGGCAAGGATGTGGGCTGGCGCCTTCTTCCAGCCATGCAAACG
>JAEEXV010000383.1 GCA_016287975.1 Lentisphaeria bacterium | reverse complement strand
GGCTCGGAGACCGGCGAGGGCTCGGAGACCGGCGAGGGCTCGGAGACCGGCGAGGGCTCGGAGACCGGCGAGGGCTCGGAGACCGGCGAGGACGGCGCGGACGGCAAGGACGCATAGGACATCCCGGACGGCTGGGAGGGGATGGAGGGCGTCCCGCCGCCCGCTTCATCCTCCACAACGTCGAGGCACAATCCACCAGTACCAGGATCGATGGTGATGGAGATCGTGCCCTTTGGCGACTGGATGAAGCGCAGCATCCGCGCCACCGAGTTCCACGTCGCCTGGCCAGGGATCGCGTTCGGCTCCAAGAGAATCGGTATATGCTTTAGATTAAGCATGGATCAGGTAAGCGGCGGAAGGGGGTAGTCCGTCTCGGTGTCGACCGAGCCGTCCGGGTTGAAGGTGATGGATCGGATACGATCTGGCTTTGTCTCCAGCACGTATGTCTCACGGTATTCCACGGGACCGACCTGGGTGTAGTTGGAAGACATGCGACCGCCATCGAAAGACCAGAAGTTTTGAGTGCGCTGGAAGACTTCAGTGAGGGACGAGGGGTGCCAAGTGATGAGGGTGCCGCCCCCGAAATTGAATGGGTTGATCGGCACGTCGGGTATACGGCAGTTCGGAACCGCCAGCACCGCGATCTCGACATGGCGCGTTCGAACAAGGTGAATATCAACCGCGTAGAAATTGTCCCAGGTCCAGCCCGACCCCTCGATATAGCGGACATTCCCATACTTGGAGCTAATAGCGGAATACACCTTCGGGGTCCCGAGTTCATCATGGACCACACGCCACTTGCAGCCAGGCGCAACTTGGAATGGTTTCTGCTCTACAACTGCCATGCCTCTACCTCACAACGTAGATCCGACGCCCCAGCCCCGCCGTGTTCTGCACGATCTGGTTCAAAGGAGTGATCAGGCTGGAAAGATCCAGCCCGGTCGCCAGCGACGCCGGCACCCCTGGCGCTACCCCCGCCGTCTTTCCAGAGACACCCGGCGCAGAGGCGCCAGGCGCCGCGCCCTTGCCGCCGGTCGCCGGGGCCGCAGTCTTGCCACTGGCGCCCGGCGCATCATCATCGAACTCCTCGTCAAGCACGTCCGTTTCGCTAAGTCCCCGCAGTCCCTTCACCCTCTTCGCCGCCGCCGTCAGCCAACTGTCGGCCTGATCGAATCTCTTTTGCGCCCTGCCGCGTGCAAAATTGGATCTGTGCAACTTGCTATTCAGATCCTTTTTCGCTGCATCGTATGCAGCCCGAGCAGCTTTAAGATCCTGCAGAGCCTGCTTTAACTCGGCCTCATTCTTTACATTATGGTCACGGGAAGACGTAAGCGTCGCCTTCGCACCTGCCCGCCGCGACTTCTCGCGCGCCGACACCTTCGCCGGCTTCGGGGCCGCCGCCTCCAACTGCTCCTTGCGCCGGCGAAGATCCTGGGGGGGGACCGTCTTCTTCGGCGGCAGCGTTTCCCCCGCCAGCCTGGCGGCCTCCCTGGCCTGCCGCTCTTTCTCCTTCTTCTCGCGCTTCGCCGCCTTCGCCGCCTTCTCATCCCGCTTCGCCTGGCGTTTCGCCTGTGGGGAAGCGGCGACAAACCTTGTCGCACGGCGTTTGCTGACCTTGTGCCCCTTTGCGTTCCGGTACGTACCGTCCTCGTCGCGGGTGTATCCATCCTTCAGGACACGCCTGCCTTTTGCCGCCTTGCGCGATTCCTTCGCCTTCTCCGAGGCGGCCTTAGCGCGGTCCGCCGCCTCCTTCGCCGCCGACCGCGCCGCCGCGTCAGCGTCCTGGATCGCCTTCTTGACATCTTCAAGGGCCTTCAGACGCTTCGCCTCGGCGGGCTCAGTGACGTAGCGCCTGATGATCTCGGCGGTCATCCGGGCACGCTTGTCGGAAAGTTCCTCGGCGCTCATGCCGTTCTCGCGGTCCTTCGCCAGTTCCTTCTCCATCGAATAGCGGGCCTTGTCCTCATCGCTCAGATAGGCCAGCGTCTCGCGCTCGCGCGAATCCTCAAGCGCCTTCTCGCGCGCCTCCAGCGCACGCTCCGCCGCCTCAGCCTCGCGCTCCGCCGCGTCCGCCGCCTCCTTCGCCGCCTTCGCCGCCGCCTCCTCGGCCTCCTTGCGGCGCTTGGCGGCAATGTCGGCCAACTCCTGGGCCACTCTTTCCGCCTGCGCCCGGTCGCGGGCCGCGCGCTCCAGTCTTTCCGCTTCCTTCTTGCGCCGCGCTTCCTCCTCTTTCGCCCTTGCCCTCTGCGGGGTCTGCTGGTCGAACTTGCGGTCGGCCTCAGCGACTAAAGATTCCTTCGATGAAAACAACAAATGGGCGAAGTCTTTAAAGGCATTGCCGCTGCCGAGTTCTCTTGAATAACGGGTAATGGAATTCAGACGGTCCGAAACATCGCCCAACCATTCCACAAGGCCGCTCTGGGCCACCATGGACATCGCGGACTTTTCCAGGGACTCAAAACTCTGGGAAAGTTCCTGCGCCCTCTTGACCGTCTCGTCTGAAATGATGTCTGCCTTGGAAACACCTTGGGCCGCCGCCTCAACATCCGACAGCCTGCCCTGAAGGGAGGAAAGCGCCTCCCCGCAGATCTTGCTCTTGGCCTCTGCCGCCGCCAGTGAGTTGCCTGCACCGTCAATCGCGGGGGCCATAAGCCGGAAGAGTTCCTCCGGATTTTTGCCGGATAGTTCTGAGACGGACACACCCAGCGCTTCGAAGGCCTTGACCATACCATCGTCGCCGCGTAGCGCCTGGCCCGCAGCCATTGTCAGATGCGAAAAGACATCCTCCAGCATCCCCATGTTGTTGCCTGTCTCCTGGGCTGCCTTCTGGAGACGCTGGAAACTTTCCGCGCTTACCCCCAGTTGCTTGGCGGCTTCCCCGATCCCCTGCAGATGCTGGAGAGTTTTGCCAAGGAACTTAAAGGCCATCTTACCAACAGAACCAGCAAGTTTCCCAAAAGACTTGTTGATCTCGGAAAAATCCAGCCCATCAGCCTTCTTCTGCAAATCAGTAAGAGCAATGGAAAAGTCATGTGTAGTCTGGATCGTCTGCACCAATTCAGACGTTATATTAGTCGATGCGGCGGCAATCGCTGCCGCGCCAGCCTTGGCTGCGGGCCCCACGTCGGAAAAGGCGCCGGCAAGCGCCTGGGCCTGCGACGAGGCCTGCGTCATCGCCTGGCTTGCCTGCTTCGTTTCAGTCGTAAAGCGGACTTTGATTTCTTGGGTGGAATCTGACATCTTGAAAAAGGAGAGATGAAATGGTTAAAACCTATCTTGCAGTCATCGTAACGTCCCTAATTGGAACTGCCATCTGGGCTTTCCTAAGAACACTTGTCATAAGTGTGGACCAAGTTAGAATGAAAGTCAACATCGAATTAGGAACCGGCGGCTATTTCCTCGATGCAATCTACGCAGTTTTCTACGCCGTCATCCTGGGAGTAGCCAACGGGAAGAACTGCACGCACTTCTGGATCACATTGCCGACACTTGTTTTCACTTGCGTCATCGTGCCAGCATTCATCTTCCTCCGCACACGTGCGGCCAATCTATCCCCCTCGATTATTGTAAAAAGCAGTTGGTACATCGCCCGATGGCCGTTATGCATCCAAATTTTCGCCACTATTGTCACCGGCATTTTCGCCGCCGCCCCCAACTAAGCCCTTAAGCGCCCCCTCCCAGTCGCAGGGCCTGAGGGTATGGCCGCCGTTGGCGCGGTGCGCGGCGGCCGCCAGGTGCGCCGCCGCCGCCAGCGGCATCTCCCAGAGGAACGCCGCCCAGGTGGTCGCGGGGGCCGCGCGGCAGACGCCCGCGTAGAGGTCGGCGAACCACTCGGGGCAGAATCCCCGGTAGGAGGGGGCGGGGCCGCCGTCCTCCTGCTGGATGATCTCCAGGCCACGAAGCGCCGTCTCCAGCGCCTGGACCAGCGCCTTGACAGGGACGTCCTCGCCGCAGCCCAGGCACGCCCGCGCCGCCAGCACGTCATGCTCGGCGAGCGCGCCGCCGCTGACGAAGGGCGAGCCGATCAGCCAAAGCCGCATCAGCCCGCCCGCCGTCACGCGGACGCCCTCGCCCAGCATCGCCTCCACCTCCGCCCGCTGCATCGCGGGGGAGTGGAGTTCGCGCACTTCGATGGAGCCCGGCGCGTCCATTGTCAGCCGGCGTTGCTGGCGCTGGACGGCGCCGCGGCCTCGGCGGTCTGGATGGCGCCCAGCCCGTTCTCAAGGTAGCGGGTGAGGGTGATGGAGCCGGTCGTGACGCCGGTGTTGCTCATTGTCAGGGCCGAAGCCGTAACGAGGAACTGAACCTCGGAGCCCTGCGACGGGTCCTCGGAGATGGTGATGGTCGGGTTGCCGCTGCACTTGCCGGTCGCGTCGAAGGTCGGCAGGGTGACGCCCTTCAGCGTCACCGACGCGCCTTTGACCGGCACCGGGTAGCCGCGCGGGACGACGACGTTGCAGGAGACGACCGCGCGGTGGTTGTAGTGCTGGACGAAGGCGACGTTGCCGTTCTGGTCCTGGACCTCGGAATCATCCGATTCGATGGTCGGCGAGGTCTCGGTGATGATGAAGTTGGAGAGGGCGGTGCCGGCGGACAGGGTGCCGACGAGGAACTTCTTGGTCGTGGGATCGGGCATGGTGGATTATTCCTCCTGGTTGGTGTTGGTGCCCTGCTGCGGATTGCTCTGCAGCAGCGCGGTTGTGGTGTAGGAACGGTAGCGGTAGAGATTGTCGAGGGCGACGGCGGAGCCCGCCCACAGGTTGCCGAGGCGGATGTCCCACCCCGTAAGCGCGGTGTCGTTCGCGATCCCGAAGAGAGCCTCCGACACCGCCTCCGAGGCCGCGTCGAAGAGCGCGCCGTCCGGATCCTCGGAGAGCGCCGTGCGGATCTCGACAACCGCCTTCACGTTGACGAGGACATGGCCGGGGATGCCGTTGTAGTCGCCCGCGTCCTCGCAGCCGACGACCGCCGCCCGGTCGCCCAGCGGCGGATCGGTCTGGTCGGAGGCCGCCCGCACCGCCGAGGCTTCGGCGAACGACGGCAGCGCCGTCGAGAGCAGCGAGATCAGATAAGCCTGGAATGCCTGGTCACAAGTCATGCGTTGTTCTCCGGACAAGTCGCCTGGCGGTTCTTCACCGCGCTGATGATCGTCTTCTCCATGTCGCGGCGGAGCCGCGCCGTCGCCAGCGCCAGCCCCGCCGAGTGCGCCTGCTGATTCCATTGCGGGAAGAACGACAAAGATTTTTCGTCCACCTGGATGTTGATCTGGAAGTTGTCGCCGGTCCCCGTCTCGGCCGCCGACCCGTATTCGGTGCGCGTCATCTGCACGCCCTTGCGGAAATCCTCGACGCCGCGCTTGAAGCCGCCCTTGTAGGGGTCCTTGCGGGTGGCGTAGAGAGACCAGCCCCGCTTCACCTGGTTCTCCGACGCCGACTTCGGCGGCGCCTTCTGCTTGAAGCCCAGCGAGCGCATGACGGGGATGAAAGAGGAGAGGGCGAAGCCCGGCACCCGCTTGCGGATGCGGTACGCGTCGATCGCGTCCGCCCGCGCCTGCGAGACCGCCTTCCCCATCGCCTTGTGCCACGGCACCCAGACCGACTTCCCGGCCTTGCGGCCGCGCCCCGGGAAAAGGCACCAGTCGGGAAGTTCCGAAGCCTTCTCGGCCTTCGGCGTCACCTTGAAGGCGCCCTGCACGTAGTCCTTCGCCGCGTTGTGCAGCACCTTCTCCACGGGGATGCCCTTCAGCGCCGCGTAGGTCTCCAGCAGGTTCGGGATGCCCGAGAGGTCGACCTTAACCATAGCGACCTCCCAGGTGGATGCGAAGGTTGCCCACCGCGTCCGTGTCCACCGAAAGCACCAGGTACGACTTCCCCTCCAGCGCCACCGAATCCTTCAGCGGCTGCGGCGGGACGGCCAGCGCCGAAGACGGCACCAGCAGCGAGAACTCGTAGCGCTCGACATCCCCCGCCAGCGTCGCCGCGTCCGCCTTCTTCAGCATGGACTTGACGCCCATGAAGGTCGTCTTGCCAAGCGAAGCCTGGACGGCGAAGCCGTCGGCGAGGATGGCCCTGGCGCTGTCGTTTCGGATGAGGTCGGCGATGGTCATGGCGAGGTAAAGGGGTAAAAGGCGGGTCGCAGCGTTGCCCAGTTGCCCGCCCCTGGGGATTCGTCCGCGCGGCTTGGCCCCCGCGCGCAGCACGCTACCACTGTCGAATGGGCAGTATGCCGGGGGGCCGCGGCGCCGCCCGGCTCGGCGTAGGAATTCCCCGCCCGCATGTTTAGGGTGCCCGGGCGGGCCCGCGCGGCCGGCGGGAGACGGAGCGGCACCGGATGCGGACTAGCCCACGTTGCTGGCGTTGGACG
>JAEEXV010000382.1 GCA_016287975.1 Lentisphaeria bacterium | reverse complement strand
CGGGAACTCAAGCCCATCAACCCGCACCTCGTCTTCTCGATGTACTCCACCCACTGGGGCTTCATCCGCTCCCTCCCCAGCAACAAGGTCTCCTCCGACCTGGAGGAACTCGCCCGCGCCGTCAACTTCTTCGGCACCGAGATCATGACCCGCAACCCGCTCGCCAGCGCCCGCGCCCTCGCCCCCTACCGCAAGGCCTTCAACCTCTTCCGCTTCTCCTACGGCGCCCCCGTCTGGGGAATCTTCTACAACAACGCCCACGAAGCGCGCTACTTCGGCTACGCCCTCAGCAACATGAACGGCCAGCAGGCGCTCCTCGTCCACACGCCGCCGCCTCCTGGCGCAAGCGACTTCCAGGCCTTCAATTCCCATCCCGACAACATGGACCGCCGCACCGCCCGCGAGGTCGCCGAGGTCGCCCTGCTCTACTCCAGGAACAGCCGCGACTGGAACTCGGGCGTCAGCAACATCGACGCCCTCTTCGGCCTCGCCCAGACCCTCGAGGAAATGCACGTCCCCTATCTCATCGTCGGCGAAAACGCCCTCGCCCCCGAGACGCTGCGCCAGTTCAAGGTCCTCTCCATCGGCTCCTCCGCCTGCCTCGACGACCGCCAGCTCGACGCCATCTTCCAATTCGTCCGCGACGGCGGCACCCTCCTCTGCTCCGACATCGCCGCCTCCTGCAATGAACTCGGCATCCGCCGCCCCGTCTGGCCCCTCCAGCAGTTCCTCGGCTTCCAGCTGCGTCCCCGCGCCGAAAAGGGCATCCCGAAACTCATCGCCTCGGACGGCCGCGCGCTCCCGCTGAAAGCCCCCGCCATCTGCTTCGCCCCCAAGCCCCTCACCAACGCCCCTTGCGCCTGGTACGCCGCCCTCGGCGATAAGATCCGCATCCCCGTCTACTTCGAGCGGAAAGTCGGCAAGGGCCGCCTGTTCTACCAGACCACACGCCTCACCGCCGCCATGTACGCCATGGAGGGCGGCGTCGGCGGCAAGTGGGGCTTCGAGCGGGACGACGCGCTTGCCGACCTCCTCCACGCCGAACTCGGCCGCATCCTCGCCGACGCCCGCGTCTGGGAGACCGACGCACCCCGCAAGGTCTACGCCACCATCTACAACGAGCCCAGACGGACGCTCGTCCACTTCCTCAACGCCACTGGCGCCGACTGGCTCAAAAAGGGCGAGGTCATGACCGACGTCATCCCCGCCAGCGTCTTCCCGCCAATCGCCAAGGACATCCGCTTCACCCTCCGCCAGCCCGCCCGCCCCGTCTCGCAGGTCTACGCCGTCTCCCCCGACTTCCAAGGCCGCAAGCCCTTGCAATGGAAACAGGAAGCCAATGGCGCAGTCTCCGCCGTCCTCCCCGCTGGCCTACTCAAGGTCTACACCATCGTGTGCCTGGAATAGCGATCCCCAGACCCTTCTTCGGGACCCAAGCCCCTTCTTCGGGGACCCAAGACCCAAGACCCCAGACCCATCTTCGGGGACCCAAGACCCAAGACCCATCTTCGGGACCCAAGACCCAAGACCCCAGACCCATCTTCGGGGACCCAAGACCCAAGACCCATCTTCGGGGACCCAAGACCCAAGACCCATCTTCGGGACCCAAGACCCAAGACTTCAGACCCGACTTCGGGGACCCCAGACCCAAGACTTCAGACCCGACTTCGGGGACCCCAGACCCCAGACCCAAGACCCATCTTCGGGGACCCAAGACCCAAGACTTCAGACCCATCCCAGACCCAAGACTCCAGACCCATCGGGGAGCCCAGCGTTCTGTGCCGGCCCATTCTTGGGGCGGGGAAATGCCCTGGTTCCAAGCCGGCGTCTCCCGTCCAAAATCCATACCTCAAAAATCACCATCCCCATGCGCATCCTCATGTCCGCCCTCGCCGCCACCCTGCTTTTCGGCGCCGCCGCCTGCCGCCACCAGCCCGCCGAACCGCCCGTCATCGTCTGCTTCGGCGACAGCCTGACCTCCTGCGGCGGACCTGGCGGGCGCTACTCCGACATGCTCCAGGCCTCCCTGCCTGGATGCCGCCTCGTCAACAGCGGCAAGGGCGGCGACACCATCGGCGGCGGCCTCGCGCGCATCCAGGCGGCCGTGCTCGACCATCATCCGCAGGTTGTTGTCCTCGGCCTCGGCGCCAACGACTACTGGCGCCGCAAGCGCACCCTCGCCGACCTCCAGCGCGACTACGAGAGCATCGTCGCGCAATGCACCGCCGCAGGCGCGAAAGTCGTCCTCATCAGCTGCTTCGGCAACGACGCGCTCCCTGGCGGCGCCGTCCCCGACTTCGGCCGCGCGGGGCTCCCCCTCGACCACTACGCCGCGGGCCTCGCCATCATCGAGCGCGCGCTGGTCGAAAAATACCACTGCGGCTACGTCCCCGACATGCAGTGCGCCATCACCCCCAAGGGCCGCAAGGACCTCTGGAGCGACAAGAACCACCCCAACGCCGCAGGCAACCGCATCGTCGCCGACACCATCCTTCCCGAACTGCGGAAATTCCTGCCGCAATAGCCCCGCATGCGGTCACCGCCGTTTGCGGCGCTGGGGCGCAGGGGCGGCCTTGCGGCCTTCCAGGCGGTAGAGCTGGTCGCGGAGCATGGCGGCGCGCTCGAACTCCAGCGCGTCGGCGGCGGCCTGCATCTCCTCCTCCAATTGCCGCTTCGCCTCGACCAGATCGTATTCGTCGTCCTTCCCGCCAGGCTTGCGGACGGCGCGGGCGACGGTCTCCTCCGCCTCGTCGCGGATGCGCAGGCTCGCCTGCACGGCGCGGTGGATGGTCTTCGGCGTGATATGGTGCTCGCGGTTGTAGGCCTGCTGCTTTTCGCGGCGCTCCTTCGTCACGTCCAGCAGCGTCTGGATGGAGTCGGTGATGACATCCGCATAGAGGATGACGCGGCCCTCGGCGTTGCGCGCCGCGCGGCCAGCGGTCTGGATCAGCGAGGTTCCCGAGCGCAGGAAGCCCTCCTTGTCGGCGTCCATCACCATCACCAGCGCGACCTCGGGCAGGTCCAGCCCCTCGCGCAGCAGGTTGATGCCGACGAGGCAGTCGAACTCGCCTGAGCGCAGCGAGCGGATGATGTCGACGCGCTCGATGGCGTCCAGGTCGGAATGCAGATAGCGGCTGCGCAACCCGACCTTGCGCAGATACTCCGAGAGATCCTCGGCCATGCGCTTGGTGAGCGTCGTCACCAGCACCCGCTCGTGCTTCTCCGCCATGCGCCGTATCTCCTCGATCGCGTCGTCCACCTGCCCCTCCAGCGGTCTGATCTCCACGGAGGGGTCGAGCAGCCCCGTCGGGCGGATCACCTGCTGCACGGGCTTCGTGTGGTCGAGTTCGAAGGGGCCTGGCGTCGCCGAGACGAAGAGCACGTTCTTCTGCAGCGCCGAGAACTCCTCGTAGGTCAGCGGGCGGTTGTCGAGGGCCGAGGGCAGCCGAAAGCCGTTCTCGACCAGCGTCGCCTTGCGGTTGTGGTCGCCGTGCTGCATCGCGTGGATCTGCGGCAGGGTCGCGTGCGATTCGTCGATGATGGTGAGATACTCCTTGGGGAAGTAGTCGACCAGCGTGAACGGGCGGCTGCCAGGCGCGCGCCCAGACAGATGCAGCGAGTAGTTCTCGATGCCGTTGCAGTAGCCGATCTCCGAGAGCATCTGCATGTCGTATTTCGTGCGCTCGTGGATGCGCTGCGCCTCGACCAGCCGATTCGCCCGCTCGAACTTCTCCACCTGCACCTTGAGTTCCGCGTTGATGGCCTCGATCGCCCGCTGGATCCGCTCCTGCGGCATCACGAACAACTTGCACGGGAAGATGGTCGCGTGCTGCACCTCCTCGACCACCGTGTGGCTCATCGCGTTGCGGCGCGTCATGCGGTCGATGCGGTCCCCCCAGAACTCGATCTGCAGATAGTCCTCGCGATGGGAGAGATAGACCTCGATGGTGTCCCCCGCCGCGCGGAACTGCCCGCGCGAAGGCGCCAGGTCGTTGCGGGTGTACTGCATCGCGACCAGCTGCCGCAGCAGGTCGTCGCGCGACAGCCCCTGGTCGATCACGATGTTCGCCTCCAGCGACGCGAAGTCCTCGGGGTCGCCCATGCTGTAGAGGCACGAGACCGAACTGACCACGATGACGTCGCGCCGTTCCAGGAGGGCGCCCGCCGTCGCCAGGCGCAGCCGCTCCAGTTCGTCGTTGATGGCCGAATCCTTCGCGATATAGGTGTCGGTCGCGGGGATGTAGGCCTCCGGCTGGTAGTAGTCGTAGTAGCTCACGAAATATTCGACCGCGTTCTCGGGGAAGAAGCCCTTGAGTTCGCTGTAGAGCTGCGCCGCCAGCGTCTTGTTGTGCGAGATCACCAGCGTCGGACGCTCCAGTTCCGCGATGATGTTCGCCATCGTGAAGGTCTTGCCTGACCCCGTCACGCCCTGCAAGGTCGAGTAGCGCGCGTCGCGGTCGCGGATCGCCGCCGTCAGCGCCGCGATCGCCTGCGGCTGGTCGCCCGATGGCTGGTATTCCGAATGCAGCTTGAAGATCCCCATGGCGACCTCACTTCCGCGTGCCGTTCACCGCCATGCTTCGGAAATGCGCGAGGCGCGCCGCGACCTCCGCCTCGGGCATCGGCCGCGGCAGGGCCTGGAAGCGCTCCAGGTCGATCATCCCGACCTGGAGTCCTGGCGTCACGAAGAAATGCTCGGGCTTGTGGTCGGGCCAGTCGCACCCCGCCTCCAGCATCCGCCGCCACACCGCCTCGACCGCGGCAATCTCCGCCGCGCACGCATCCGCCCCGCGCTCCTTCACCAAGACATCCAGCGGACGCCCAGGGACTGGCAGCGTGACCATCGCCGCGGGGCCTGGATAGCCCAGCGTCGTCCGCCGCCACCACGCCACGACCCGAGGCACCGTGAAGCCGCGCGCGGCGAGCCACTCGTAGGCCGCGCGCTCCTTGACCGAGTTCGGCGTCGGCCTGCGGAAATGCCACAGGTCCTTGCAGACCTGCTTGAAATAGGTGAAGTTGTCGGTCTTGACGAAGACCGCCGTGCCGTCCGCCAGCACTACGCGGGTGGTGCGGCCGCGGCGCGGGTGGCGCGAGAGGCAGTCGCCTGCGTCGAAGGCGAGCGCCGCCGCGAGCGTCGCCAGCCCCTTTTCCTCCAGGCGCGCGCGCCACTCTGGATCGATCCAGCCCTGCTCCATGGCGTCAGTAGCGGTAGTAGTCTGGCTTGTAGGGGCCGTTCACGGGGACGCCGATGTAGTCGGCCTGCTTCTGGGTCAGCGTGGTCAGATGCACGCCGAGCTTGCCCAGATGCAGCCGCGCCACCTCCTCGTCCAGTTCCTTCGGCAGCCGATAGACGGCTGTCGGCAGCGTCTCGGTCGCCAGTTTGATCTGCGCCAGCACCTGGTTCGCGAACGAGCAGCTCATCACGAACGACGGATGGCCTGTCGCGCAGCCCAGGTTCACCAGGCGGCCCGCCGCCAGCAGGATGATGCAGTGCCCGTCGGGGAAGCGGTACTTGTCCACCTGCGGCTTGACGGGTTCGCAGACGACGCCAGGGCACGCCTGCAGTTCCGAGACCTGGATCTCGTCGTCGAAGTGCCCGATGTTGCAGACGATCGCCGAATCCCGCATCCGCTTCATCGCCTCCAGCGTGATGATGTCGCAGTTGCCAGTGCAGGTGACGAAGAGGTCGCCCTGCCCCACGACTTCGTCCAGCGTCGCGACCTGGTAGCCCTCCATCGCCGCCTGCAGGGCGCAGATGGGGTCTGCCTCCGTCACCACGACGCGCCCGCCCATGCCGCGCAGCGCCTGCGCGCAGCCCTTGCCGACGTCGCCGTAGCCACAGACGACGCACAGTTTGCCCGCGACCATCACGTCGGTCGCGCGCTTGATGCCGTCCACCAGGCTTTCACGGCAGCCGTAGGTGTTGTCGAACTTGGACTTGGTCACCGAATCGTTGACGTTGACCGCGGGGAAGAGCAGTTTGCCTGCCGCCTCGCGCTGGTAGAGGCGGTGGACGCCCGTCGTCGTCTCCTCCGAGCACCCGCGGCACTCGGGCACGGCGCGATGCCAGAAGCCAGGGCGCTCCGCAAGCAGGCGCTTCAGGAGCGCCTTGAGTTCGCGCTCGTCCTCGTGCGCCGAGGCGTCGCACTCCAGCGCCGAGGGATTCTCCTCGGCGGCGTAGCCCAGGTGCATCATCAGCGTCGCGTCCCCGCCGTCGTCGACGATCATGTTCGGGCCCTTGCCGTCGGGGAACGAGAGCGCCTGCAGCGTGCATTCCCAGTAGTCCTTGAGCGTCTCGCCCTTCCACGCGAAGACGGGCGTGCCCGTCGCGGCGATCGCGGCGGCGGCGCTGTCGCGCGTCGAGAAGATGTTGCAGGAGGCCCAGCGCACGTCGGCGCCGAGCGCCTTCAGCGTCTCGATCAGCACCGCCGTCTCCGTGGTCATGTGCAGGCTGCCCGAAATCCGAAAGCCCTTCAGCGGCTGCGACGGCCCGTACTTCTCGCGGCACGCCATCAGCCCGGGCATCTCCACCTCGCTCATCTCAATCTCGCGGCGGCCGACCTGCGCCAGCCCCGCGTCCGCGATCCAGCATTTCTCGTTGCGTATCATTGTTGTCTTCTCCTTCAATCCTGCATCTGCGCGCCCTTTCGGCAGACCACGCCCGCGGCGAAGGCGCATGCGCGCTCCGCCGCCTCGACGACATCCGCCGAGCCCAGCACCTCCGCCAGGAACGCCCCCAGCCATGAATCCCCCGCCCCCACCGTGTCCACGAGTCTTCCCGGCAACGGCGCCGCGGGGACATCATTGCGGTCAGCGCGGATCTCGCTCACGCCAATCGGGAGCTTCCTCAGGTCATTCTCCGCCGTGAGCAACGACGCGCCCTTGGCGCCCTTCAGCACCACGCAGCACCGCGCCAGGCCCCCGAAATGGGCGATCGTCTCCTCCTCGTCCTGCTCGCCAGTGTAGGCGCGCACCTCGTCGAGGTTGCCGCAAAGCACTTCCAGTGGATGGCTGAAAATGGCATCCTCAAACGCGGGTCGGCATTCCCGCACCAGCGTCGCCGCCCCCAGATCCAGCGACATCGCCAGATCCCGCGCGTCCGCCAGCGCCTGCAGCCGCTCCAGCGTCTGCGGATACCGCGTCGCATACCCCTCGAAATGCAGCCAGTCCCCTCCCGACAAATCCTCCGCGCCGAACGGCACCGCGTCCACATGCGCGCCCGCCCCCAGCATCGGCAGCATCGTGCGCTCGCCGTCGGGCGTCACCAGCGCCACGCAGCAGTCGGTCGCGAACGCGGGCAGCCCCCGCACATGCCCCGTATCCACGCCCGCCGCCGCCATCGCCTGGCGGAAGAAGTCGCCGTCCTCGTCGTCCCCCGTCACCGCCAGAAGGCGCGTCTGCGCGCCGCAGGCCGCCGCCGCGCGCAGGGT
>JAEEXV010000381.1 GCA_016287975.1 Lentisphaeria bacterium | reverse complement strand
GGGGTGGGGGGCGGGCGGGGCGAGTCGGGGGGGGGCGATGACGGGGGTGCGCACGCGGGGGCGGGGGTCGGGGGGGCTGGCGGCGGGGGGCTTGGCGGCGCGGGGGGGGGGGAGCATGCCGCCGGAGATGCTGGAAAATACCATCGCGGCGACGCGCGCGGTGACGGAGCGTCCGTTCGGGGTGAACCTGATCACGCTGTCGCCGGTCTTCCACGAGCAGCTGTCGGTGCTGGAGGCGAATCCGGTGCCGGTGGTGGTCTTCGCGGGGGGGCTGCCGAAGGACAGCGACGTCGCGCGCGCGAAGGCGACCGGCGCGAAGGTGCTGTGCTTCGCGCCGACCGAGAGCGTCGCACGGCGGCTGATCGACGCGGGGGCGGACGGGCTGATTCTGGAGGGGACGGAATCCGGCGGGCACATTGGACCGGTGGCGCTGACGGTGCTGCTGCAGCAGGTGCTCTTCCGCTTCGGGGACGAGGTGCCGGTCTTCGTGGGCGGGGGGATCGCGACGGGGCGGATGATGGCGCATCTGCTGCTGCTGGGGGCGGCGGGGGTGCAGTTCGGCACGCGCTTCGCGGTCGCGAAGGAGTGCACGGCGCATCCGGAGTTCAAGCAGGCGCTGCTGAAGGCGTCGGCGCGGGACGCGCAGGCGACGAGCCAGTTTGACCCGGCGCTGAATGTGGTCTCGGTGCGCGCGCTGCGCAATGAGGGCACGCTGGAGTTCGAGCGGCTGCAGCTGCAGCTGCTCTCGATGCTGAACTCGGGGCGGATTGGCCATGACGAGGCGCAGGCGGCGGTCGAGCATTTCTGGGTCGGCGGCCTGAGGCGCGCGGCGGTGGAGGGGGATGTCGTGCGCGGCTCGGTGATGGCGGGGCAGTCGGTCGGGCTGGTGACGAAGGAGCAGTCGGTCGCCGAGATCATCTCCGAACTGGTCGGGGACTGCGAGGCCGAGCTGCGGCGCTGCCGCGAACGGCTGCAGTGACGGGCATGAAGGCGGACAGTCGTCTCCGTGGCTGGCTCAAGGGGCTGGCCGCGACCCTGGTCTGGGGGTGCATCTATTCGGTCGGCCGCTTCGTCTTCGGCGCGGGCGGCGAGGCCGCCGACCCCTATCTGATGGCGATGTACAAGTTCGCGCTCGGCGCACTGGCGCTGGCGCCGATGCTGTGCCGCAACGGCGGCTGGCGCGAGGCCGCGCGCGCCGTCCGCGGCGACTTCCCGCTGATGCTGCTGCTGGTGCTCTTCGGCAACATCCTCGAGGGCGGGCTGCAGCTCTATGCGGGGAAATACACGACCGCCGCGCGCTGCAGCCTCCTGTGCAACCTCTCCCCTGTCTTCACCGTGCTCTGCATGGCGGCCTTCACGCGGCGCCTGCCTGGGCGCTGGAAACTCGTCGGCATGGCGGCGGGCTTCGCGGGGGTGCTGATTCTGCTGCGCAGCCCAGGACAGGACGCCTATACGCAGGGCGGCTCGACCCTTGCGGGCGACCTCATGGCGCTCGTCTCGGGCTGCTCGTGGGCCGTCTTCACCGTGCTGAGCGGACGCTATGCCAGCCGCTACGACAGCATCGCGGTCACCTTCGTGATGCTGGCGGGCGCGGCCCTGGCGCTGCTGCCAGTGTGCCTGCTGCGCGGCACGCCGCTCCTCCCCGCGCTGCCGTGGTCGGTCTGGGGCGGTGTCGCCTTCATCGGGATCCTGGCCTCGGGGCTGGGCATCGTCTGGTGGAACCAGGCGCTCCAGGCCGTCCCCGCGGATTCGCTGGGCGCCTTCGGCTATCTCTCCGCCGCCATCGCGATGGTGCTGGCCTGGACGACGACCGGCGAACGCTTCCAATGGCGCTTCTTCGCCGCCCTCGCCCTGATCGCGGCGGCGCTGCTGCTGATGAACCGACGCGACAACGCGGAAAAATGCCACTTGACAAAGTAACCGCACATTGACCGGCATCCCCTGGGAAAGTGTTTTTTCTGCGTTGGGAATTAACATGTGACGCTTGACAACTCCATGTTTTGCGTTAAAATATGCATAGGTTACATTCTGTTTCCCAAAGGCCCATCTGGCTTTTTCCCTTGTCTTTTACACTGATGCCAGACGACAATTGCACCACAAAATACCGAACCGTGGCGTCGTTTGTGACGAATGCCACCGTGCCGTCGCGCGCCACCTGGGATCTGACGCCTTACAAGACGGCAGGCATCGGGAAGCCGGGTGGCACGTGGCGGCTGATCGAAGTCGGAGCCAACCTCCTGTATGCAGAGGGGAAAATCGCGGCGGACGGGACGCTGGTCTCCTACGATGCTTCGGAATCCCCGCCTTCCCGGCGAAGCGGCGGCGGGACACGGGACGCCACGCCCAGTGCCCTGGACGACACTTTCGTCAGCCACTACAGTTACGACGGCTACATGGAACTGCAGGTGAGCGACCCGGAACCGGAGTGCACCTCCTGTCCCTGCCCCGAAGACCCGGAGGAGTGCTGCGAGGATGAATAACACGCACATGCCCTTTTTCGCCAGGCACGGGGAGGAGACGCTTTCGCTCTGCTGCCGGAAGGTGGACGGACACTGGAAGATCCACCGGCTGGAAGGCGGAGAATGGGTGCGCCTGGCCACGCAGCGCCCGGCGGACGCCACGGAATGCTCCCCGACCGCCGAATTCGCGGACGGGCATTGGCGCATCACCTTCATCGCCGGCGGCGCGGAGGGGGACCGGCTGTTCCGGCTGTACCAGTATATTGACGGCGCTGTCTCCGTGCTGAAGGCGCCGGCATGCGTCGGGTTCGCCAACCGCAAGATGCTGGTGCATGGCGGGCGGGAAAGGCGCTTCACCATTGAACTTGCGGATGGCGCGCTGAAGAAGGTCTTTGAATCCGATGCCATGGAGGAACTCTTCCGGGTGTCGTTCGACGCGGACCGCCCGCACCGGCTGCTGCTCTCCGGGCGCTGCAACGGGGCCGTGTGCAGCTGGATCTATGACCTGGGCAGCGACCGCGTCTTCGACCTGGAGGCGGACGGAGGCCCGGCCTACAAGTGCGCCTTCTTCGAGGGAAGGTGCTTCTATGCCCGGCAGACCGGGGAGGGCTTCGAGGACCGCGAGGTCGTGGAGGCCCGTGAGGTGAAGGTCACGCCGGTCAGCCGAAACCTTTACACGACACGCTGGGAGGAATGACCATGGGATGCGGATGCAGGAACAGCCATCCGGACGATTCAATCGGACTGAACAAGAATCCGGACACGCCCTGCATATTCTGTGCGCACAAGCACATCTCGGCGGCGCGGCAGTTGTACGATCTGGAGCCGGGTTACCGGGACATCAACAAGTCGAATGCCATCGGCCAGCTGATCCTCGCCGCCTGGCACTACGACAAGGAGCACCATAACCTGGCGCTGCGCTGCCGGGATCTCTGGCTGAGGATCGAACGGCAGGAAGAGGTCGGGGACGCCTTGGCCGCACTGCAGGAGACAGCCTGGGACATGGTGGTGAAGGCCAGCGAAAAGAAAGGGAGGTCGGAATGAACATCTACTACAGCATACCCCTGAATGTGCCGGTCGACGCGGAGGGCGAGCCTTTGCAGTCCATTCCGGAAATCGCATACGGCGACCGGATGCCGCTGCTTTTCACTGCACTTGGGGCGGATGGCCTTCCCGTCGACCTCTCCGCCGCCGTCTCCTGGCAGTTCGACCTTGACGTGGACCGCTCTGGCGCGACGACTCCCATGTTCACCACCACGGAGATCGCCTTCACCGCAGCGACGGCGTCGCTCTCTTGTACAGTCAACGCCCGCACCATTGCCTTTCTGGAGGCGGTGGACGGCAGAAGCCAGGTCTGCCTGATCGCGGAGATGTCCGGCTTCGACGCAGGAGGAAACCGGATCTTCCGCTTCCCCTGGAACATGGCCGGCGTCATGCCGGTGAACGCAGACCGCGATGCACCCGATGCGGCCACCGGCGGACAGGCCGCCGACTTCACCGCATTCCGGGTCTATGCGGACGAGACGGACGATCACACGCAAAGTTATCCGATTGGCAGTCACTGCCCGCAATTCGTGCCCGCCAACATCCTCTTCCGCCATGAGTCCGTCGGCGCGATGCCGGAAAAACTGCAGGAACTCTACCAGACAATCGAGAATCCGTCTGCGGAGCAGATCCGGAACGCTCTGGGCTACATCGGGGGACGCGCGGTCCCCAAGAGCATGACCGAACGCTTCGTGCTGCTGGCAAAAGCCGACTGGCAGTCGAGCGACGTGGAGGTGGACTGGGGGGACGGGACGCGCAGCCTGATGCGGAACGGGAAGACGCCGGAGGCGCGCGGGGACGGATTCCACGACAGCAGCGACTATGAGGACGACTGGTGCGATTCCCATTTCATGTTCAGCCACACCTACGCGGCTTCCGGCTCCTACTATGTCAAGATCACGGGAAGGGACTACTGGGGCATCCGCCACTACTACTCGGATCTGAAGAACGCGGACGGCACCTCCAAGTATCCGGACAGCACGGCGGACACCCGCACTCCCTTCAACCTGGTCTATGACTGCCTCGGCCACGACACGCCTGTGGCCTCCTGCGTGCGGAACCTCGCGAGTTTCATGAACGGCTCCAGCCGCCTGCTGCACCTGATGATGACGGAGACCGGCGACAAGTCGATGACGGCCGCGGCGAACTGGACCAGCGCCTTCCTGGACTGCGCGAACCTGGTCTCCGCGCGGGGATTCTACTTCGCCGGATACAACCTGACCGGCAACCAGACCGTGCAGCGCCTCTTCCAGCGCTGCACCCGCCTGGAGATCTTCGACGGCACCCTCCCCGCCTACTGCACGAGCGTCCAGGGCTACCGCTACATCTTCCAGAACTGCTCCCGGCTGCGGGCCGACATCGCGGGGCTCCTGCCGTCCAGCGGATTCCTCTGCCGCCGCATCCGCGCGCTCGAACTCTTCCTCAACTGCTCCAGCCTGACCGGCACGGTTCCCGCCGACTTGCTCTGGAACGACACCGGCATTGTCTGGAGCGACACGGCGAACGCATTCCGCGGCTGCTCCGCCGACCTCCGAGCACAGGTCCCGGTGTCATGGGGCGGAACGCTAGCCCAGGAGGCGCCGAATGCCTGATTCCACGCCCTATCTGAAGACCGTCCCCGTGACGCGCAGCCTGAGCCAGGGCATGGTGACGGCGGTGCGCCATGAACTGTGGCAGCATTTCGACTTCGGGGACAAGGTGGTGGCGCGATACCGGGACTACGGGACGGCGGCGCAGCGCATGGCGACCTACGAATACTACACCGCCCTCACGGACAACGGATACGGAAAGCTGGCGGAGAAAGTCGATTTCGACGGATGCTGGACGCGGTATGAATACGACGGCGACGGACGCCTGTCCAGAAAAATCTCGCCCTTCGGCGACGCCGCTGCATCCGCGCCGGAAAGCCAATGCCAGGTGACCACATACGGCTACACCCGGCTGGAGACGGACGAAAGCGCCGACGCGCCGGACAAGCCGCGCTGGCGGACCAAGATAACTGTCATCTGCGGGCATGAGACGGCGCGCCAGTACCGGCAGTTCTTCTCCGACCACGAGCGCGTCATCACCGCCGTCGAGCCCGGGGCGGCGTGGAACAATGCGGGCAACCGCGTCGAGACGACCTGGTTCCAGGAGTACTTTGACTTCGACTGCGGGGAAACTGTGCGGCGCGAGACCAGGCGGGAGCATGCGGACGGCACCTCCGAGGAGTTCAGTTACGAGTACACCTCCCGCACCGAGGAGAATCCCTGGCGGCAGATCCAGCTCACGCGCAAGACGACAGTGCGGAAGTTCAACGGCACGCCGGTCATGCGGGAACTGGAGGTGAAGAACCAGTTCGGTTCGGTCGAATCCTATCGCCGCCACGACCTTGCGGGAGGCGCCGAAGTCCTGGCGGAGGGCTATGACCAGACCATCGGGGGGGACGGACGGCCGCTGACGAAGACGGACGTGGACGGGAACACCACAACCTACGAATATTGGACGGAGCAGATCCAGGACGGAACCTACACCAGCGCGGTGCCGTTTCGTCATGTGAGGACGACATGGCAAGACGGAAGCACGCAGGTCGAGGCATTCGGCGTCTGGGACGAACGCATCCTCTCGCTGTCGGACGGGGTCCGGACCTTCTACCATTACGACGCATACGGCAACATGGTCTCCGCCACCGTCACCGGCCGCAATGGCGGAACGCTGGCAACCGCCTCCGCATACAGCGATGACAATGTGCTGCTTTCTGAAACCGACGCCAACGGCAATGTGACTGCATACACGCAGGGCGCCTGCTGGGATGCCCGCACCGACGCCCTCGGCAATGTGTTCCGGAACGAGTATTTCCTGGACGGGCGGCTGAAGCGCGCCCTCGTAAACGGCGCCGTCCAGAAGTGGTGCGCCTACGAAGTCGTCGGCAACGAACTGGTTTCGACCGAATACGCGACTGCGGCGGAATGGAGCCGCACCGTCACGGGCTTCGACGGCGAGGTGCGCCGGGAGGAGTTCCCGGACGGCTATGTGCGCGAGACCGAATATGACGCATTCGGGCGGCGCACCGCCATGCGCGACAGTTGCGGGAACGTCACCCGGTTTGAATACAGTTCCTCCACCGGAGCCCTGCTGCGGCAGCGGGCCAACGGCGTCCTTTCGGAGTTCGCGCAGGGCACGGCCACGGACGCCGGCGGCGGGGTCTATGCCTACGAGCGGGAGGATGCCTTCTTCCGCGGCGCGGCGGCGCTGCAGCACGAGACGCGGGTCTGGCGCGGCGGCATGAGGCGGCGCGACTTCGACGCGGGCGCCGTCACGGAGACGGCGCGGTCCTGCGAGGGCGGCGGCGTGGTGCGGGAGGAGCTGCGCGAAAACGGGGTGCCCTCGGTGCGGATCTACCGCAACGGGCGTCTGGAATCGTTCTGGAGCGCGTCTACGGGCGAGGTCGTCTATGCGTACGACGAGTTCAACCGCGCCGTCGGCCACGACCGCGTTGAGAACGGCGTCGCGCAGTCCGTCCGCCGGACGCTGGACGCCAACGGCAACGTCCTCTCCGACACCCAGGAAGCGGACGGCGAAAGCCGCACCGTCTCGTACACCTACGACGCGCTGAACCGCAGACTCACGGAGACGACGCCCGAAGACCGGCGCGTCCAATACGCCTACGACGCATTGGGGCATGTCACGTCGGTCGCGGGGGACGTCCTGCCGCAGGCCCGCGCCTACGACCTCCAGGGGCGGCTGACCGCCCTCTCCACCTTCCGCGCCGCAGGGTTGCCCGACACGGTCTCCTTCGAGTACGACTGCCAAGGGCGCCTGAGCAGCCGGATCTACCCGGACGGCGCCGTGGAGGAATACGCCTGGCGCGGCGACGGGCGCCTCGCAGCGTACACCAACGCCCGGGGGCAGACGGTGCGCGGCACCTATGACAGGCTGAACCGCCTCGCCGCCATCCAGGGGGCGGGCATCTACTGGGAGTTCGCCTACGACCCGCGCGGACTGCTGCTGCGCGCCTGCGACGGGAAAAACTGGCAGTGCTTCGGCCACGACGAATACGGGAACGTCGTCTCCGAGTGCTTCTCAGACCTGCCCGGCACGGAACTCGCCCGCCACTACGACGGCTGGCGGCGGTTTGCCGGATACTCCCTCGCCGGGACGCAGGTCCGCTACGCCTGGTCCCCCCGCACCGGCCTCCTGGAGCGCGTCTCCTGCGGCAAGTGGAGTTTCGACTACCGCCGCCTGCCGGGAAGCGACAGACTGGCGGGCGTGACCGCCCGCCGGAACGGCGCCGTCGTCCACGAGGCGCCGCGCTCGTACAACCGCTTCGGCGACCTCGCGGCTGTCGGCGGATACGGCTACACGCTCGACCGCGACGGGCGGCGCACAGCCGCCCGCCTGCCGGGCGGGCGCGTGTGGAACTACGCCTACGACCATTTCGGCCAGGTGACCAACGGTACGCTTTCGCAGGGGGATGCCCCCGTCTCCGTGCACTCCTACGCCTACGACCTGGCGGGCAACCGCACCGCATCGGAAGACAATGGCGCCGCCCGCATATACACCGCCAACGCACTCAACCAGTACACCTCCGTCGCCTCGACGCCGTTCACCTACGACGCCGACGGCAACCTCCTCTCCGACGGGATTCGCGCCTATTCCTACGACGCCCTGAACCAACTGGTCTCCGTCGAGGACGCCGACACCCGCACCCGCTTCGACTACGACTTCATGGGGCGCCGCGTCGCCACCGAGGAGTGGCGCAAGGTCGGAGGGGAGTGGACGCGCCTCTCCCGCCGCCGCCACATCTACCAGGACTGGAACGTCGTCGCCGAATACGCCGACGGCGCCCCGTCGCGCACCTTCGTCTGGGGCGAGGACCTCTCCGGCTCCCTGCAGGGCGCCGGCGGAGTGGGCGGCCTCCTCCTCGTGCGCGACCCCGACGGCGACCGCCTCCCCGTCTACGACGGCAACGGCAACGTCATCGCCTGCAAGGACGCAAGCGGCGCCACCGTCGCCGCCTACGACTACGACCCATTCGGCAACGTCATCGCCCACGACGGCCTTGACTTCCCACACCAGTTCTCCACCAAGCCGTACGATTCCCACACCGGCCTGTGCTACTACGGATACCGATTCTACTGTTCGGAATTGGGGCGATGGATCAACCGGGACAAAATACGAGAATCTGGCGATGGCTATTTATATAAATGTGCAGCCAATGAAATGATTAATTCGTATGACTTGCTTGGATTAACGCGAAATCCAGCAACGCATGGAACAAAGAAATGCGAATCAGAAGATTGTTGCGAAGTCCTGCTGGAAAAGACAAAGCAATGGATTAGACACTACAATGAAAGACATGATGAAGCACGAAAGGATTGGCATAATTATAAAGTTAAAAATCCCATCAAGTATAATAATCACATTGTGCAAGTAGAGATAAGTGCTAATCATGTCTACAAGTGTATTGAAATGATGCTGAAAAAATGCAGAGATAAAATACCAGATTCAGAAATTCCACTTTTTATCGAAAAGCCAAAATTAGAAAAAGTTCCAATTGACGCACCTATAATTCAATGGGATACAAATCAATCCTCGATTCAATGGGAATACTTAACTCCAGTTATTGGCTTTGGTATTTTAACTTTACTATTTGGCATTTGCCCATTTGAAGGTTCTGTTGGCGAAACAGTTTCAGGTGCTATTACTTTGAAATATCTGGATTTATTGTTACGTGCCCCTACCCCATAAATCAAGATGGCAATAATTTCTCTTCCAGTTTCCTATCCACGCCCACAGGGATTCAGCAATCCTGACGATGACTTTTCATTTGAGGAATTGCATTCCATTATCATCAAAGACGACAAGGATTTGACAATAACAGATTTTATCTGTATTTTCCAAGCCTTTATACCTGCCGGGACGTATGAGGAATGCGCCTATTTCATCCCGGTCCTTTTGCAGCGTGCAGAAATGGAATCCAAGAATGAACACGGGGAAGCGGGAGAACTTTATTCGGATTTGATCGAGTGGCTCAATTTCTTTCATCAGGAAGCCATGGCGGATGGGATGCTTCAAAGTGTAAAGGACATCCTTTTGTTGAAGTTGTCTACTTTTCTTGAGAATTATACAATAGATTATAAAACTCTGGAAAAACATGGTTATCCAATTGCAATTCACATATCTTCTGTAGACGCTTTATTTTTTTATATGAATGAGCGAGTGTATTTTGGCTATGGAGGTGATGCTGTTCTTGAAAACAAACTGCGTCAGCCGCTGACCTATGTTTCCGCTGCCTGGTTTTTTACTTTATTCAAGTTATTTTTATCAGAAAAGGACATACATGAAAAGATGTCTTTGTCCCCCGAGTGGTGGAGTGAAACCCCGTCCAAGCTATTGGAGCGCCTGTCCGCAGAGGTAGACTTTCAACAGGAAGCGAGGGAAGTGATTATGCGTGAGATGGATGTCCGCAATGACGACCGCTTCCGTCATTACTGGGACGTGCTCTTTGAACGAATAGACAATCGAGTCGATGGGAAAAAACATACCAACGTGGAGTGATGGTCTCTACCATCTCTCAAAATGCTTGCGAAGAAAAATGTCTTCTCCGAAGGATATAACTGTTGAAGTCGCAACCTACAGGCAATGCCTGATGGCTGTTTGGCTTGACTTTTCCCATCGTTTTGACACCTGCCAGGATTGGGATCTGTGTGCTCTGTTTGCTGACATTGACTGCAGTATTTTTGAGTTCTATATTGCCCAAAAGCATGGCATCCAGAATTGTCAAAAAGCCAGGCAATATCAACTCAACCCGACTCCAGAATCGGTGATAGTATTGGTAGATTATACAGGAAAATCATTGGATAGTTGCGAGTGTAAAAAAGTTTCTCCAGCAAAATGGAATCATTGACGCTCATGAAAAAAAACAAATTATTAACATTGTGCTTCTTTCTTGTTGTTAGTGTGCTAATAATTGATTTCTCGATTCGGGTAGTCTTAGCAGAATACATTTCACCGATGATTGCAAAAGGCAACCTTGCGATAATCGAAAATACAAGAAGAAAGATTTCGAGACATTTATCTAAAGAAAATCCAGTTCTTAACGACCATCAAATAAAATTTCGCAAGATTTATTATAATCCTTGGTTGGGATTTCAAAAATCGCTCCAAATTGATTATTATACCGACCCCACGATTATGTCCATGGAGACGATTACTTGGCTACCGTTAAAAAGGAATGAAATAGAAATCAAAGAAGGAGAGAAGGTTGTCCACCGATTTTTCTTGGAATCAGAACATAAGTAATATTTGATAACTGGAACGTTTTCGGATTCGTTCGCGACCGCACAGCCCACGCATTCTGGTGTCGGCTGATGCCGAGCATGCCGACACTGCCCATGCCGACCATGCCGAGCATGCCGACAAAACTGACTATGCCGACCATGCCGACAAAACTGACTATGCCGACTATGTCGACACACTGCGCGGCCGGGCGGCGCCCCCCCAGAGCGGATTCATATTCCTGCAGACGACAGGGGGCGCCCTGCCCGGCCCGTTCCACGGTGCGCCAGGGCCTTGACACCAGTTCGCGGGCGGGGATGCCCGCGTCCGCCGCCCGGGGCGGGCGCGGGCCGGACGGGGAGGTCACTTCGCCTGGGCGGACGCGGCGTCTTCCCGTGCCTGCTTCCAGTCATGCGGGAGGAGCGTCTCCACCTGTGAGGACGGGCAGGTGTTGAGCCTGGGGAGGGGATGTCGGCGAGCCACTTCTCGAAGTCGACGCCGTTCCATTTGCAGGTGGCGGCGAAACTGGCCAGGACGGCCATGTTCCTCCCGCCCTCCTAGCCGCCGACGAAGAGCCGGCGGACGCGGCGGCGCTCCTTGACGAGCGCCGTCTCCGTGCCCCTTTTCGCCGCGGCCTCCTTCGCGGCGCGCTCGTGCCCGTAGAGGCGGCGGGCCAGGGCCAGGGCCTCGGCGGCCAGGCCGGGGTGGTTCTCCTGCGCGTCGAAGATTTTGCGGCGCACGTGGGCCCGGCAGCAGGCCATCGTGGCCGGCAGCCTCAGTCCCAATCGGCGTCCCGTCCAAAGTCCGAACTCCAGCGTCCCGTCCAAAGTCCGAAGTCCGAAGTCCCAATCGGCGTCCCGTCCGAAGTCCCGGTCGGGCGGATGGAAAAAATCGGTTCGTGCCTTGCAAAATCGGGGTGGCGGGCTACAGTAGTTGAATTACCGTTTGGCCCGTCGTTTTGGCGGGCGCGTCTGTTCCCGTTCACCATTCATCGAGTTCTCCACATCATGCATTGGCTAGACTGGTTTATCGTCGTGGTTCCGCTGGTGACCGTCATTGTCATCGGCCTCAAGTCGCAGAAGTATGTCAAGACCGTCGCGGACTTTTTGGCGGCGGGGCGCGTCGCGGGACGGTATGTGACGTGCGTGGCGGGCGCGGAGGCGTCGATGGGGCTGATTTCGCTGGTGGCGACGTGGGAGCAGTACTACAAGAGCGGCTTCGCGTTTAGTTTCTGGTCGTCGCTGACGATGCCGCTGGGGCTGCTGTTCAGCCTGACAGGCTACTGCACCTATCGTTTCCGCGAGACGAAGGCGATGACGATGGGGCAGTTCATGGAGATGCGCTACAACCGCTCGTTCCGCATCTTCGCGGCGATCGTGCAGAGCATCTCGGGCATCGTGAACTACGCGATCTTCCCCGCGGTGGGCGCGCGCGCGATCATCTACTTCCTCGACCTGCCGCACTACCTCCACCTGGGCAGCCTGACCATTCCGACCTTCGGCGCGCTGATGCTGCTCTTCCTGGGCATCGCGATCTGGATCATCACCATGGGCGGGCAGGTGACCATCATGGTCACCGACTGCGTCCAGGGGCTGGTCTCCTACCCGCTCTACGCCATCATCGTCATCTACATCATCTACCGCATGGGCTGGAACTCCGAGATCATTCCGTCCCTGCAGAACCGCGACTACGGCGAGAGCATGATCAACCCGTATGACATCACCTATCTGCGCGACTTCAACCTTTTCTACATCTGCGTCGGCATCTTCTCCAGCGTCTTCAACCGCATGAGCTGGAGCGGCAGCCAGGGCTACCAGGCGGCGGCCCTGAACGCCCACGAGCAGAAGATGGGCGGCCTTCTGGGCACCTGGCGCGCCGGCTTCTGCACGATGATGTACATCCTGCTGGCGGTCGCCGCGTTCACCTTCCTGCATCACGTGAACTTCAAGAAGGACGCCGACAAGGTCCGCGCCCAGTTGACGCAGAAGACCGCGGCCGAGTTCCTGGTCGGCGAGCAGTATGCCGTGGTGCGGCAGGACATCGACGCGCTGGTCAAGGACGGCACCGTCACCCCGCATCTGCAGGCGCTCCTCGAAAAGGAGAATGTGGAGATCGCGAAGAGGGAGGCGGAACGCGCGAAGAAGGATCTCGAGGACAAGCGCAGACACCGCGATGGCTTCCCGAAGTCGGCGCGGTTCGTGGTGACCGACGGGCACCTGTCGAGCGAGCAGTACAGCGCGGCGGCGGCGATTGCGGCGGGCACGGTGGACAAGGGCAAGGCGACCTACATGAGCACCATCTACACGCAGATGCTGGTGCCGGTGGCGCTGCGCGACCTCCTGCCGATCGGCATCACGGGCGCGCTCTGCGCGATCATGCTGTTCCTGATGATCTCGACCGACACGACCTACCTGCACTCGTGGGGCAGCATCCTGGTGCAGGACATCATCCTGCCGATCCGCGGAAAGCCCTTCTCCTCGGCGAAGCAGCAGATCAACCTGCTGCGCATCTGCATCGCGGCGGTGGCGATCTTCGCCTTCTTCTTCTCCTTCTTCTTCTCGCAGATGGACTACATCCTGATGTTCTTCAGCATCACCGGCGCCATCTGGACGGGCGGCGCGGGTCCGTGCATCGTGCTGGGCCTCTACTGGCGTCGCGGCACGCCCGCGGCGGCCTTCTCGGCGCTGATCGGCGGTTCCTCGCTGGCGGTGTCGGGCATGCTGATGCAGAACACCTGGGCGAAGTCGCTCTATCCGTGGCTGGAACGGCACAACCTGGTCGAGCCGATCGGCCGCTTCCTGCACAATGTCTCGCGTCCGTTCAACCCGATCATCGTGTGGGAGATGAACTCCAAGAAGTTCCCGATCAACTCGCAGGAACTGAGTTTCCTCTCCATCATCCTCTCGGTCTCGCTCTACGTGATCGTCTCGCTGCTGACCTGCCGCAAGCCCTTCAACCTGGAAAAACTGCTGCACCGCGGCGCCTACAGCGACGGCAAGCCCGTCGAGAAGATCGAGTGGTCGCTCAATACGGTCTTCAAGAAGATCATCGGCATCGACGGGAACTACACCAAGGGCGACCGCATCCTCGCCTACGCCGTCTTCGTCTGGTCGTTCATCTGGTCCTTCGGCATCCTCTTCATCGGCGTCATCATCGCGAACGCCATCTACGGGCGCGGCGAGAACGGCATCTACGGCTGGCCCGAGAAGTGGTGGGCCATCCACTTCGGCATCACCCAGTTGATTGTCCCGTTTGTCGTCGCCGTCATCTCCACCGTCTGGTTCACCTGGGGCGGCACACGCGACCTGCGCCGCCTCTTCCAGCGCCTCGCCGCCAAGCACGACGACTTCTCCGACGACGGAATGGTCCGCAAGGACAAGGAAGAGGCGAAGCAGTAGGCGGAGACGACGGGAGGGGGGCTTGTCTTTGCGTGTAGGCCAGCAGGGGCTATCCTTGCTGGCCATTTTGTTTTCAAGGAGGGTGCGCTTGTTTTTTTATTTGTGGCGAATAAAATTCTGCATTCTGTATAAAATGACAAATAAATATTCGCCATTTTTATTTGACAATCGTGGGAATGGCATTACATTGAGCGGCATGACAGGGGATGCCGCGCATGGAAAGTCGGAGCTACATTGCAATTGACCTGAAGTCGTTCTACGCCTCGGCGGAGTGCGTCGACCGCGGGCTGGATCCGCTGGCGACGAATCTGGTGGTGGCGGACGCGAGCCGGACGGAGCGGACGATCTGCCTGGCGGTGTCGCCGCCGCTGAAGGCGCTGGGGGTGCCAGGGCGTCCGCGCCTCTTCGAGGTGGTGGAGAAGATGCGCGAGATCAATGCGGCGCGGCTGCGACGCGCGCCAGGGCGGCGCTTCCGCGGCCGCTCGTGGAATGCGGTGGAGCTGGCGTCGGATCCGTCGCTGGAGGCGGGCTACATCACGGCGACGCCGCGGATGTCGCGCTATCTGGAGGTCAGCGCGGCCATCTACGGCATCTACCTGCGGCGCATCGCGGCGGAGGACATCCACGTCTATTCCGTCGACGAGGTGTTCGTGGACGCGACGCGCTATCTGGCGCTCTACGGGATGACGGCGCGCCAGTTGACGGCGGAGCTGGTGCGCGCGGTGCTGCGCGAGACTGGCATCACCGCGACCGCGGGCATCGGGACGAACCTCTATCTCGCCAAGGTCGCGATGGACATCGTGGCGAAGCACAGCCCCGCCGACGCGGACGGCGTGCGCGTCGCGGAACTGGACGAGGCGGAGTATCGGCGGCGGCTCTGGGGGCATCGTCCGCTGACGGACTTCTGGCGGGTGGGGGTGGGGTATGCCGCGCGTCTGGAGGCGCGCGGGATGCGGACGATGGGGGATGTGGCGCGGATGTCGCTGACGCATGAGGAATCGCTGTATCGGCTCTTCGGCGTCAATGCGGAGCTGCTGATCGACCACGCCTGGGGATGGGAGCCGTGTACGCTGGCGGCGATCAAGGCGTATCGTCCGCGCGCCAAGAGCGTGAGCATCGGACAGGTGCTGCCGCGTCCGTACGCCTTTGCGGAGGGGCGCTTGGTTGTGCGGGAGATGGCGGTCGCGCTGGCGCTGGAACTGACGGCACGGCGTCTGGTGGCGCGGGAGGTCGGGCTCTGCCTCGGATATGACACCGCGAATCTGGCGGGCGGCGCGGCGCGGCCTGGCGTGGAGGCGCTGGTGGTCGACCACTATGGGCGGCTGGCGCCGCGCCCTGCGCATGGCGCCCTGCGGATGGAGGCTCCGACCGCGTCGGGCTGCGTGCTCCTCGCCGCGCTCACGCGGCTTTTCGACGGGCTGGCGGCGCCTGGACTGCTGATTCGGCGCGTGAACGTGGAGGCGGGGCAGGTCTGCGACGAGGCGGTCTATCGGCGGCGTCCAGTGCAGTTGGGACTCGCCTTTGACGCGGAGCCCTCGGTGTGTCGGCGGACGGTGGAGGCGGAGCGGGAACGCCGCCGCCAGGAGGCGATTCTCGCGATCCGCGGACGGCTGGGCGGCAATGCGCTGCTGCTTGGCATGGATCTGGAGGAGGGCGCGACCGCGCGCGAGCGCAACTGCCAGATCGGGGGGCATCGCGCATGAACGCCCAGGAATCGGCTTTCCCATACGGGGACATGCTGGCGCTGCCGCATCATACTTCGCCGCGCCATCCGCCATTGCCGCTGGAGCGGCGGGCGGCGCAGTTCGCGCCATTCGCCGCCCTGACTGGGTACGAGGCCGTCATCGCGGAGACGGCGCGGACAACCGAGCCGCGCCAGGAACTCTCCGAGGCAGCGCGGGAATGCCTTGACGGGCGGCTGCGCCAACTGCACGCGCATCTGGCCGAGCAGCCGCCTGTGCAACTGCTCCACTTTGTGCCAGATGCGAAGAAGGCGGGCGGCGCCTATCAATGGAGCACTGGGCGGTTGGCCGCCATCTCGCCCGACAGCCGCACCCTGCATCTCGCCGATGGCCGCGCCATCGCCGCCGCGGATGTCGCCGCCATCGAAAGCCCGGTGATCCAGGAGTGAGAATACGGCGGCACACGACGGCGGGGCTCATTGGGGCCTGGCCC
>JAEEXV010000380.1 GCA_016287975.1 Lentisphaeria bacterium | reverse complement strand
GAGCCAGAGGCGGCGCGGGAGGGAGGGCGCCGCGGCGCGGACGGGCTCGTGGCGCAGGAAATGCGCGAGATCCTCGGCCATTTCGTCGAGGCTGGCGTAGCGGTCTTCGGGGCGGAAGGAGAGGCTCTTGTTGACGATGGCGGCGAAGTCGGTCTCGCGGCATTGCATCCTCGGGCTGGGCCCCTCGCAGATGCGGCGGATCATCTCCCGCTGCGTGCGCGCGGCGAGGAGCGGCGTCTGCGTCGCGAGTTCGTAGAGGGTGGCGCCGAGGGCGTACTGGTCGGCGGCGAAGGTGTTGAGGCCCTGGGAGAGGCGTTCGGGGGACATGTAGCGGATGGTGCCGTTGCGGGTGCGGCCCTCCTCGACGAAGCCGCCGTCGTTCTCGAGGAGGAAGGCGAGGCCGAAGTCGCTGATGTGGACGTCGCCCGCCTGGTCGAGGAGGATGTTCGCAGGCTTGATGTCGCGGTGCATGATGCCGCAATTGTGGGCGTATGCGAGGGCGCGGGCGGCCTGGAGGCCGATGCGGGCGATGGTTCCCACGTCGCCGACGGCGCACTGGTCGAGCCCCTGTCCGTCGATGAGTTCCATCGCATAATAGCATTGGTCGCGGGTGCTGCCCGCGCTGAACACCTTGACGATGTTGGGGTGGTGGAGGCGCGCGATGACGCGGCTCTCCTGCTCGAACTGGCGGCGCTGCGCCTCGTCCTGGAGCAGGCGCGGGGAGAGGAGTTTGACGGCGCAGCGGCGGTCGAGGGAGACCTGGACGGCCTCGAAGACCATTCCCATGCCGCCCTGGCCGAGTTTGCGCACGAGGCGGAAGTCGGTGCCCGGGAGTTCGGGGATGGTTGCGGAGGCGTCGCCGCCGTCGGGCGCGTCGGCGACGGTGCGGGTGGCGTCGCCTAAAGACGCGACGAGTGGGAGCAGTTCCAGCAATTCCTCGGCGTGTTCGGGGTGCAGGGCGGCGAACTTTTCGGGGGCGGGGGGATTGCCCTTCTGGCAGAGGTCGGTGTATTGCTCGACGAGTTCTTCGACGGAGGGGGAATCGCTCATGGGCGGAACTCAGAGTATTGCGTGAGGAGTTGGCGCAGGCGCTGGAGGGCGCGGACATAGCGGATGCTGGCGGCCTTCTGTTCGATGCCGATGGCTTCGGCGCATTCGGAGTTGGACATGCCGTCGAAGACGCGCAGTTCGATGATCTGGCGGTCGGTCTCGGAGAGGGCGTCGATGGCCTGGTGGAGGAGGGCGTGGCGGTCTTCGCGGGCGAGGCGGGTGAACTGGCCAGTGGCGGTGTCGGCGAATGCGTTCCAGTTGAGGCGCGCGGTGGACTGGTTCCCCTCCGCGACGGCGATTTCCTTGCCGGCGTCGCGCTTCTGGCTCTGGAGGTGGTAGCGCGCCATGGAGGTGATCTGCTGCAAGACCAGGAAGCGCAGTTTGCAGTAGAGAGGGACTTCGGGGCGTTGCTCGAAGAAGTCGAGTTTCTGGCAGGCGTCGGCGAGGGTGTCCTGGACGATGTCCTCGGGCGACAGCCGCGCGGCGAGGGCGGGGGGGAGATGGCGTCGGGCTACGTTGAGCAGCCGTGGCTGGTGGGCGAGGAATAGCTGCGCCCATTCGTCTGGGGTGTGGGTGGGCATGGCGAAGCGAGGGGTTGAAGGTGGGACGTTTTTTCGTGAAACGCGGGAAAGAGCGGTTATATTGTTGTCAGGGACGGGGGATGGACGCCGAAGAGGAGCGGAAAGTCGATGAAGGGTCTGCTGTTTTGTGCAATGGTGATGTTGGGGGTGCTGGCGGCGTCCTGCTGCGGCGAGGCGAATCTCTATCAGAAGTTCTACTTGCCCGAGGTGGAGAACGCCAAGTTGTTCGAGCCCTGCGGCGAGGATCCGAAGGCTCAGGAGATCCAGTCGACGGACGAGGTGAAGGCGTGGCTCGACAAGGGCTATGTGCTGGTCGGCACCTCGGCCTTCGTGGCGCCGTGGGCGCCTCGGGTGCAGGCGCTGGAGTTCGGGCGCAAGCTCGGCGCCTCGCTGGTACTTTACCACGCGAAGTTCGAGCGGGTGGAGAAGCACTCCTTCACCGAGCAGATGCCTGTGACACGGGTGAAGAGCCGCGAGGGGGCGTTCCAGGATTCGCAGGGGCGCACCCGCGCGTATCTCGCCGAGCAGCACGAGCACACCTCGGTGGCGGTGACCCGCGAGGTGACCTACGACTATTACGAGCACCAGACCTACTTCCTGGCGCCGCGGAAGGCGGAGAAGAAGTAGGCTACTCGTGGCGGAGGCCCGCGGCGAACTCGCCAGGGGTGCATTTGAAGACGCGGCGGAAGGCATTGCAGAGGGAGGGGGCGTCGCAGAAGCCGTGGCGGGTGGCGATCTCCTTGAGGACGAACTGGCCAGAGCGCAGGTCGGCCGCGCACTGGTCCAGCCGCGCGCGCAGGGCGAAGTGCCCGTAGCTCTTGCCGAGCGTGCGGCGGAAGAGTTCCGAGAAGCGCGAGACGGAGAGGCGGCATGCGGCGGCGGCCTCCCGCAGCGACGGCGAGATCGGGGAGGATCGCACGAGTTCCAGGGCGGGCTGGAGGCGGTCCAGGCGCGGGCGCAGATCCGCCGAGGACTGCCCCGCCTGCGCGGGGATGCGCTCCGCCGCCTGCAGCACCAGTTCGTGCAGCGCCAGCCAGCAGTGCGCGCGGCCATGGGCGGCGGGCTTGCGGTAGTGGCGCGCCAATTTTCGGCACCACGCCAGAAGCGCGGCGCGCTCGCCTGCGTCCGCAGGGCAGTAGCGCTGCTGAGGCGGGGCGGCGAAGGGGGCGAGCCAGTCGGCGGCGCCCCCGACGGGGCCGATCTGCCCCAGGTCGTCCATGCCGAGGTTGATGGTCAGGATGAGGTTGCGGCGGGCGAGGCAGCGGTAGGCGTGCGGCTCCCAGCACATCGTCCACCACATCTCGCCAGGCGTGCAGATGCGCCCCCAGTCCTCGTAGGAGACCTCCACCCGCCCGTACAGCACGATGGAAATCTGCAGCACGTAGTGGACGTCGCCGTGGAAGAGCATCTCGGGGCCTGCGGCATATTCCCAGAGCAATTGGAAGGGCTGCTGCGGCGTGAGCAGGGGGTGCTCCTGCTCGATCATGCGCACGCGGTCGAGGCGTCCAGGATGGAAGACGGCTTGTCTGGACATTTTATGACAGTAAGAAAATGCAATCTAACGGGCTTAAATCACAATGCGGGAAAATGGTCATCGGGTGGTACAAGGATTAATTTAAGCGCAGAAACCGAAGATGCGTGTCTTCGGGCGTGAAATCGTAAGAAAGCACAAAAGGAGTTTTCATCTCATGGCGACAGCGAAGAAGCCTGCGGCGAAGAAGGCGGCCCCGGTGGCGAAGAAAGCGGATTCCAAGAAACTGGCGATCGAGGGCGGCAGCCCGGTGACGACGCTGAAGTTCCCGACCTGGCCGCAGTTCGAGGAGTCCACGATCCAGAAGGTGGCGGACATCCTTCGTTCGGGCAAGGTCAACTACTGGACTGGCCCCGTCGGGATGCAGTTCGAGAAGGCGTGGGCGAAGTGGCTGGGCGTCAAGAACGCGATCAGCGTGACGAACGGCACGGCGGCGCTGCACGTGGCGCTGGGCGGCCTGAACATCGGGCCTGGCGACGAGGTGATCTGCACGAGCTACTCCTTCATCGCCTCCTCGTTCTGCGCGTGCCAGGCGGGCGCGCTGCCGGTCTTCTGCGACTGCGGGGACGACCACTGCCTGGATCCCAAGAAGATCGAGCCGCTGATCACGGAGCGCACGAAGGCGATCGTGGTGGTGCACCTGTACGGCATCGTGGCGGACATGGACCCGATCCTGAAAATCGCGAAGAAGCACAACCTGAAGGTCATCGAGGACTGCGCGCAGTGCTTCGGCGGCGTCTACAAGGGCAAGAAGTGCGGCACGATCGGCGACGTCGGCTGCTTCTCGTTCTGCCAGAG
>JAEEXV010000379.1 GCA_016287975.1 Lentisphaeria bacterium | reverse complement strand
GGCATCCCTGGCGCGGAGACGTTGCCGACCGTCATGTAGTGCTGCGGATTCTCGCTGGCCCCCGCGACGATCTGCAGATACCTCGCCCCCTTGACGGGAACGCGGATCTTCGCGGTGCCGTGCTTCCGCTCGCCGATCTCCCGCAGGCGCAGCGCACCCCCCGCGACCTCCGCGCTCAGGCCGTTGAGCTTCCACGGCGCCCCCCCCTTTTCCAGATCCACCTCGAAGGCCGACGCCAGCGCCGACGCGCAAAGGAGAAGACTTGCCACCAAAGAGTAATGCTTCATGGTTGTTTCCTCGGGTTCGATGCCTGCATGAATGACGGGCTTAATATAGCGCCCGCCATCGTCCAGGACGGCGGGCGCCATGTGAAAGTCATCCCCGCCCCGCGCGCGGCCGCCGCCATCGCACGGCGGAAGGCACGGGGGCGGGAGGGCGCGGACGCGGGGCGGAGGCGCCCCCGCGCCCGCCGCCCGCGTCCCAGGGTCACTTGTAGTTCAAGACGTCCATGTTCCAGCCGACGGCAATCATGCCTGCGCCGCTGGCGTAGCCGCAGACGTGGGTGCCGTCCTGCCGCACCGTGATGCCGTTCTTCGTGCCAGGGGTGCTGTTGACGGGCATGATCTGCTGCATGCTGAGGGTTTCGACGTGTCCGTCGAGCATCGCGATGTTCGTCTTGCAGGCCGAGGAGGGGACCTCGCTGGCGGAGCGGCTCTGCATTTTCTCGTTCGCCCAGCCGCGCGTGTCGGCGCCGCCGTGGCGGTAGCCCATGTCGCGCACGTAGGAGAAGACGAAGCTCGCGGTGCAGCTCGAATCGGCGATGGCGAAGGTCTTGCCAGGATACGGCAGCTGCGCGCGGCGGAACATGAGGTTGCGGTTGTCGGTGACGCCAGGATAGCCGCTGATGTAGCCGTTCAGCGAGTACTGCGCATAGGAGAATTCGCCTGTCTTCAGGGTACAATCCCCCAGCGGGCGCGGCTCCGACGGGCAGCTCCAGATCGTGTTCTGCTTCTTGGTGCTGAAGACGGTCCCAGGCAGGTACGTCCCCGCGCCGAAGGCGCTTCCGGCGTCGGGCGTCAGCAGATAATACCACAGCGAGCCGTTGTTTTTGGTCAGGCGGCTCGGGATGATCCAGTCCTCGAAGTCGTCCGAATACATCGTGCACGCCAGCGACATCGTCTTCAGGTTGTTGACGCACGCAATCGACTTGGCCTTGTCTCGCGCCTTCGACAGGGCGGGCAGCAGCATGGAGGCGAGAATCGCGATGATCGCGATGACAACAAGCAGTTCAATGAGGGTGAATGATTTACGCATGACTTTCTCCTGGTTTCTTGGGGGGATTCTTGGGGGATGGCAGGATTCAGAAGAGGTGTTTTTACAGGCGTGCATCCGTCGATGGCGGGGGTGTCGGCGCCGTTTTCCAGCGCGATGGCGGCGACACGCCGCCGATGACCAGCACATCCGCTGCGGCAATCACTGGAAATGCTGCGGAAAAAACGTGCGGAATCGTCATGAAGCCATCCTCCTCATTGCAACATTCCCTCCCCTTTGCGAAGCGGATTGGGACAGCGTTGTAAACGTTTACAGACATGGCGTTCGCGGGGTGGTGCGATGGTTTTTATTGACGGGGGGTGCTTAGGTCAGGCGGTTTCGCGGATGATCAAAGTTGGTTTGAGGCGGTCGAGGTCGATGGGGCGGTTGCCGCCGAGGATCTGGTTGAAGAGCATGCCCACGGCGAGTTCGCCCAGGTCCTCCATGGGGTTGGAGACGGTGGTGAGGCGAGGATGGGTGTGCCGGGCGAGGGCGAGGTCTCCGAAGCCGATGAGGCGGACTTCGTTTCCGAGGAGGGTGCCGAGGCTGCGGCGATGCATTTCCTCGATGAACCACAGTGCGCGGAAGTCGGAGGGGATGAAGAGGCCGACGGGCTTGGGCGCGTCCAGCAGCATGCGTAACAGCACTTCCGCCTTCGCGGAGGTGAGTTCGTCCTTCGGGCCGAGATAGACGCTGGAGAGGGCGTGGCCCGCTTCCTCCAGTTGCCATTGGAAGCCCCCCAGGCGGCCGCCGAACTGGTAGCCCACCGTGCTTCCCTCCGCAATGAAGTGCCTGCAGCCAGTTTCCAGCAGATGCCGTGCCGCCAACGCGCCGCCGTGGCGGTAGTCGATTTCAAGGTGCGGAAGCGACATCCCGTCTGGCAGCGGCGAGTTCATCACCACGGTTGTCGTCCCATGCCGCGTCAAATGGTGCAGCAGACGCGGAACGGGGCTGAACTTGAGGCTGGGCGGAAGCGTTGTCGCAATCCCGATGGCGCGCGACTGCTCACTATGACGAAGAAACTTCAGAAGGCTGTCGCCAGTGAAGTCGAAGAAGGTGTTGTAGGCAAAGCCTTCCTTGTTCGCGGCCGACATCATGCCATGCAACAGCCACAGGACCTCTTCCTGGTTGTAGTGCGGAAGGAAAAAGCCCAGCGACGGCCCAATGCCCTGCTTCAGGCAACTTGCCAGGCGGTTCGGCTGATACCCCAGGCGGCGAGCCGCCTCCAGCACGCGCGTCCGCGCCTCCTCCGCAACCTGCACACGCGTATTCGCCCGAAGCGCGCGACTCACCGTCGCCACCGAATACCCCGTCGCATTCACAATGTCCCGTATCGTCGCCATCCCAATCGCCACCTTGATGTAAACGTTTACAATTTTACATAATGTATTGCATGAATGCTGGAATGCAAGCGGAGTCGCGATGCGCCGCCTGCATCCCCCATCGGCATTTGGCGCGGGTGGCCGCGCGGCTCTCCAAGACAGGTGGTTTCCTCAAGATGGTCGGTAACAGCCCCTCATAAAGAAGACACGCCAGAAGCGTGTGGGGGGGCGATCCCCGAAAAGATGCGCGGCATTCCTGCCTGGGAAAGCCCCCGAAGGGGGCGTTGGACCATAGCCAGGGGTGGAGGGCGCGCAGCGCCCGGAACCCCTGGGGGCGGGTTCCTGTTTTCCAGAGCCCTGCAAGGGCGGAAGGATCGTGGCCAGGGGTGGAGGGAGCGCCGAAGGCGCGGACGCAACCCCTGC
>JAEEXV010000378.1 GCA_016287975.1 Lentisphaeria bacterium | reverse complement strand
CCGGCGAGACGTCACGGACTAGGCCGCGAGTGCGTACTCAGTGTTCGCAGTTACTTGTTTGACCGATGATTAAGGAGGCCAACGGTCATCCTCCGCATGCAACCACTGTTCGGCCTGTTCAGTCGAAACCGTGTCGCCCCCGAAAAGGGTATTTCCAGAACTGAGTTTTCTGAAACAGGCATAATATAATGCGATTGGCGGATTCCGCAAGGGCATGGCCGTGGCGCGGAATCGCGAGCGCAGGCGCGCGGCCTCATGACCCAGGGCCGCGCAGGAGCGCGGCTTCATGATCCAGGGGGCCGCGCAGGCGTGGGGCTATTCGGCGTCTGGTCTGAGTTCATACATGGCGTCGACGGCGGCTTCGACGAGTTTGAGGGCGGCCTTTCCGCGGAACTGCATGCCCTCGGACTCATAGCCGCCCGCGACAAGGAAGTTGGCGGGGACGAGGTAGCCCGCGTAGTCGGTGGAGTTGTAGCAGATGAAGGTGCGGCGGAAGGGGGAATGCCACTTGATCTCCTGTCCGAGTTCAGCGGTGAGTTCGCCTGGGACGCCGACGAGGCAGATGTCGCCGATGGCGAGGAGGTGGAGTTCGACGGTGGCCTTCTCGACGGCACGGAAACGCAGATGCTGGCGGGGGTGGTCGGGGCGGTTGCGCACGGGCAGTTCGACGGGGACGAGTTTCGACTGGAGGCGCGCGTCCGCCATCTTGAATCTGGTGGGGTTGCAGCGTGCGTCGACGAGGCCGCGGACGGCTTCGCGGCAGACGGGCTTGGCGATGGTGTCGAGCGAGTAGAAGCCGATTTCATAGTCGATGGGGAACATGTCGCCTGCGGCGCCCGTGACGAAGGTGACGTGGGCGCCAGTGGTCTCGGCGAGGTATCGGCGGATGAGGCCCGGGTAGTCGGCGGTGATGGCGTGGCCGCTGTCGCCTGGGGTGTGGGAGGCGAGCGGGTGCGCGGCGAAGTTGACGATGAGTTCGCGCGGGATGGCGCCCTTGTCGAGGAAGGCGAGGAGGCCGACCTCGGGGTCGCGGAAGGCGCGCGGCGCAAGGCCGTCCAACTCGCGGTTTTCGAAGAATGGTCGGCAGACGTTGTCGGGGCTGGTGTAGCGGCGGTTGATGTTGGCGTCGGCCTGCGCGGAGTAGAAGTAGAAGTCGCCCTCGATGAAGTCCTCGGGGCGGAGGGCGGCGACGGCCTCGACGGTGCGCTCGACGACGAGGCGCGCGGCCTTTTCGTCGAAGGGGCGGTTGGCGGCGGGGCGCGTGTGCGGGCCGCCGTGGGTATGTGTGCAGGAGAGCATCACGTCGGCCTGCGTTCCGCCGATGAGTTCGGCGCAGCGCGTGCGGATCTCGACGACCAGTTCGCGGCTGAGGCCGAGGAGGTCGTAACTGATAAGCAGGGCCTTCTTCGCGCCGTCGTCGATGCAGACCCCCTGGAGGGTCAGGTCGTCGTATTTCATGACGGAGACGTCGTTGGCACCGTAGCCTGCGACGGTGGTGCCGACTTCAGGGGAGATGACGGCTTGGAAATGGGCGAGTTTCATGGGAAAAAGGCGTGGTGGTTATTCGGCGTCGGGTTTCATCTCGTACATGGCGTCGACGGCGGCGTGGACGAGGCGGAGGCCCGTGCGGCCTGCGTATTGCTGGCATTCGGCCTCGTAGCCGCCTGAGACGAGGATGTTTCCGTGTCCGATGTAGGAGGCGTAGCCAGTGGAGTTGTAGCAGATGAAGGCCTTGCGGAAGGGGGTGTGCCACTTGATTTCCTGGCCGACCTCCGCGAGGAGTTCGCCAGGGACTCCGACGAGGCAGATGTCGCCGATGGCGAGCAGCTGGAGTTCGAGGGTGTCGGTCTTGGCGTCGCGCAGATGGAAGCGCTGGCGGGGGTGTTCGGGGCGGTTGCGGACCTCGACCTCGACGGGGACGATGCGGGTCTGGAGGCGCGCGCCCGCCATCTTGAATCTGGCGGGGTTGCAGCGTGCGTCGACGAGTCCGCGGACGGCCTCGCGGCAGACGGGGGTGGCGATGGTGTCCATCGCGTAGAAGCCGATTTCATAGTCGATGGGGAACATGTCGCCTGCGGCGCCCGAGACGAAGGTGACGTGGGCGCCAGTGGTCTCGGCGAGGTTGCGTCGAATGAGGCCCGGGTAGTCGGCGGTGATGGCGTGTCCGCTGTCGCCTGGGGTGTGGGAGGCGAGCGGGTGCGCGGCGAAGTTGACGATGAGTTCGCGCGGGATGGCGCCTTTGTCGAGGAAGGCGAGGAGGCCGACCTCGGTGTCCCTGAAGCCGCGGGCGGCGAGGCCGTCGAGTTCGCGGTTGTCGAAGAGCATGCGGCAGACGTTGTCGGGGCTGGTGTAGCGGCGGTTGAGGTTGGCGTCGGCTTGCGCGGAGTAGAAGTAGAAGTCGCCCTCGATGAAGTCCTCGGGGCGGAGGGCGGCGACCGCCTCGACGGTGCGTTGGACGACGAGGCGGCAGGAGGCCTCGTCGAGCGGCGAGCGGTTGAGGGAGCGGGTGTGCGGCCCCCCGTGGGTGTGGGTGCAGGTGAGGAGGACGTCGGCCTCGGCGCCGCCGATGAGCGGGGCGCACTTCTGGCGGATCTCGGTGACGACGCAGTGGTCGAGGCCGAGGAGGTCGTAGCTGATGAGCAGGGCCTTCTTCACGCCGTCGTCGATGCAGACGCCCTGCAGAGTCAGGTCGTCGTATTTCATGACGGAGACGTCGTGGGGGCCGTAGCCTGCGACGAGGGTGCCGACCTCGGGGGAGATGACGGCTTGGAAATGCGCGAGTTTCATGGGAGTGCTATTGCTGGTAGGTCCAGGTGCCGATGTGGTTGCCGTTCTGGCAGGCGAAGAAGAGCTGTCCGTTCTGGCATCCAGCGCCAGCGCAGATGGTCCACGGGGGGATGGCGCGGGGCTTGACTGCGTGGTCGGGGAGGATTTCGGAGATTCCCTTGGACTGGATGAGGAAGAGACGTCCTTCAGGAGTGTGGACGAAGGCGTTGCGGACGGGGAGGCCCGAGGCGGAGAGGTCGGCGTCGTCTTCGACGGCCCAGGTGTCGGCGGCGATTCGGAGGAGGTGCCCGTTGTCGGTGGCGGCGTAGACCTTCCCCTGCCAGAGGGCGACGGCGAGCACGGAGGAGACGCCAGGGAGCTGGAGGCGGTTGACGACCTTCAGGGTCGGCCAGTCGAGGCGGAAGACGGAGGCCTGGGTGGCGGTCTGGTGGCCGCCGCCAGGCGCGCCGATGGAGGTGCCGCCGACGAGCGCGCCGTCGGGCTGGAAGGTCATGGCGATGCAGCTTTCGCCTGGGAGCCAGTCCTTGAGCTCGCGCTTTTCGCCTGTGTCGGGGTGGAAGATGCCGAAGCCGCCGCCCGTGCGTCCATAGCCAGGGAAGCCCGCGAAGACGACTTCGCCCGTGACGGGACTGACGGCGATGGCGCGCGGGCGGGTGACGAGGCCCGCCCAGCTCCCGCGGAGTGCGGGGTTCTCGGGCGGCGCGTCTTCGGCGCGCGGCGGCGCGGTGCGGGGGCGGCGCGCGAGTCCCAGGCCGCGGAGCGAGAACATGGTGCGGGAACTGCCGTTGGCGTTGGCGTCGACGTGGAAGACGACGGGGAGCGTCTGGCCCTTCTTGAGCTGAAATGGCCCGAGGGAGAGGAAGTCGCCAGGTCCCTCCTGGGCGCGCTGCAGATCGACGGTGCGCTTTTCCTGGCCGGCCTCGACGGTGACGGTGCCGTAGGCGTCGTAGTGGTAGAACTGGAGGTTGAGGTGCCAGGCGCCGTCGGCGCGGGCGGGGAGGGCGACTTCGAAGCGGTTTTCGGCGGTTTCGCCGAAGCCGAGGAGGAGCCCGCGTCCAGAGAGGTCGGTCCAGTGGGCGTTGGCGACGGTGGAGCGGCGGATGATTTCGTTGAAGGGGAAGCCGAAGTGGCCTGGGGTGGCGTTGCCGAACAACGCGGGTTTCGCAGGGTCGAACTCCCAGAGGCGGCCGCCCGAGTATTCGCAGGCGTAGAGTTTTCCGTGGGCGGCGACCATGTTGCAGAAGTTGCCGCCGCCGATGGCGGGGCTGTGCCCCAGGTCGGCGAGCGCGCCAGTGGCGGGGTCGGCGCAGCCGAGGTGGTGGGGATGGGAACTGCTGTAGTAGACCTTGCCGTCGGGGCCGTTGGCGAGCGAGGTGAGGTCGAGGCCGCCGCCGTGGTATTCGATGGGATAGGCGCCGGTGCTCTTGTCGGCGCGGGTGAAGGAGACGCGACGGTGGAGCAGGTCGTAGCGGTCGACTTTCCAGCCATCCGGGAAATTGAGCAGGAGGGTGCCGTATTTGAGGGTGTTCAAACGGCGGGTGCCAGGGGATTTCTGGTTGCGGGCGAGGATTTTGCCGCCGCGGCATCGGGCCTGGAAGTCGCCGAAGGAGACGTAGGCGCAGCCGTCGGTGCCAGGGAGGACGGAGGCGGAGCCGAGGGCGCGCAGTTTTTCAGGGAGCAGTTGCACGCGCCGCCCAGTCTTCGGGTGGAAGGCGATGATGTTGGCGCGGGCGGTTCCGATGCCGCTGTAGATCCATCCCTCGTCGTCGACGGCCATCGAGTTGATGTAGTGCTCCTGGGGATCCATGCGCCCGTAGTCGCGGGAGGCGCCTGTCCTTGGGTTGACGGCGACGAGGGTGGTGTTGGGATAGCAGCCCAGGTAGACGGTGCCGTCGGGCGCGATGGTGGTCGTGAGGGCGGCGCCGACCTTGCCAGTGCCTCGGATGAAGCGGCGGGTGTGGATGTCGAAGGTGGCGGTGGGGCCAGTGCCCAGCGCATAGATGAATCTGCCGTCGTCGGTGAGGGCGGCGCCGAAGATGGCGCCCGTGTTGGGGGCGGGCAGGGAATGCTGCGTGGTGGCGCCAGTGTCGAGGTCGGTGACCAGCAGGTAGTTCGGCCCCTGGTCTAATGGCGCGGCGACGACGAGGTGGTGCCCTCTGCGGTCGATGACGGCGATGGCATTGCGCAATTCGGCGTCGTCGATGCCGACGCCCAGGTCGCGGAAGCCTTCGCGCGTGGGCAGTTCGGGGCGCTCTACAAGCTCGACGCCCCAGACGCGGAACTCGCAGTCGGGCGGGGGATTGTCGGGGGTGCCGCGCCGCCCGAAAAAGAAGGCGAGCCGCGCCACCGTGGTGTTCCCCGGGGCCGTCACGTTGTCCGCGAAGTAGGTGAAGCCGTGGTCGGCGTTGTAGCCAGGCGTCAGGATCACCGTCGCGGGCTGGCGGTCAAGGCGCTTGTGGGTGTAGAAGGCGGCGACGACGCGGCCGCGGGCGTCGAATGCCTTGACATAGAAGGAATCCTCGGCGCGGAAGGCCCCAGTCTGGACGGTGACTTTCAGCGCGCGCCCAGCGAGGGAGAAGGGCTTGAGGACACGGATGTTGGCGGTGAGATAGCCATAGCCGTTCCAGCTGGTCTCGCAGCGCGCGGAAATGACGCCGTCGGAGGCCTTTTTGCCTTCGGCGTAGGCCTCGCCCTCGGCGGTCGCGTGCCCGGCGCCCAGCCGCAGCGGCCCCAGCGGCGAAAGCGCGTTCAGTACGGCGGAAAGAAACATGGCAAGCAGGAAGGTGGCGCGTGGCATGGCGGTTCGGGTGATGGAAGGACGGCCCCTTGGGTAATATATTGGCTGGCCGCCATCGCCATGAAAGGGATGGGCGTTTTTTTGCCGCCTGGACAATTGGAGAGGCTGGGACGATTTGGGTTTTGGACGGGACGCTGGACGTTGGGACTTGGGGACTTGGGGTGATGGGACTTTGGACTTTGGACGCTGGACTCTGGACGGGACGCTGGACGTTGGGACTTTGGGACTTGGGGTGATGGGACTTTGGACTTTGGACGCTGGACTTTGGACGGGACGCTGGACTTTGGGACTTTGGGGACTTGGGGTGATGGGACTTTGGACTTTGGACTCTGGACTCTGGACGGGACGCTGGACTTTGGGACTTGGGGACTTGGGGTGATGGGACTTTGGACTTTGGACGCTGGACTTTGGACGGGACGCTGGACGTTGGGACTTGGGGACTTGGGGTGATGGGACTTTGGACGGGACGCTGGACGTTGGGACTTTGGGACTTGGGGGATGGGACTTTGGACTTTGGACTTTGGCGGGGCGTGGGGTCAGAGGAGCCAGTCGCGCTCGCGGTCGAGGGCGCTTTTCAGGGCGGCGGCGCACTCGGGAGTGAGGCGATAGTTGATGATGCAGCGGTTGGTGGTGAAGACGCCAAGTTCGACCATCAACTGCTTTTCGCCTGCGAGCCAGCATTGGATGTCGCGGCCGCCGAAGACGTCGTACATGAGCGCGTTGAGGCGCTGCTGGAGGGCGCGGGCCTCGTCGGCCTGGCCATCACGGGCGAGCTGGAAGACGCGGGCGGCGAGGCGGGCGTTGAAGCAGGCTCCGCCGATCATCATGCCGTCGAAGCCCGCGAGGGCGGCGCCGACGCAATCGAACTCGTTGCCATGGTAGGCGTAGAAACGGCTGGTCTGGCGGCGTTCGTCACGGGCGGCGAGGATCTGCCTGGCGTCGTCGGGGTTGGAGGTGCTGTTCTTGATGGTGACGACCTTCGGCAGGCGCGCGAGGCGCGCGATGGTCTCGCCAGTGACGGCGACGGAGGCGTTCCTGCCCTGGTGGTAGAGGCCGACAGGGACGGGGCTCCGCTCGATGACCTCGGCGTACATCTCGTAGAGATACTCCTGGTCGGCGTGGAGGCAGCAGAACGGCGGCGCGATGACCGCCAGGTCGATGCCCGTGTCGGCGTAGCGGCGCAGGTTCTCGATCATGCGGGCGGCCGAGTTGTCGGTGATCTGCAGGGCGACGGCCTGCCGCCCATGCGAGGCGGCGACGGTTTCGCGGGCGAGGTCGTATAGCATGGCGCGCGGGAGGTAGGGGCCCTCGCCGCAGGTGCCGCCGATGAAGACGCCGCGGACGCCGAGGCGCTCATGGTGGTCGGCGAGGCGGCGGATGCTGTCGGTGTCGAGGGTGCCGTCCGCCAGCAGCGGCGTCGGTGCGGCGGACCAGACGGTGCTCATGTGGTCAGGGGTGAACATGGCGGGTTACTTGAGCAGATTGAGGTCGCGGAGGCCCTGGCGGAAGACCTCCATGTCGGCGTCGGTGAGGTTGCCGTAGGGGGCGCGGCGGTAGCGGGTGCCGAAGCCGAAGATCTCCATGGTGGCGTGGATGCCTGCGTCGAAGCCGCCAGGCTGCTTGACGAGCAGGTCGAAGTAGGGGATGTCGTAGTCGCGGATGATGCGGCGGACCTCCAGGGCGTCCTGGCGTCGGCAGGCGTCGTAGAAGGCGCGGGAGATGTCGGGTCGGAACATGCCGAGGGTGGAGAGGTAGCCCGTCGCCCCATACGGCAGGATGTTCAGGAAGTTCTGCTTCTGGCCGCCCGCGAAGATGGCCAGGCGCTCGCCGAACTGCATCGCCATGCGGCGCGAGACGTTGTTGCAGCAGTCATCCTTGACCGCCATCACGCGGTCAGTCTGTTTGAGCACGCTGTCCAGCACGCCGATGGCCGCGGTAGGCGAGACAGCCGCCGGATAGATCAGCAAGAGCGGGATGATCTTCGCGCATTCGAGGTAGTAGTTGGCGAGGTTCTCCGGCGGGACGGAATCGGCCCAGGCGGCGGGGAAGGGCAGGAACAAGTCCGCCCCCGCCGCCGCCAACGCCGTCGCGAGTTCCTTCATGCGGCGCGTCGTGTGGCCGAACTCGGTCACGCACACCAGAGCGCGCTTGCGCGTGTACTCGACGCAGAACTTGCCCAGCGCGAGCATCTCGGCGTCGGTGAGGACGTTGTACTGGCTGTTGCCAGGAGTCAGGAAGATCATGCCGAAGCCATGCTCGATCTGGAAATCGATCATCTTTGCGACGGTGTCGTAGTCGATGTCGTCATTCGCGAGGAACGGCGTGGGAATGGAGCAGACTGGGCCCGACAGGGCCGCGCGGACTTGTTGGCGGAGGGTTTCCATGGGGAGTGCTGATTGAATGGGACCGCGGGCCGACAACGGCCCGCCACGGAACGATGGGACGGCTGGCCGACAACGGCCCGCCATGGAATGATGGGGGGCTGGATGTGTAGCCAGTTCGGTGCCGCCGGCGAGAAGCCGGCGGTCCGTGGCCCGCCACGGAACGATGGGGGCTGGATGTGTAGCCAGTTCGGTGCCGCCGGTCCGGCGGGGGACGGCGGGCCGACAACGGCCCGCCACGGAACGATGGGACCGCGGGCCGACAACGGCCCGCCAAAAATCGATTTATTGTCTCGCCCGTTCTTTTGGCAATCCCCCCGTGAAATCGTCACGTTGATTATTATAGCCAGCGCGAATGCCAGTTTCAAATAGGAAATTACATTGTCTGCGCCATACAATTCATGTTTCATAACACTTTTTTCAGATTGCCATGAAAAGTTCATCCACCATAGCGGCGACGTCGGAGGCGGGGGTGCTGGCGGAGATGCGGGAGGGGGTCGCGCGGCTGGCGCAGCATCCCGCGCGGCTGAAGGCGTCGCGCTCGGATTCCCCGCCAGCGCCAGGGAGCCCGAGCCATTTCCACGACCGCCTGGAGCTGCGCTTCCTCTTCGGGTGCGACCGTCCAGGGCACGTCTGCTATCGGGATGTCCGCGAATTGCTGCTGACGCCGCCGCAGGTGCTGCATCCGCAATTGCCAGGGGAGAGCATCTTCGCGCACGTGACGCTCCGCCTGGACGAGATCTCGCTCTACTATCTCCGCGGGCACGAGGCGACTTTCACGCTGCCGTGGGGCAAGCAGTCCGACACGCTGGGGCTGCACATTCCTGCGTTTCTTGCGGCCTGCCATCGATTCTGCCGCGGGGAGCACGCCGAGCCGACGCAGATGAACCTGCTGATCCAGTTGCTGCTCTCGACGCTGGAACTGCTCTGCCGCTCCCCCTCCACCAGTTGGAATCTCCCTCCCGCCGAGATCATCGCGCACTACATCCAGGAGCACTACTACCGCAGCGACCTCACCATCCAGGAGGTCGCGCAGGTCATGCACTGCTCGCCGAACTACATCCAGCAGCTTTTCCGACGGGAATACAATTGCACGCCCATCGAATACCTGATCCAGGTGCGCCTCGACATGGCGCGGCAGTTCCTGCGCCAGCACCGCTACCGCATCAAGGAGGTCGCCGCCTTATGCGGCTGGAACTATGTCCACTACTTCGACCGCCGCTACCGCGAACGCTACGGTCACCTGCCCTCCGAGGAGTAGCCTGGGCGCGTTGTCCCGTGGCGGCCGACAGGGCAGGCATCGCAGTCGGCATCGCCACCGCGAACTTGCAAACCGAGGTTTGCATGGTATTGTTAGGAAAAACTGGATGACCAACCTCCTGGAGAATTGTCATGAGAAAGCAACTCTTTACCCGCAAATCGGCGCGCAGATGATGCTGGCGATGTAATCGACGCTCCCAAAAAGCGCATAATCCAAACACATTCCAAGATGGTCGAAAATGGCATTTCACCGACCAACGTTCGATTCGTGCCTTGTCGACCTTCCATTCGGTTCACGAATTCTAACTACGTTTTTTAGGGGTATCGGGGCCGGCGCGGAAATGGGCGGGAAAGAGGAGCCTCACCGCCAGGCCCCGTTGTCCCCGCCCGTGCGCCGCTGCCGCTGTCTCGCGCCGCCTTCTCCATGCAGCGGCCTCCGCGGTGCCGTGCCGCCGCAAATGCGGCGGAATCGGCAGGGCCTCGGAATCGACGGTCGGCCAACCGGCGGGCAAGCCCGCCGGCACACGCCAGGCAAATGTGGGGCCCGTGTGGATAATGTGGGGGCTTCCCGATAGCCGCAGGGTTATGCCTGGGTGCGGCGGCGGGTCATTTTGGCGGTGAACATGGCGTCGCAGTTGCCCTGCCAGGGCCAGATCTGGGTCATGCCGAGGGACGGGGTGCCGCCGAGGGGGTCGTCGTGCGGAGTGAGGGCGAACTCGGGGTTGGCGGCCAGGAACTGCTCGACGACGGCCTGGTTTTCGGCGCGGAGCATGGAGCAGGTGGAATAGACAAGGGTGCCTCCGACTTTGACGGCGGCGGCGGCGTTGGTGAGGAGCTGGAGCTGGAGGGCGGCGAACTGGGGGATCTGCTCCAAGGTGGTGTTCCAGCGTCCGTCGGGGGCGCGTCGCCAGGTGCCTGAGCAGGAGCAGGGGACGTCGACGAGGACGCCGTCGAACCGATCCTTCATCTGGGGCGGGACGGCGTTGCCCTTCCATTCGCGGGTGCGGATGTTGCCGAATTTTCCACGCCGTGCGCGGAGGCGGAGTTCTTCGAGGGGGGCTTCGCGCAGGTCGGTGGCGAGGATGGTTCCGCGGTTGTTCATGAGCCAGGCGAGGTGGAGCGACTTGCCGCCTGCGCCTGCGCAGGCGTCCCACCACTGTTCGCCAGGCCTGGGGGCGGCGACGAGCGCGACGCACTGGGAGGCGAGGTCCTGGATTTCGAACCGTCCGTCTCGGAATGCGGCGAGGGCGCGGAAGTTTGCGCTGGCGTGGCTGACGGAGAAGGCGCCGACGAGGGTGGGATGGGGGACGAGCTTGATGGCCTTCTCGCTTTCATGCTCGATTTCGCCCTTGAGCTGGGCGTAGTTGGTGGTCTGGGCGCGGAGCCAGACGGGGGGGCGGCGCTGCTCCCATTCAAGGAGTTTCATATAGTCGACCTTTTCCTCGGGGGCGAGGGCCTCCTGGAGCCATGCGGGGAGGAGGTCTTCGGCGCGCAGGGCGGGCATGGCGCTCTTTTGGAAGAAGGGGCGCAGATATCTGCGCCGATCCAGGAATGGGGTGTCGGCGGGGATGTCGGCGAAGAGTTCGGGGTAGAGGCCTGCCTCGCGCAGCCAGAACATGACGGAGGGGGGGAGTTCGAAGCGGTTCTCGAGAAGCCACGAGGCGGCGAAGACGCCGAACCAGTCGGAGCCATGTGCGGGCGGGGCTGGCACGCCCGCCGCGAGGGCCTCGGTGAATGCCTTGGGGGCGAGTTTTGCGAGCCAGCCCCACCAGCGCAGCACCGAGAAGAGGGTCTCGGAGATGATGCGGCGGTCGCGCGAGCCCAACTGGTGGTTCGCGGCGAAGAGTTCGCGCAGCGAACGGTCGGCGGGATGGTGCGCGGCGAGAGTGCTTCCCAGGGCCTCGGTGATGATATGCGCGCAGATGCGTGCCTGCGTGGCGATGCGGTTGGGCGGCATCGGGCGGTCGCTGTCGGGGGAGGCGGGTTTCATGGCGGGCTATCGCGCGGTGAGGCGGGCGGACTGGACGGTGTTGTAGAGGAGCATGGTGATGGTCATGGGGCCGACGCCGCCAGGGACGGGCGTGATCACGGAGGCGACCTCCTTGACGGCATCGAAGTCGACGTCGCCGACAAGCCGATGTCCGCGCGGAGCGCTGGGGTCGGGGATGCGGTTGACGCCGACGTCGATGACGACGGCGCCTGGCTTGACCATATCGGCGGTGATGGTGCGGGGGCGTCCGATTGCGGCGACGAGGATGTCGGCGCGGCGGGTGATTTCGGCGAGGTTGGGAGTCTGGCTGTGGCAGACGGTGACCGTGGCGTTGCCGTATGGGGCCTTCTGCATCAGCAGGTTCGCGAGGGGCTTGCCGACGATGTTGCTGCGTCCGACGATGACGGCCTCCTTGCCTGCGGTCTTGACGCCCGCGTGCATAAGCATCTGCACGACCCCGTGCGGGGTGCAGGAGATGAAGGTCTGCTCGCCCTGCATGAGTTTGCCGAGGGAGGCGGCGCCGAAGCCGTCGACGTCCTTTTCAGGGGCGATGGCCTCGATGACGGCCCCAGTGGAGATCTGGCGGGGGAGGGGGAGCTGCACGAGGATGCCGTGGATGCGCGGGTCGGCGTTCTTGGCGGCGATGAGGCGGAGCAACTCCTCCTGGGTGGTGTCGGCGGGGAGGCGGTTGTCGTCGGAGTAGATGCCGATGTCCGCGCACGCCTTCTCCTTGGCCTTGACATACGACTGGGATGCGGGATCCTCGCCGACCAGAATGACGGCGAGGCCAGGCGTCACGCCCCACTCGGCCTGCAGGCGGCTGACCTCGGCGGCCAGTTCGGCACGGATTTCTGAAGCGATTTGCTTGCCATCTAAAATGATCGCGGACATGGGGGATTTCCTGGATGGGGGAGGTTTGCGGAGAAATCCAGGCCGAAACGGCCTGGCGCAGAGCACAAGAGACTCGGGGGGACTTTGGGGTCAGCGTTCCTTCCAGTCGACGCGCGGCGGTTCGGCGGGGAGGGGGGTGTTGGATTTCATGGCGTCCTGGAGTTCGGCGGCGCGGTCGGGGTCGTTCCACCAGAGGGAGGAGGCGGCGTCGCCGTATTTGCCCATGACATTTTGGGGGGTGCCGAACTTGTTCCAGTAGAGGATGCGGGAGTGTCCGATGTTCCAGAGGAGGATGTATGGGCACTGGTCGTAGAGGATGGCGTCGATCTGGCGGAGGATGGCGTTGCGTTTGGCGACGTCGAACTCGCCTTTCTGGGCGTCGATGAGGGCGTCGACCCTGGGGTCGGCGAATCCCGTGATGTTCGAGGAACCCTGGCGGGCGGCCTCGCGGGAGGACCACATCTGCTCGGGATCCTTGAAGAGGCCGCCAGACCAGGCGGCCCAGGTGAGGTCGAAGTTGAATTCGTCGATGTCCTTGGCCCAGGCGGACCAGTCCTTGGTGACGATGGTCATGCGGATGCCGACGTCCTTGAGGGCTTCATTGTAGACGGCGAGGAACTTGTCGGTGCCGCCTCGGTTGAGGAAGGTGAACTCGAAGGGGCGTCCGTCCTTTTCAAGGGTTCCAGTCTTTGGGTTGGGCTTCCATCCAGCCTCGGCGAGGAGGGCGCGTGCCTTCTGCGGGTCGAAGGCGATTTCAGGATTGGGGTTGGGGTGCGCGTCGTCGTAGAGGTCCTCCCAGAAGGATCGGTGGAGGAAATACTGGTCGAACATCATGGTGTGGTTCATGAAGGCGCGGTTGAGCAGATGGGCGAGGGCGCGGCGGACGCGCACGTCCTGGAAGAGCGGGCGGCGCAGGTTGATGGCGAAGCCCTGCATGCCGACGGGCGCGTGGTTGTGGATCTCCTGCTTGACGATCCAGTTGTTGCGGACGGCGGAGACGCGGCTCTCGATGCGGTGCCACTGGGAGGCGGTGTAGATGGTGAACTGGTCCAGCTGCCCTTTGAGGAAGGCGTCGAAGGCGTTGTTCTGGTCCTCGAAGAAGCGCAGTTTCAGGAACTGGAAGTTGTAGACGCCCTTGGCGGCGGGGTATTTGGCGCGCCACCAGTCGGGGCGCTTCTCCAGAAGCAGGAGCTGCCCAGGCTGGAAGTCGCGGATGCGGTAGGGGCCAGAGACGACGGGGAACTCGAAGTTGACGAGATTGAAGTCCTTTCCCGCGAAGGCATGTTTCGGGAGGATGGAGAAGTCGCCCGCGGCCTGGAGGTTGCGCCAGTGCAGGGACTTGGCGTGGAACTGGACGGCGCCGTCGGGCAGGATGACGGGCGGGTCGAGCTGCTCGAGGGCGAACTTGATGGAGCCAGTGAGGTTCTTCGGATCCATCAGGGCCTGGTAGGTCCAGACGACGTCGGCGGCGGTGACTGGCCTGCCGTCGCTCCATCTGGCGTTGGGGTCGAGCCAGAAGGTGAAGGTGCGGCGGTCTTCGGAGACGCTCCACCTGGAGGCGAGGCCTGGCGCCCATTCGAGGGTCTTCGGGTCGCGGGTGATGAGCGTCTCGTAGAGCAGCCCGAAGACCTGGGCGCTCATGACATTGTTGTCGAGATAGTAGTTGAGGCTCTTGGGGGAGGGGCCCAGCGATTCGCAGTAGGTGCCGCCCGCAAGCGCCTCCTCGGGCGCGGCGGCGGGATCGGGGCGCTCCGCCCAGCCTGGCCGCGGATAGAGGGTGTCCGCGGCGGGGAGGCAGAGTGCGGCGGCAAGAAGGATGGCGGGGAGGAGTCTCATCAGCGCAGGCTTTCAGGGAGGAGGTAGAAGAAGACGCCAGGGGGCAGGTCGGCCGCGCGCATCGTCCCGGGCATGCCCTCGATGCGCACGCGGCGCGGCGCGGGCGAGAAGGCGCCGAAGAGGCGGTCCATGAAGGAGCCAGTGACGCCGATGCGGACGATGGGGGCGTTGGAGAGCCGCGTCAGTTCCTCGAGTTTGGCGATGGCGTCGTTGAGGGAGCCGAGCTGGTCGACGAGGTGCTGGGCGAAGGCGTCCTCGCCGCTGACGGGGCGTCCGTCGGCGAACTCGGCCTTCTTGACGGCGTCGGCGTCCTTGAAGTGCTTGCTGCGCCCTTCGGCGATGACGCGGCAGAACTCGGTGTAGTTCTGGTCGATGAGGTGCTGGATGTAGGCGGCTTCCTCGGGGGTGGACTCGCGCATGGGGTTGAGGATGTCCTTGTATTTCCCTGAGCGGTAGGTGACGGGCTTGACGCCGATCTTGTCCATGAGGCCGTGGAGCTGCATGGACTGCATGATGACGCCGACGCTGCCGGTGATGCAGTTGCGGTTGGCGACGATCCAGTCGGTGCCGGAGGCGACGTAGTATCCGCCAGAGGCGCCGAGGGAGTGGATGCAGGTGACGACGGGATTTTTGGTGGCGTTGCGGTATTCGTCGACGGCGTTGCGGATTTCGGCGGAGGCGACGACCTCGCCGCCAGGGGTGTCCATGTCGAGGAGGATTCCCGCGATGTCGGGGTTCTCGGCGGCGGCGCGGATGGCGGCGCAGATTCGTCGGCTGGAGGCTCCGGTCTCCTCGCCGAAGAGGTCGCTTTCAGGGTAGGCGCCAATGACGCCTCGGATGGAGATGATGGCGAGCATGCGGTCGCCCTGGCCGTTGCGGTAGGGGATGAGGCGCGGCCTGGCGGGGCCGTTGGCGAAGGGGTTGGCATTGTCGGCCGAGCTGCTCCTGCTCATGAGGACAAGCGAGCCCAGGACGAGGCCGAAGAAGAGGAAGATGAAGAGGACGCTGACGAGGCAGCCGCACGAGAAGCCCTTGAAGAACTTGGTGGGCGGGGCGGGCGGGCGGTATGCAGGCGGGGGCGTCTGGTAGGACGGGCTGTATTGCGGGGGGGTGAATTCGTCTGCCATGGTCGTAGGCGGGGGTCAGTGGATGCGTTTGGACTCGGGGACGGAGGGCAGTTTGGGTGGCTTGGGGGCGTCCTTGGGGACCTCGACGTAGTCGATGCCAGGGCGCGCGTATTTGCCGTGGATGATGCGGAGGTATCCAGTGGCGCGGGAGAGGGAGGGCGGGGCTCCGTCGGCGGAGACGTAGAACCGTTTCTGGAGGAGGCGCATGTTGCGGCCCTCGAAGCCGAAGATGTAGTAGGCGTAGAGTCGGGGGCGGATTTGCAGGAGGAGGTGCACGAGGCTGGAGTCGTCGAGTTCCATCTGGGGGGGGGCGCCGTCGATGAAGGAGCCGAGGCGGAAGACGGCGTAGACGTTGGATTCGTCTTCGGCGCGGAGGGAGTAGATGTCCTCGTCGGTGTCGGTGAATCTGAGGAGGGTGAGCTGGATGGTCTTGATGACGCTGGTGGCGTTGCGGGTGGGCAGTCCGATGCTCTTGGAGAGGAGGGGGACGCCGTCGTGGACCTCGATGCGGACGGGGTCGGAGATGTGGGTCCTGGGGAGCCGCTTGTGGTCGAGGAGGGCGCGGATGGTGTAGAAGTCGTCGCGCTGCATGTTGTAGTATTTGTTGACGATGATCTTGATTTCGCGGCGCTCGCCAGGGCCGAGTTTGAGGTCGGCGGCGGGGTTGGTGATGGCAGTGATCTGTCGGACCTGCTTGCCGTTGCCGCCTTCGACGCTGAAGTAGATTCGGCCTTGCTGGGCGGGGGTGTCGCCGCCGAAGACGAGGGTGTTGCCCGAGAGGTTGGCGACCGTGAGTTTGACGGTGACGGGCTCGTAGCAGATGTAGCGCGAGTTCTCGGCTTCGAGGCGCAGTCCGATCTGGGCGGAGAGGGTGCCTGCGAGAAGGAGGAGCGCGGCAGGCAGGAGGATGCGTGTCAGTCGGTTCATGGTTGTTCCGTGGTTCGTCGGAGGGCTTCGTAGAGGAAGAGGGTGCCTGCCTGGGCGACGTTCAGGGATTCGGCGGCGCCAGGCATCGGGATGGTGACGGGGCGCCCCAGTTCGGGGCGGGAGATGCCGTTGGCCTCGTTGCCGAGGACGATGGCGGCGCCGTCGGGGGCGAAGTCGGGGGAGAAGATGGTGGTCGGCGCGTCCATCATGGCGCACCACAGGGCGGTGCCGCCGAGGCGACGATGCGCATCCCTGGCGGCGGCGAGGTCGGCGAAGTGGTGGACGTCGAGGGCGAACTGCGCGCCCATGCCGCTGCGCACGGCCTTGGGGGACCACGGGTCGGCGCTGCCAGCGGTGAGCCAGACGGAGGCGAGTCCGACCGCCCAGGCGGTGCGCAGGAGCGTGCCGAGGTTGCCAGGTTCGCGCAACTGGTCGAGGATCAGCGTGCAGGGGCGCGAAAGCGCCGCCGGGGCGGATTCGGCGGGTTTGCGCAGGAGGCAGAGCATGCCCTGCGGGTTCTCGGTCGTGGCGAGGGCGGCGAAGTCGCCGTCGGGCACGCGCTCTGGCGGGGCGCCCGCGTCGGCGGCGCGGCGCGCGAATTCGGCGCCT
>JAEEXV010000043.1 GCA_016287975.1 Lentisphaeria bacterium | reverse complement strand
GACCATGTTGGCCTTGCCGGTCATGTAGTCGGCGCTGCCGTGGCGGCAGCAGACTTTGCCGGTGCCTTCATAGTTGGGGTAGTTGCAGTAGGTGATGGGGAGGTAGCGGTGGCGGTTGTCGGCGAAGGCCATGACGGAGGATGGATGGTGGATGGCGGCGAAGAGTTTGATGTTCCAGCCAGTGTCCTCGTAGCCAGTTGCCGGGCGCGAGGCGATGTAGCTGTTGATGCCGTATTGGGGAAGCACATACGGGCCGACGAGACCCTGCAGCGTGGGGTGGGTCTCATACGAGGTGGAGAAGGTGGCGGGTTCGGAGGGGCAGGACCAGAGGGTGCCCTTGGCGGCGGGGCTGGTCCACGGGGTGGTGTTCAGCGAGAAGTAGTGGTCGCGGAACTCCCACGCCCAGATGTGGGTGCGAGTGCCGTCCGAGGTGGGCGGGAACCAGTCGCCGTTGTCGTTGCCGTACATCGCGGCGGCGAGGCCGTACTGCTTGAGGTTGCTGACGCATTTGGCGGAACGGGCCTTCTCACGCGCCTTGGAGAGGGCAGGCAGCAGCATGGAGGCCAGGATCGCGATGATCGCGATGACGACCAGAAGTTCAATCAGGGTGAATCGCTTGCGGGTGGGAATCATGGGGGCTCCTATGGTTTGGGGGACAGTGGGGTTATTGAGGGCTTTAGGCAGGGATTCAAGGGATTCAAGAGATCAAAGGGATGTGCTGGGTTATGGGGGGAGGGGCGGGGATTGCTAATCCCTTGAATCCCTTGAATCCCTTGCATCCCTTGAATCTCTTTGGCTGGTCAGATGGTGACCTGTGCGACGGCGATGCCGCGCGGGGGAATGGGCAGGGTGAGGCAGTCGCCCTCGAGGGCGCACGGGCGGACGGGGAAGGAACTGCAGATGCGGCAATCGCGGATGGGGGCGGGGAGTTTGACGACGGCCTTGGCGCGGCCCCATGGGGCGCGGGCCTCGACGGCGACTTCCCAGGTCTTCTCGTCGATGCGCTGGTAGAGGAGGGAGCAGGGGAAGTTGGCGGAGACGAGGGCGGGCTTGCCGTCGCCGAAGGCGCCGAGGAGGAGTTTCGCGGCCTCGGCCCAGAAGGCGGGCGCGGCGATGGCGCGGTGGCGGATGAAGTAGAAGCCGAGGACGGCGAAGCCAGGCGCGCGGCGTTCGGCGGGGGCGTCGGCGCACTGGTGCGTGGCGTCGGGGCGTCCCGTGAGGACGAGGGTGGTCTGGCCGTCGGTGAGGCGTTCGCCTGGGATGCCGTCGAGCGCCTCGGCGCGGCCGCAGAGGACGGTGCCAGGGTGGCGCTGGAGGAGGGCGTCGAGGTCGGCGCGCGGCAGGAGATGAGCGGACGGCAGGAGGACGGGCTGTCCTGCGGGAGCGTTTTCGCGGGTGGTGAAGACCTGCAGGGGGAGGCCCGCGATCATCAGGGCGTTGACCTGGTCGAGGGCGGGCGGGAAGCTGTCGCCCCAGTAGTCGCTGGCGGCCGCGTCGGTGAAGGCGTCGGGGAGGAGGACGGGCAGGAGGCCTGCCTCCTGGGGGGCGGGGTGGTCGAAGGCGGCGTCCCAGCGTTCGCGGATGAAGGTCCATTCGTGGGGCGCGATGCCGTCGGCGAGGCAGGCGAGGAGTCGGTCTGCGGCGCGGGAGAGGGTGCCGTCGGGTCGGAGGGAGTAGAGGTGGGTGAGTTTGTAGAGTTCGCGCTCGTAGCCTGCGGGGGCCTGGCGGAGGTTGTCCCAGAACTCGTCGATGTCCTTGATGCCATGCAGGAAGACGAGTTTGAGATCGGGGAGGGCAGTATGGATGTCGGCGAGGGCGGCTGCGTAGGCGTCGTGGAAGGGGGTCTCGGGACGGGTCATGGACATGCCGAGGGCGACGGTCTCGACGACCATGGCGTCGACGCCCGCCCTGGCGATGCGGCGGTAGTCGAGGCCGAACTCGTGGTAGGCGTCGAAGCAGCCCTTGGTCCAGGCGGAGTTGATGACGGCCTTGAAGCCCTCGGCGTGGAGGGCCTTGAGGGCCTTGCTCCAGAACTGCTCCCAGCGGGCGGCGATGAACTCGCGCCATTCGGCGAAGTGGTTCTGGCAGATCCAGTCGCGGCGTGCGGCGAGCTGCGCGAGGCCCGCCTGGCTGTCGCTCTGCAGGAAGCCGTCCTTGCGGAACATGATCTCCTCGGTGGCGGCGGGGGAGACGGGGACGTCGGCCTTGCGGGCGGCGAGGACCTCGTTCATCGTGGCGATGCGCGGAATCGGCTGGAAGCACTCGGGGAGATCCCAGCCGCGGCCTGCGGTGAACTGCGGGACAGTGGCGTCGGAGAAGTCGGTGCCAGTGATGTTGCCGCCGCTCCAGGGGCCGTAGCCGTCGGGGCCGTGCCAGCCGTTGAAGCCGTAGTCGCGGCAGACCTCGACGACCTTGGGGATGAAGTAGTCCTCGAAGAGGGTGCCGTCGTTCAATTGGGCGAGGACGTTGAGTTCCTGGCCGCGCCAGAGGCCAGCCCAGGTCAGGCGGACCTCAGGATGTGCGGTGACGAACTTCTCCTCGTGGAAGCGGTTCTCCTGGTAGGTCGTGAAGCACGAGCAGTAGACCTCGCAGCCTGCCTTCTTCAATTCCGAGATGAGGTTGCGCAGCTGCCAGTTGGTCCACTCCTGGCGCTGGCGGCGTTCGTTGCCAGCCTGGCCGTTGCGGGCGCAGACATCGGGCGGGAGGACGCGCTCCTCGGCGCAACCCGTGTGTCCGAGGATGAAGTCGGGGGAGGAGGTCATCAGGCAGATGGCCTCGGGCGTGAAGCTCAGGGAGGCGAGGTATTCGGCGGCGCCGCCGTCGGGCTGGGTGTTGTCGAAGGCGAGGAGCTCGGTCCACGCCCAGGGAGCGAAGTTTTGCATGGGAGGTCTTTGTCTTGCGGGGGATGGGAACTGGGGTGTCTTTCAGGCCAGAAGCGGGCCGTGTCGTCGTCGGCGTATCAGCGGTCGCAGTGCTGGAGGATTTCGGCGTCGGTGAGGGCGCGCTTGTAGAGCCAGAGGTCGGAGATGACGCCGAAGGCGGGGCCGTAGCCTGCGGCGCTGCCGACGGCGAGGAAGGTCTTCCCTGGGAGGATGGGGCCTGACATCTTGGCGTCGCTGGTGCCGACGAGTTCGCCGTCGATGTAGACCTTGAAGGTGCCCTTGCCGTCGTGGGTGGCGGCGAAGTGGTGCCAGATGCCAGGCTTGATGGGCTTGGTGTTCTTGTTGGAGGCGGCGTATTTGGCGAGGGCGGCGCCGTTGCCGAGGATGATGCGCCCCCAGTGGATGCAGAGGCGGAAGCCCGTGGCGGCCTTGCCCGAGATCGCGAGATCCCAGATGGCCTGGTTGGTGAAGTGCTTGGGATCGGGCTGGAACCACAGCATGATGGTCAGGCCGTTGCTGAACTCGGCGGGGGCGAGTTTTTCAATCGCGATGAAGGCGGCCTTGCCCTTGGGGGCGTCGCCAAGGCGGAGCGCCTTGCCGCCGACACGGCCGTCCACCCAGGAGACGCCTTCGGGGTTGCAGATGCGCGCGTCGCGCTTGCCTGGGCCGAGATCCTTGACGACGGTGCCCGCGCCGTCGCCGATGGGCCAGTGCCCGAAGAGCGCGGGATCGTCGGCGGCGAAGACGGCGAGGGAGAAGACTGCGAAGATGAGGGAGAGTGTGGTTTTCATGGTTTTTCGTTAATTATAGGCAGAGGGACAAGGGGGGGGGAATGAGGGGGGCTCGCGCGCGGGCGGAGGTTGGCTTCCGCCGCAAGAATGCGGCGGCACGGCACCACGGAGGCTGGTGTGCGGCGCAGGCGGCGCGAAAACAGCGGCGGCGGCGCACAGGCGGGGAAAATGGGCGATGGGCGGTTTCGGGGGCGTGTGCCAGCGGGCTTGCCCGCTGGCGGGGGTTGGCGCTATCGGTAGAGTTCGATTTCGCGGAGGCGGGAGTGCCTGCCGCGGTTGGCGGTGATGAATACGCGGAGGCGGGAGAAGGTGGCGGCGGGGAAGGCCAGGGTGTGGGTGTCGCCCTGGGCGTCCCTGGCCTCGGCGACGGTCTGCCATTTGCCGTCCTTCCAGATCTGGATCTGGTAGTCCTTGAGGGACTGGTAGGCGGGGTAGAGGACGACGCGGGAGGCGGTGACGGGGTTGTCGAAGGCGAGCTCGACCCAGTCGGGGCACTGGTTCGGGGTGGTGTCGGACCAGACGGTGTAGTGGCTAATGTAATGGTCGAAGTCGGGCGGCTCAATGACGCCGTCGACGAGATGCCAGAGGCAGTTGTCGGCGCGGACGTTGAAGGCCTTGTTGGAGGAGGCGGTGACCCTGGCGCTGACGCCCTCGTATTTCTGGAAGGCGAGGTTGCCTGGCTTCTGGCGGGCGGCGTTCGCGCGGTTGATGGCGGCCTCGACCTCGGCGCACAGGTAGGGCTCGGGGAATGCGGGGTCGGTGGTGTAAACATGCACCTGCCAGGGGGTGAAGCGGTCGCGGATGCGTCCGCCCTGCGCCTTGACAGTGCGGCCCTCGCACATCACGCGGAGGCGCTGCCCCGCGAGTTCGGGGAGGTCGAGGGCGGCGTCGGAGAGTTCCTCGCCAGAGGCATTGGCGACGAAGAGCCATAGGTGGCCGTTGTGGCGCTTGGCGAGCCAGCGGATCTGGCGCGGGGCCTGGAGCGGGAGTTTGGCGGCGCGCTCGGCGAGCGCGGGGGCGAAGGCGATGAACTCCTTGGCGATGGAGAAGTGGCCGATGCCGAGTTCGGGGTAGTGGTCCTTGAGGCGGTCGTAGAAGGAGACGCCCGTGACGCCAGTGATGACGGCAATGTAGTACTCGGAGCGGAATTCGCGGAAGGCGGGGACGCGGGTGTTGACGGCGCCGTAGTCGGTGTAGTCGAAGCCCTGCACGCCCCAGCGGATGCAGCAGACGGATTCGCGGGAGGCGTTGGCGTCGGCGACGCTGTCGCAGAAGGCGAGGAGTCGCTCGAAGTTCGCGTAGTAGCGGTCGCGGGCGGGGCGCGGGAAGGCGTGCAGGCCCTGGAGGTCGTAGGTGTTCTGGTAGTCGAAGAAACCCTTGATGGTGTCGTTGGAGACGACCAGCGGATGGTAGGGGTCGATGTCGGTGACCAGGGAGTAGATCTGCTCCATGGCAGTGACGGTGTCGCCGAAGACCTCGGGCTCGTCGCTGAAGAGGTAGCAGAGGGTGTCGGGGAGGTCCTTGTGCTTCGCCAGGGCCTGGCGGATGTAGTCGCGGTCGGCGTCGGTGATGCTCTCCTTCTGCTTGATTTTCCGCATGGCCTTGTCGTGGCTGAAGATGGGGGAGATGAGCCAGGAGCCCTTGTAGGGCTTCCAGTCGACGAAGGCGGGCATGCCGATGCCGTCGTAGAAGTCCTGGTAGCCGCACCACTGGCTCAGGAAGAAGATGCGCTGTCCGTCGCGCACGAGCATGCCGTCGGTGTCGACCCAGACCTCGCCTTTCTTGTAGGGGAGTTTGCGCAGGGGGCGCGTGGCGTCGGCGAGGGGCTTGCCCGCCTCGTCGAGGAGGGTGGCATGGATGGCGAGACGGCCCTCGGGGAGAGGGGCGGCGGGGAAGGCGAAGGCGGTTTCGGGGGCGGCGGGGAGGGTGGCGGCGGCGAGGGTCTTGCCCGCCTCGTCGCGGATCTCGGCGCGGATCTCGGCGCGGATGGACTTGCCCTTGAGGCGGTCGGCGGGGAGGGCGGCACGGGCTCGGAAGCGCACCTCCTTCAGGTTCATCGTGGCGAAGATGGCGCCCTTGTAGTGCGGGGCGTCGAGTTTCAGGGAGAGCATCTGGTAGTCGAGCGGGATGGCGTATGGCACGCGCAGGAGCGTGCGCTTGGTCACGGCGTCCCGCAGGGCGGCCTCGCAGCGGTAGACGCCTGCGGCGTCGAAGTGGAAGCCGCGGATGGGGAAGGCGGCGGTGGCGCCCGCCGCGACTTCGATGGAGGCGGTGCGGCGCTGGACGGAGCGGCCGTCGGGGCTGCGGAAGTCGAGGGCGAGCTGGGCCTTTCGGGCGGTCTTCGCGGAGTTGGTGACGGTGACGACGGCGTCGGCGTTGAAGCCTTGGGGGGCCTGGGAGACGTGGACGGCGGGCTTGCGGAGGCCCCAGCCCGCGAAGGGGGCGAAGGAGGTGTCGAAGCCAACGAGGACGGGGTAGTTTCCTGCGGTGTGGTAGGCGCCAGTCTGGCTGATGGAGGAGTTTTCGACGCCCTTGCCGTCTGGCGGCATGTCGTAGGCGGAGCGGGCGATGTTGACGGCCCAGGTCAGGCTGTCGCCGTCGGGGAATTCGAGGCTGGCGAAGGGGATGCGGACTTCTGCGGTCCAGCCGTCGGCGTCGGTGGTGCATCTGGCCTCCCAGAGGGCGTCCCAGGACGGGTCGCCGACGAAGCCGCCCTGGTCGCGGTATTCGTCGAAGGTGGCGGCGTTCGGGTTGACGAGGAAGTGCAGGTAGCGCGTGCGGGTGGCGCCAGGGTCGAGCATGATCTCGACGCACTCGCCCGCGAAGAGGTTCCTGTCGTTGGCGATGATCGTCTTCGCGCCAGGGCCCAGGTGCGCGCGGACACCGATGTAGACGGCGCTGTCGTCGTAGGCGAAGCGGGCCTCCGTCTTCACCACCGCGGCGGCATGGCTGCGCGAACTGCGGAAGGCGGTGGCGGGCTGCGCCTGCTGCCAGGCCGCCTCGTCCAGCACGCCGTCCAAATGGATGGGCGCGGTGGCGCGCACGGCGGTGTATTCCACGGCAAAAAGCGGGAGACACGCGAGGATGGCGAGGAAAAGGGGCTTCATGGTAAACAACGGGGAGGGAATTTCGGGGGGCGGCGGGCTTGCCCGCTGGCGGGGGTTGGCTTCCGCCGCAAGAATGCGGCGGCACGGCACCGCGGAGGCTGGTGTGCTGCGCAGGCGGCGCGAAAACAACGGGGGCGGCGCACAGGCGGGGAAAATGGGCGATGGTGTTTGTGCGGCGGGGGAGATGGACGAGGGGGAGCCGCCGCTACCGCACTTCCACGGTGGTGGCGGCGGCCTTGCCCGAGGCGAGGTCGCGGAAGGTGCAGGTGATGGCGCCAGGGGGGAGGTTGGAGGGGACGGGGATGGTGACGGCGAGTTCGCCGTTCTCGGCGGCGTAGAAGCCGCTGCCAGGGAGGATGCGTCCGTCGGCGTCGGCAATGGTGAGTTCGGCAGGAAGGATGGCGGGAACGGCGTTGCACGCGTCGTCGAGGATGCGCGCCTTCACGGTGAAGGGGCGGCCGCGGTGGAGGGGGCCGTCGAGGAGGAGCTGGAGGCCCGCGATGGGACGCGGGAGCAGCAGGACGACGGTGCCGTCGGCGGGGGCGAGGCGCACCTGGAAGCGGACGCCGCCCTGGACGGGGGTGAGGCGGACGGGCTGGTGGCCGACGAGGTCGTAGGCGGCGCCTGCGGGGTGGCGCACGGTGACGCTGCCGTTGTTGGGGAGACCCTTCTCCATGACCATCTTCCATTGTCCCACGTAGTCGCCGAAGGTGCGCTTGTCGTTGACGACGAAGACGTAGTCGGCCTGGTCGGTGCCGCGGCGGCGGACGACGAGGTCGGGGTTGGAGGCGGCGAGGGCGGCGGGCAGGTGCGGCGCGAGGGCGCGGGCAATCGACTGCCCGAGCCGCTGCAGGGCGGCCTTGGTCTCGCGGGGGCGGGAATTTTCGCGGCGAATGGACTGGATGCGCAGGTCGACCATGAGGGCGGGGGTGGTGAACTCGTCGCCGACGAGGATCATGCCGCTGCGCTGGAGTTCCTGGAGTCTGGCGAGCACCTTGTCGGTCAGGACCTCGGCGCCTGGAAGGAAGAGGACCTGGACGGTGTCGGGGAGTTTTCCGTCGAGGAGATGCTCTTCGTAGAAGACGGCGGGTTCGAGGCCCGCCCACTGGAGGGCGAGGTGGAGTTCGGAGACCCAGCCGATGCCCCAGCCCCAGGAGAAGTGGCGGCTCGCGTAGAGGGTGCTGGTGAAACTCTGGAGGATGCCGACGCGCGGGGCGCGCTCGGGGACGCGCTTGACGACGGGGCCCAGCGGGCGCACGACGCGCTCGCACATCTCCTTGAGGACCTCCTTGCTGTGCGGGTTGGTGTAGCGGTAGCCGTGGGTGGGATGGGAGTGGAGGAGGGAGGTGGCGCCGTGGTACATGACCGCGTCGACCTGGTGCGACAACTCGCACCAGAGGGCCTCGCGGAGGCAGTCGGGCGCGATGGTGATGTATTCGGCTCTGGGTTCGCGGGCGAGCCACTCGGGGGGATTGGCGACCTTGACGCCGATGGGGGCGGTGTTCGAGCGGTACCAGATGGCCTGCGTCATGATGCCGAGTTTCTGCCCTGGGCAGCCGTCGGCCATGGCGCGCAGCTCGTCGAGGGCGGTGTTGAGTTTGATGGGGTCGGGATGCGCGTAGATCCACTGCGAGATGAGGTCGGACTTGCCGCCAGACCCCCACAGCGGCGGGACGCGGACGGCGGGGTCGTGGAAGGTGGTGAGAGGGCGACGGAGGTGCTGGTGCAGGGTCGCGGAGAGGGCGGTGTCGAGGTCGTTCCAGCCGTCGCCCGTCTTCCACCACCAGCGCAGGTAGAAGAGTTCGGGGCGGTCGTGGTCGACGATGCGGTTCCAGGGGAAGCCAGGGGTCTTTTCGTAGGGCGGGAGGGTGCTTCCGACGATGGCGGGGGGGATGCCGCGTCCCGAGAACTTGCGGAAGGCGGCCTCCTCGGGGCCGCCGAAGGCGGGCTGGCTGGTGCCGCGCACCTCGCTGTTCAATTGCGCGAAGTCCCAGGCGGGATGGTCGCCGAGGGCGTCGGCGACATCGGCGGCGACACGGGTGAACTCCTGGACGACCTCGGGATGCGATGCCTCCAGACCCTGGCGCGCGTAGGGCTTGCCGTCGCGGCCCTTGCGCAGAAAGCGTCCCTGCGCGACGAAGCGGTAGTGGGCGTAGAAGTCGGGGTAGCCGTAGAGGCCCGCGCGGAGCAGGTCGTCGAGGCGCGCGATGTGCTCGGGGGTGCTGGAGGGCTGGTAGTCGCCGCGCACGGGGTAGAGGCCGACCAGCTGGTGGGTGAAGCCGTGCGCGGCGACGATGCTGTCGTCGGTGGCGCCCCAGAGGATGACGGGGAGGAAGTCGCCCTTGGGCGGGGCGATGGTGACGGGGAGCGTGGTCTGCGCGAGTTCCCTGCCGTCGGCGGCGACGGCGCGGCATTGGAGTTTGTAGTCGCCTGGAAGAAGGCAGCCGTCGACGGGGATGTCGAAGGTGCGGCGGGCGCTCGGGGCGAGGCCGTCGGGGAGCGACTGGACGGGGAGGGGGCGGCCGTCGAGGGCGGCGTGGATGGTGCAGGGCGGCATGGGCGCCTGCCCGAAGTTGCACAGTTCGACGGCGGCGGCGCAGCCAGTCTCGCCGTAGAGGAAGACGCGGCGGCGTCCAGGCTGCGGGACGAGGCTGATCGGCTGGTAGGGCTCGTTGCGGAGGACGACTTTGAAGAGTTTGCCGCCGAGGGCGTGGTATTGGCTGCCGCAGCGGTTGCCGAGGGCGGTGCCGTTGGCGGCGGGCGCGAGGGGGCCTGCGGGGACCTCGCCGCCGCCGCAGTCCTCGCCGTCCACGGTGAAGAAGACTCTGCCCGCGGCGGTGAAGTGGAGTTTGACGGTGTGGGGGACGCCTGGCTTCATGGCGCGGGTGACGCCCTGGACCTGCTTGCTGGAGGCGCCGAAGCCGAAGGCGGCTGCAGGAGCGTAGCAGAATGGGTCGGCGGGCTGCAGCCAGAACTGGACGCCGCCATGGAACTTCGCCTGCGACGGGGCGGGCAAGGTGATGTATTTGTTGTCGAAGAGCATCGCGCGGAATCCACGGGGACGGCGGAAGTCCGCGTCCAGGACGATGGTCGCCTCGATGCTGAAGGCATTGGCAGGAGTGAGCGACGGGATGATGCGCTTCGTGATCGCGCCCGAGGGCTTCGAGGGATCCTCCTCCAGGACGACCAGCCCTCCCTCCAGTTTCGAGGCGCCGCGCAGATCCAGCGGAATCGCGCCCGAAAGCGCGCCAGGCGTCGTGAAGTCCCATTCGGCGATGGTCGTCGGCTCCGCCGCCACGAGGGAGAGCAGGGCGCTGAGGAGAAGGAGATGGAGGAGGTGTCGCATGGTGGTGGGGGGCTGCCGCATTTGCGGCGGGGTGGCTCGGCGGGCTCGCGCACGGGCGGGGGTTGGCTTCCGCCGCAAGAATGCGGCGGCACGGCACCGCGGAGG
>JAEEXV010000377.1 GCA_016287975.1 Lentisphaeria bacterium | reverse complement strand
GCACCCGCCAGTGCGCGAGGTCGCGCCAGGTCGTCGCGCCGCAGTCCAGCAGCAGCCGCCCGTTGACGAGCGTCGCGGTCGAGCCGCGCACGCGGCTGTCCCGCTCGAGGTCGCGCCAGGGCTGGTCGGCGGCCCCCGTTCCCAGGAAAAGCATCGTATTGCCCATGGGGCTACTCCTTCAGCAGCGCCTTGACCTCTTCAGCGAGGTCCGCGCAGCGCGCCGCGCAATCTCTCCCCCACGCCTCGACATTGAGGCGCAGTTTCGGCTCGTTGCCCGACGGCCGCAGCACGAACCACCAGCCGGACGCCCCGTCGTCCACGATGAACTTGAGATCGGGGAAGCGCAGCGCCTCAGGCGCGTAGCCGCCCTGCGCCGCGAAGACGCGCGCCAGCCCCAATTCTGAATCGACGCGCACCTCCTGGCGCACGACGCCCGCCCGCCCTTCGAAGTGCCTGGCGACCGCCTGCATCGCGGGGAAGACACGCTCGCGCGAGGGGAGCGACCAGTTGATTTCGCCGCTCCAGCGGTAGCGCGCGCGCCAGTCGGCCAGGCGCGCGGAAAGGGCGACGCCCTCACGCGCCACCTGCAGCAGACAGAGCGAGGTCAGCATCCCGCTGTCGACCGAGTAGAACTCAGGATAGAAGTAGTGCCCCGAGTGTTCGCCCGCGAAGAGCACGCGGCCGCAGTAGCGCGGATGGCGCATCAGCTGCTTGATCTGGCCGTGCCCGACTGGCGTGTCCACCACCTCCGCCACGCCGCCAAAGAGTTCCTTCAGCAACTGGCTGCTGCATAGATTCCGCATCAGCACTGGCCTCGGCGCGCCCTGGGGCAGCCGCGACAACTTGTACTGCGCCACCAGCGCATAGACCTGCGCGGGAATCACCTCCGCCCCCGTCTCGTCGACAAAGCCCGCGCGGTCCGCGTCCCCGTCGAAGCCGATGCCCAGCTGCGCGCCGCTCCGCCGCACCGCCTCGCCCAGCCGCGCCATGTATTCAGGCAGCAGCGGATTCGGGACGCCGTGCGGGAAACGCCCGTCTGGCTCGCCGTCCAGATACTCGAAGACAAAGCCCAGTCTCTCCAGTCGCGCCGCAATCGGCCGAAAGGCCGCGACGCCGACGCCGTTCCCCGCCGCCACCACCGCCTTCAGGGGCTTCGTCAATGGTGCTGCCCCCGCGAAGCCCCCCAGTTCCAGCAGATGCTCCGCGAACTCCCCCGCGAGGTCGCAGCGCTCCTCGGCGGCATGGAGCGCCTCCATGCGCCGCCGCAGTTCCGCCAGATCCCCGCCCGTGAGCGGCCTGCCTCCCGCCAGCACGCACTTCATGCCGTTGTATTCGGCGGGATTGTGCGAGGCGGTGATCATGATGCCGCCCTGGAAGCGCCCAGGATGGCGCCCGCACGCAAAATACAACTGCTCCGAGGAGGCCAGACCCAGCGCCACGGGATGACCGCCCCCCAGCGCCACCCCCGCCGACGCCGCCTCCGACAACTCTTCGGACCCCGTCCGCGCATCGTAGGCGACCGCCACGCCTGGCTCAGACGCCCCGCGCTCCCGCAGCATCTCCGCAAAGGCCCGCGCCGCCACCGCAACCACCCCCGCGCTCAACGGCGACGGCCACACGCCGCGCAGATCATCCCGCTTGAACACCCCGTCCAGCCGACGGCTCCAGTCTTCCTGCTCCATTGCTGCTTCTCTGTTTGAATTGTCTGATGGGACTTTGGACATTGGACTTTGGACTTTGGACGGGACGTTGGACGTTGGACTTTGGACGGGACGTTGGACGTTGGACTTTGGACGGGACTTTGGACTTTGGACTTCGGGCTTGGAATCCAATGCCCCCGTCCAAAGTCCAATGTCCTGTCCAAGTAATGTAATACCCGCCCAGAAATCCATCAGGGGAGATAGAAGGCGTTATATTAAGGCAAAGGTCCAATTCGCCAGTCAACCGCCGCCCCATGGACACCCGCATCGCCATTCTCTCCATCATCCTCGAAGGCAACGATTCGGCGGCCGCCGTCAACGCCCTCCTGCATGAATCCGCCGCGTTCATCCTGGGCCGGATGGGCCTCCCCCTGCGCAGCCGCGGCATGAACGTCATCAGCATCGTGCTCGACGCCCCCCAGGACCGCATCAACACCCTCGCGGGGCAACTCGGACGACTCCCAGGCGTCACCGCCAAGGCCATCTGCGCCAGCAAGTAAATCCAACTCAGCCCTGACCTCGAAATGCCCCGCGGCATTGAGATGAAAGCTGCTGTTTTCATGTCCTCGTGAAAGCGGGACCGCATGCCGTTTCAGGGCGGCGCGGTTCCGCTTTTGTTTTTCCAACTCAAAGGGATTCAAGCGATTCAAGGGATAGCCTGGATAAAAGCATTGTCCAAGACATCCCCCTCCCTTTGGTCCCTTCGATCCCTTCACTTTTCCCACCGCCATGATGAATGACACCCCCTCCGCCAACCGTGTGCACATCGGCTTCTTCGGGCGCCGCAACGCGGGCAAATCCAGCCTGGTGAATGCCGTGACCAGCCAGGAGATGTCGATTGTCTCGCCGACGCCTGGCACGACCACCGACCCCGTCTCCAAGTCGATGGAACTGCTGCCGCTGGGCCCCGTCGTCATCCTCGACACCCCTGGCATCGACGACGAAGGCGGCCTCGGCGAAGAGCGCGTCCGCCGCGCGCGGCGCGTCCTCAACCGTGCCGACCTGGCAGTGCTGGTCGTGGACGCGACCGTCAGCTATGCCGACAGCGACCGCGAGCTCCTGGCGCTCTTTCGCCAGAAGGAGATCCCGTTTCTGGTCGCGCTGAACAAGTCGGACCTCCCTGGCGCCATGCCCGCCATGCAACCGGATGAAATCGCCGTCAGCGCCCGCACTGGCGTCGGCATCGACACCCTCAAGGAGCGACTTGGCGCGCTCCAGCCGCCGCAGGACTCCCGCCACCTTCTCGCCGACCTCGTGCGGCCGCTCGACCTCGTCGTGCTGGTCGTTCCGATTGACGAATCCGCGCCCAAGGGGCGCCTCATCCTCCCGCAGCAGCAGGCCCTGCGCGACCTCCTCGACGCCGGCGCCATCGCCGTCACCGTGCGTCCCTCCGAACTCGCCGAGGTCCTCGCGCGGCTCGGGCGCCCGCCAGCGCTTGTCGTCACCGACAGCCAGGCCTTCCGCGAAGTCGCCGCCATCGTCCCCAGGGAGATCCCGCTGACATCCTTCTCCATTCTGATGGCGCGCTACAAGGGCTATCTCACGACCGCACTCGCGGGCGTCCAGGCCATCGACACGCTTCAGGACGGCGACCGCGTGCTGATGGCGGAGGGCTGCACCCACCACCGCTAGTGCAACGACATCCGCACCGTCAAGATCCCGCGCTGGCTGAAAGCCCACACCGGGCGCGACCTCCGCATCGAGACCTCCTCAGGCCTCGGCTTCCCCGAGGACCTCTCGCCCTACGCCCTCGTCATCCACGGCGGCGGCTGCATGCTGAACGAGCTCGAAGTCCGCTACCGCATGAAGTGCGCCCGCGACCAGGGCGTCCCCTTCACCAACTACGGCCTCACCATCGCCCGCATGACTGGCATCCTCGACCGCGCCATCGCCCCCATCCCCCATTGACACCATGCTCAAACTCGCATTCTACGGCAAAGGCGGCATCGGCAAGTCCACCATCGTCTCCAATCTGGCGGCGACCTGGGCGCTCGCAGGCAAGACCATCCTCCAGATCGGGTGCGACCCCAAGGCCGACTCCACCGCGCTGCTGCGCGGCCAGGCCCCCCTCCCGACCGTCCTCGACCTCATCCGCCGACACAACGACGACTTCACCCTCGACCAGATGCTCCGGCAAGGCTTCGCGGGCGTGTGGTGCTGCGAGGCGGGCGGCCCCACGCCTGGTCTCGGCTGCGCTGGACGCGGCATCATCGCCGCCCTCGACAAGCTCGCCGCCAAAGGCGCCTACGAGACCCTGAAACCCGATCTCGTGCTCTACGACGTCCTCGGCGACGTCGTCTGCGGCGGCTTCACCATGCCGATGCGCCAGGGCTACGCCGAACGCGTCTTCGTCGTCACCTCCGGCGAGAACATGGCCATCCACGCCGCCGCCAACATCGCGATGGCGGTGGAGCATTTCCGCGACCGCGGCTACGCCCCCCTGGGCGGCCTCATCCTGAACCGCCGCGATGTCCCCAACGAGGAGGCGAAGGTCGCCGAACTCGCCGCCGACTTCCGCACCCGCGTCGTCGGCACGCTCGACTGGAGCGCCGACATCCAGGCCGCGGACGAACGCCGCCAGACGGTCGTCGAGGCCGCGCCCGATTCCACCGCCGCCCGCCAGTTCCGCGCCCTCGCCGAGGCCATCCTCCCGCCCACAGCCCCATGCTGACGCCGCTCCAGCCCATCCCCGCCGCGCCGCCCGCCGTCCCCATCGCGGAGGCCGCCTTCCCCGCGCCCTTCCCTGGCACGCTCGAATACAACCCGCCCGCGCGCGGTCCGTGGAACATTGTCCACACGGGGATGCTGCTTCCCGATTCGCACCAGATCTACTGCTGCGCGCAGGGATGCCTCCGCGGCGTGCTGCTCACCGCCGCCGAAATGCAGGAAATGGGGCGGATGTCCTGGATCACCGTCGACGAGCACGATCTCTACAACGGCTCGCTCGAACAGCACTGCATCGACGGCGCCGAAGCCATCCTGCGCCGCCTGCCCCGACGCCCGCGCGCCGTCCTCCTCTACATCTCCTGCCTCCACCTCTTCACGGGCTTCGACTTCCCGCATGTCCTCGCCGAACTCGCGAAGCGCTTCCCCGGGATCGACTTCATCGACTGCATCATGCACCCCACGATGCGCAAGTCCGGCCTCACCCCCGAACAACTCCTCCGACGGCAACTCTACCAGCCGCTGAAGCCGCTCCCCACCCGCCCGAATCTCCTGCACATCCTCGGCAACGACCTCGCCACCCGCGACGACTTCCTCGACCAGGCGCTCCCCTCCGTCGAACGCCGCGAACTCGCGCTCTGCCGCGACTACGACGACTTCCTGCGCCTCGCCGAGGCCCCGCTGATCCTCACGACGCAGCCCGTCGCCCTCCCCGCCGCGCAGCACCTCGCCGCGCGCCTCGGCGTCCGCCACCTGCATCTGCCCGTCTGCTACGACACGCCGCGCATCCAGGCCAGCTACGACGCCCTCGCCCGCGCCCTCGCCGTCCCGATGCGGCCCGTCACGGATTGGCGGCCCCGCCTCGACGAAGCCTGGCGGCGCCTCCGCGACGCGCTGGGCGACACCCCCGTCGCCCTCGACTACACCGCGACGCCGCATCCCCTCGGCCTCGCCGCCGAACTCCTCCAACACGGCATCCGCGTCGTCCGCCTCTACACCGACGCCTTCGTCGCCGAGGAACGCGAGGACTTCCGCTGGCTGCAGGCCAACGCGCCGACGCTGGAAATCCGTTCCTGCGTCCATCCCGCGATGGCCGACGCGCGCCCCGCCGCCCCGAATCGGCGCATCTTCGCCATCGGCCAGAAGGCCGCCTGGTACGAAAACGCCCCGCGCTTCGCCAATCTCTACGCCAATCTCGGCCTCTACGGCGTCGGCGGCCTCCTGCGCCTACTGCAACTCCTCCACGACAGCACGCTCCGCGACCAGGACACCCCCGCCGTCATCCGGCACAAGGGCCTGACCTGCCACTCCTGCCTGTAAAAAAGCCCCCGAGCTCCCGTGTCCTGTTGCGGGCCGTTTTCGGTCCGCATTGCCCCGCCGGCTTCTCGCCGGCGGCACCGAACGGGCCTCACCCCAGCCACCTTGTTCTGTGGCGGGCCGTTTTCGGCCCGCATTGCCCCGCCGGCTTCTCGCCGGCGGCACCGAACGGGCCTCACCCCAGCCACCTTGTTCTGTGGCGGGCCGTTTCGGCCCGCCGCCCATCGCGTCCCCCATGTCCAAAGCCGCCTCCATCCTCTCGCTGCACTCCGCCGACACGGCGGGCGTCTGCTCCATGCTCTACGAACTGGGCGGCCTGGTCGTGGTGCACGACGCGTCTGGCTGCAACTCCACCTACGCCACCCATGACGAGCCGCGCTGGGGGCGCATTCCCAGCCACATCTTCATCTCCGCCCTCACCGAGCAGGACGCCATCCTCGGCAACGACGACAAGTTCATCGACAATGTCGCCGAGACCGCCGCCGCGCTGCACCCGCGCTTCATCGCCATCTGCGGCTCCCCCATCCCGATGCTCGTCGGCACCGACTACGACGCGCTCGCCGCCATCCTGCAGAAGCGCTGCGGCATCACCGCCTTCGCCATCCGCACCAACGGGATGCACTCGTACCTCGTCGGCGCCTCCGACGCCCTCGCCGCCCTGCTCCGCCACTACGCCACCGAGCGCCATCCGCGCCCAGGCACCCCCGTCAATCTCCTCGGCGTCACGCCGCTCGACTACGCGCGCGACGACACAATGCGGCAGCTGCATCGCTGGGCGGCCGCGAACGGCCTCGACATCGTCGCCTCCCTCTGCCGCGAATGCACCCTCGACGACCTCGCGCGCGCCGGCGACGCCGCCGTCAACCTGGTCCTCTCCACGACTGGCCTCGCCGCCGCGCGCCTCCTCCAGGAGCGCTTCGGACAGCCATACGTCGTCGGCGCGCCCTTCGGCGTGCGCTTCGCCGCGGAAGTCGCCGACGCCATCCGCGCCGCCGCCGCCCCGGGCGAATCCCGTCTCCCCCCCGCCGCTCCACGCCCCGTCAGCGGCGCCGCCTTCATCGGGGAAGCGGTCACCGCCGCCTCGCTCGCGTGCGCCCTCGGCCGCGATTTCGGCGCGCCCGCCCGCGTGCTTTGCCCGCTGGAGGAGACGCCGCGCGAACTTCTCGCCCCAGGCGACGCCCTCCTCACCCCCGATGAAGAGGCATTGCGCCCCCTCCTCGCCGACGCCACCGTCCTCTACGCCGACCCGATGTACATCCCCGTCGCGACGACAGGCATCCCCTTCTACGCCATCCCCTCCTTCGCCTTCTCTGGACGCTGCTACTTCTACCGCGACGACTTCCCGCAACTCATCGCCGCGCCGCTCGACCTGCAGCCCGCCACCGACCGCACCACCACCCCTCGCCCACCATGCTGAAACTCGCCATCTACGGCAAAGGCGGCATCGGCAAATCCACCGTCACCGCCAACCTCGCCGCCGCCTTCGCCCGCGCGGGCCGCCGCGTCGTCCAGATCGGCTGCGACCCCAAGGCCGATTCCACCATCAACCTGCTCGGCGGAAAGCCCGTCGTCCCCGTCATGGACTTCCTGCGCGAACACGACCGCGAACCCGAGCGCCTGGAGGACTTCGCGCGCACCGGCTTCGGCGGCGTGCTCTGCATCGAGGCAGGCGGCCCGACCCCCGGCCTCGGCTGCGCGGGACGCGGCATCCTCACCACCTTCGCGCTCCTGGAAGACCTCCGCCTCTTCGAGACTTTCCAGCCCGACGTCGTCCTCTACGACGTCCTCGGCGATGTCGTCTGCGGCGGCTTCGCCGCCCCCATCCGCGAGGGCTACGCATCCCAGATCCTCATCGTCACCTCGGGCGAGAAGATGGCGCTCTACGCCGCCAGCAACATCAACGCCGCCGTCCTCAACTTCGCCGACCGCGGCTACGCCAGCGTGCGCGGCCTCGTCCTCAACCGCCGCAACGTCCCCGACGAGGAGGCCAAGGTGCGCGCCTTCGCCGCCGAGCGCGGGCTCGACGTCGTCGCCGACATCCCGCGCAGCGACGAAATCAGCCAATGCGAGGATCGCGGCCAGACCGTCATCGAGGGCGCCCCCGATTCCCCTGCCGCCCTCGCCTTCACCGCCCTCGCCCACTCCCTGCTCCCATAGCCCGATGCCCGCCCCCTTCTCCATCACCGCCGCCGACCTGGCCGCCTGCGACTTCAGGGCATTGCCTCAGGAACTCGTCTCCGCGCGGCATCTCGTCTACAGTTCCCCCGCGACCCTCGCCTTCAACTCGCCAGGCGCACAGGGCTTTGGCGTCAAGCGCGCGGGCCTCGCCATCCCTGGCTCGGTCATGCTCCTCGTCGCCCCCGCATGCTGCGGACGCAACACCGCCGCCCTCGGACACGAGGCCGACCTCGCCGACCGCTTCTTCTACCTCAAGCAGGACGACACCGACATCGTGACAGGGCGCCACCTGAGCCGCATCCCCGAGGCCGTCTGCGAAGCCGTCCAGTCCTGCCGCACGCGCCCCTCCGCCGTCATGATCTGCATCACCTGCGTCGACGCGCTGCTCGGTACCGACATGGAGCGCGTCTGCCGCAAGGCCGCCGAAGCGGCGGGGCTTCCAGTCGTGCCATGCTACATGTACGCCCTGACGCGCGAAGGCCGCCTGCCGCCGATGGTCGCCGTCCGCCAGGCGGTCTACTCGCTGCTGCCGCAACGCCCGAAGAATCCGCGCGCGGCGAACCTCCTGGGCTTCTTCTCGCCCGTCGACCCGAAGAGCGACCTCTTCACGATGCTGCGCCAACTCGGCCTGCGGCAAATCCGCGAGATCTCCCGCTGCCGCGACTTCGCCGAGTACGAATCCATGGCCGAGGCCAACTTCAATCTCGTCCTGCACCCCGATGCGCGCCATGCCGCCGACGGCCTCCAGCAGCGCCTCGGCATCCCCGCCGTCGAAATCCGCCGCCTCCACCAGCCCGACCGCATCCAGCGCCAATACGACATCCTCGCCCAGACCCTCGGCGGACACTGCGACCTGCATTCCGAGCGCGAGGCCGCCGAGGCGGCCATCGCCGACTTCCGAAGCCGCGCCAGGGGCGCCGCCTTCGCCGTCGGCGAATGGTGCAACGCCGATCCGCTCGAACTCGCCCTCTCCCTGCTGCGCCTCGGCTTCCGCGTCCCCGAAATCTTCGCCACCATCGGCGAGGCCAGCCGCCCCTACATCCGACGCATCGCGGAACTCAGCCCCGACACCCGCATCTACTCCAACCTCTCACCCACCATGCTCTTCTACGACGAGGCGCACGCCCCCGCCCCCGACTTCACCATCGGCCGCGACGCCGCCTACTACCACCCCGCCACCCCATCCATCCCCTGGGCCGACGAGATCCAGCCCTTCGGCTTCCAGGCCGTCGCCGAACTCTTCACCCAGCTCGCCAGACTCGCCTGAATCGGTCCCTTCGGTCCCTGGTGTCCCTTCGGTCGCTTCGGTCCCTTCGGTCCCTGGTGTCCCTTCGGTCGCTTGTGTCCCTTCGGTCCCTTCGGTCCCTTTCCCATGCGCAAGTTCCTCCGCCATCTTTCGCCCTTCGCCCCCGATGATTCGGGCGCCGTCTCCGCGCTCTTCGAGTACGGCGGCCTGATCGTCATCTGCGACGCGGGCGGCTGCACTGGCAACGTCTGCGGCTTCGACGAGCCGCGCTGGTTCACCCGCCGTGCGGCCATCTTCAGCGCGGGCCTCCGCGACATGGACGCCATCCTCGGCCGCGACAAGCGCCTCGTCGAGAAACTCGCCGAGGCGGCGGCGGCCCTGCGCCCGCCCTTCACCGCGATTGTCGGCACCCCCGTCCCCGCCATCATCGGCACCGATTTCCGCGCCTTGCAGCGCATGGCGGAGAAGGCGACCGGGGTCCCGTGCCTCGCCCTCCCGACCACTGGCACCCGCCACTACGACGCGGGCGTTGCCGCCGCGCAGCTCGCCCTCGCCCGCGCCTTCGCGGACGCGCCGCGGCCCGTCGCGCCAGGTCTTG
>JAEEXV010000376.1 GCA_016287975.1 Lentisphaeria bacterium | reverse complement strand
GCCCGCCCCCAATCCCCAGCCTGGCGAAATCGCGATCACTGCCGAGACCGACCGCGTCTACCTCCACGCCTCCCGCCAGGCCGTCATCCACGACCCCGCCCTCCGCCGCGAAATCACCGTCGACAAGACCAACAGCGACACTGGCGTCGTCTGGAACCCCTGGATCAAGAAATCCCACAACATGCCCGACTTCGGCGACGACGAGTTCCACCGCATGATCTGCGTCGAAACCTGCAACGTCGACTACGATGCGCCGACCCTCGCGCCAGGACAGAGCCACACCCTGACCACCCGTCTCGCCCCACACCCCATCTGATCCATGACCGACCAGTTCGCCGCCCATCTCCAGGAGTTCGCCCAGTATGCCGCCGTCTGGGGCTTTCTCGCCATCATCGTGCTGATGGCCATCGAGAGTTCTTTCATCCCCTTCCCCAGCGAGGTCGTGATGATCCCCGCGGGATTCATGGCCGCCCGCGGCGACCTCACCTGCCACATCCCCGCCCTGGATCTCCTCCTCGCCCTCGTCGCAGGCCTCGCGGGCGCCCTCCTCGGCGCCTACGTCAACTACTTCCTCGCCCTCAAACTCGGCGAGCCCTTCTTCCGAAAATACGGAAAATACCTACTCGTCTCCCCGCAGACCCTCGACCGCGCCCAGGAAATCTTCCGCAAATACGGGGACGCCGCCACCTTCGTCTGCCGACTCCTCCCCGCCATCCGCCAACTCATCTCCCTGCCCGCGGGCCTCGCCCGCATGGACTTCAGGCGCTTCACCCTCTTCACCGCCCTCGGCGCAGGCATCTGGAACGCCATCCTCGCCGGCACCGGCTTCTATTTCGGACACCGCACCCGCGACCTCGGATACCCCGAACTCATCCGCCAGGGAAAGGAGCTCATCCAGCACCACTACGGATGGATCCTCGCAGGCATCGCGCTCTTCCTCGCCGCCTACTTCACCCTCCAGCACTTCGTCATGAAACGGGACACCCCCGACACCCCACAGGAGAACTGACCATGCCACTCGAAGACAACTGCATCTTCTGCAAAATCATCAAAGGCGAAATCCCCTCCGCGAAAATCTACGAGGACGACCTCGTCTACGCCTTCCTCGACATCGCCCCGTTCAACTTCGGACACGCACTCGTCGTCCCCAAGCACCACGACTTCAGCATCACCACCCTCCCCGAACAATACCTCGCCGCCATGATGGCCGCCGCCGCCAGGATCGCCCCCGCCATCCTCCGCGCCACCAAGGCAGGCGGCTTCAACCTCCTCCTCAACAACGGCCCCGTCGCAGGACAGGAAGTCCCCCACGCCCATCTCCACATCATCCCGCGCTTCGTCGACGACGCCGTCCTCCTCTCCGCCGCCAAAAAGCACTACGAGGGCACCCAGATCGCCGAGATGGCCGAGGCCATCCGCGCCCGCCTCAACGCCCCCGAGGCCTAAGCCACATGCCCAATCCCCCCGCCAACGACGAATCCCCCGAGGCGCGCATCGCCCGCGTCGCCCAGAACCACCCGCAATACGCCCACGAGGCGTATTGCTACATCGCCAACGCCGTGCGCGTCATCGCGCAGGAAATCCAGGAGAAGGAATCGGGCGAACAGCCCGCCAGGAAACGCCACATCTCCATCGCCGAACTCCTGGACGGTCTCCGCGAGCATCTCCTCAAGGACTTCGGACGCCTCGCCATCGACATCCTCGGCGCCTGGCATGTCCACACCACGGCGGACTTCGGCAATCTCGTCTACAATCTCGTCGAGGGCGGCGTGCTTTCCCTGAGCGCCGAAGACTCCATCGCAGACTTCTACAAGCAGTACAGTTTCCACGACGCCTTCGTCGCGCCGTTCCAGAGCCACAACAGCGGCCAGGCCGCCCCCTGGCCCGTCATCGACATCCTACGGAGGCCCTAACCCACTATGGAAATCCGCCATCCATCCTCCCCCTGGTGCCTCGTCTTCACCGACGGGCACGCCACCGGCCCCCAGCGACTCCTCGTCGGCGATTCCGCCCTTTTCAGTTTCATGCACTGCCGAGTGGACGGCGTCAGCGACGACGTGCTCATCCCCGCCCTCTCGCACCACTACCACAAGGCGGGATGCGCCGTATTCGAGGGCGCGGGCGCCTTCGGCGAAGGCACGCCCGCCAGACTCGGCGAGACCCTCCGCGTCGCCGCCAACGCGGCGCGCCTCACCTACGACCTGGCCTGGCCCAAGGACACCCCGCTCAAAAGCGGCTTCGAGGCGGGCAGCCTCGTCCTCCGCGGCAACTGGCAGCGCTTCTTCCTGGTGACGCCCGAGGCCGCCGCATCAGGCGCCCCCGAATGGCGCGATCTGCCCGCCCAGGGCGAATCCCCCATCAGTCTCTCGCCAGTACCCGCCGCCATCGTCCTTGAAAACGCCGCTGGACAGCGCCTGGAAGTCGGCCTCGGCGACGACCTCTGGCGCTGGTCCAACGGCCTCAACGGCGAGTTCCTCCATGGCATCGGCAAACTCGAACTCTCCCGCAGCGGCAGCAACTTCTCCCTGCGGCGCTGGGTCACCCTCTGCGATCCCGAAGCCGAGGCCAAGGCCGCCGCCAAACTCGACGCCAAGCGCGCCGCCGACTTCGCCAAGCGCCAGAAGAAGGCCGCCCAGGAAGGCAAGGAACTCACCGCGCCCGCGCCAGTCCCCGTCTCCCAGCCAGAGGCGCGCCCCTACCGCTTCAACGCCTATTTCGCCTGGTCCGCCCCCGAACTCGCCGCTGCCGCGCCCGCCGACCTCCCCGTCGTCCCCGTCGGTCCGAATGGCCTCGCCCACGCCGACCTGGAGGCACTCGGCGCCGCGCCACGCCTCCGCCTCGACCTCGCGACGCTCCCGCTTCCTGAAAACGCCCGCCGCGCCGGCACCGCCCACCCCTGCTGGGAGGCCCGCGCCACCCAGCGCCTCTTCCGACGCGTCATCCGACAACTCGCCGACTTCGCCCGCGAAGGCACCCTCGCCCTTGACGGCCTCACCCCGGGATGGTGCGACATCGCCACCCACGCCAACCGCTCGGGCACCGCCCGCCACTGGGACCTCTCCGCAATCCTCGACACCGCCGCCTGGGCCCGCCAGACCCTCGGCCCAGGATGGACCATCGCCGTCCCGCAGACTGGCTTCTGGAGCGAACTCCCCTCCCTCGCCGCCCTCGCCGCCGAATCCGGATTCCGCAACCAGGACTAACCCCGCCCGAAGTTTCCGGCTTTCCGGATTTTCCCAGGCCCCGCATTTCCCCGGCGTGTGCCGGCGGGCTTGCCCGCCGGAGTGCCCCGCAGATGCGCCGCCCTGGATTTCCCGCGCCCCGCTGTTCTGTGGCGGGCCGCCGCCCCGGCTTCCCCGTTTTCCCGGGCCCCGCATTTCCCCGGCGTGTGCCGGCGGGCTTGCCCGCCGGAATGCCCCGCAGATG
>JAEEXV010000375.1 GCA_016287975.1 Lentisphaeria bacterium | reverse complement strand
GGTCGGCGGCCTGCTGGATCTGCAGCGCGGTATGGGCGGCGCGCAGCGAATATTCGGTGGTCAGCTGGTCGGGCTTGGCCTGGCCGGTAATCTCGTTGACGAAATCATGCAGGAAGGTCGAGGCCGTGTTGGCGGGGCATTTCAAGGCGCGCGGTTTCTTGTCGCGGGAGGTCGCGAACATGACGGTGGCGTCATTGTTGTTGCATTCGAGGACGCCATCGTCGCCGTGCACGGTGATTCGCCAATACTGGGGCACCTCGTAGCCGCAGGTGTCGGGGGAGAGATAGGAGACGTCGCCGATCACGCCGACGTCGTTGGAGAGCTTGAGCATGAACTGGGCGCAGTCCTTGAACCACGGGGTGGCGGAGGCCTTGCCGTTCCAGACGCGCGCGCCAGTGACCTCGGCGACCTGCGCGCCTGTGAGCCACTGGACGGTGTCGATCGCGTGCACGCCGATGTCGTTGATGGTGCCGCCGTGCTTCCCAGGCTCGAAATACCAGCCAGGGCGCTTCGCCAGCATCAGCGGATGCTGCCCGTTGATGGAAATCGTCCGCACCTTGCCGATGTCCCCCGCGAGAATCTTCTTGCGCATCAACTGCACCGCGCCAAGCCAGCGCAGGCCGAACATGCACCCGACCTTGAGCCCTGACTTCCGCGCCAGTTCGATGATCTTGTCGCATTCCGCCAGGGTGGTGCACATCGGCTTGTCGGAGAGCACATGGCGTCCCGCGCGCAGCGCCTGGATCACCAGCGACCCGCGCCGCCCGTAGTAGTCGCCGATGCCGATGATGTCGCTCGGGGTCTCCGCCAGCATCGCGTCCACCGACGAATGCGTGATGCGCACGCGCGGGTCGTCCTGGTACGCGTGCCGCGTCTTCGCGTTCTCCTCGCAGACCGCCACGAGTTCGACCCCCTTCATCTTCGAGGCCTCCTCGATGAGGCTGAATATGTGCTGATGGCGAATGCCGACGATGGCGAGTTTCATGCCCATGACGGGAGTACCTTCTTCCCTCTCTTGTGAACCACTGCAAATTGGCAGTGACGGCGTAAAGCAAAACACAAAGATACACCCTTTCTCGCCAATGTCAAGCCACAATCGGCATTTTTCAGACAAATTCTTGCCCCCCAGCCAGGGCGGACCTGGTAAAACCCATGCGGCGGGTTGCAAAGCGGGGCGGGGTGGTTATAGTAATGGCAATCTGGTTACCAATGGTTTTGGCGTATGAAAATCGTTTCGGGAGGCAGAATGAGACAGGTTTTTGCGTGGTTGTTGCTGGCGTTGTGCGCGTGGGGCGGGGAGCAGGTGATCCAGGCGGTGCGCGTGGGGGCGCCAGTGTATTTGGACGGCCGCCTGGACGAGGCGGCGTGGCAGGGGGCTCCGGTGTGCGATGCGTTTGTGAACACGGAGACGAAGGCAGCGTCGCCGCTGAAGCACCGTGTGCAGGTGCTGTATGACGACCAGGCGATCTATCTTGGGATCTGGTGCGAGGAGCCGAATGTGTCGGAGATGAAGTTGCCTCCGCGTCCCCGTGACGGGGGGCTGTTCCAGCAGGACAGCGTGGAGGTCATGCTGGATCCAGGGCGCACGCAGGAGGTGTACTGGCATTTCATGGTGGGGGCGCAGGGGTCGATCTACGATGCGTACCGCGACCAGGGGATCGGGATCATCGAGGAGGCGTGGAACGGGGTGTGGGCGGCGCGGTCGTTCATCGGGGACGGGTATTGGTCGTGCGAGATGAAGATACCGTTCTTCAACTTCGCGCGGCGGCGTCCGCTGTCGGGGGAGTGGGGGGTGAACGTGATTCGGAACCGCAGGACGAGTCAGCGCGCGAACTACGGGATCGCGGGGGTGTTTCACCAGCCGCCGAAGTTCTGGCGGCTGTCGGGGCTGGACTGCGACCTCACGCCATACCAGGTGGAGTTGTCGACGCTGACGACGGCGACGGGGGTGGACGCCCGCGGGCAGGGATACCTGGAGACGGCGACCTCGATCGCGAACTTCACGGGGGCGGCGCAGGTCTACTTCGCGGAGAACTACGTGAAGACGGCGACGGGGGAGGTGGTCTTCTCGAAGCCAGTTCAGGTGAAGGCGGCGGCGGGGGGGAAGGCGGCGCTGGAGCTGCCTCCGGCGGCGCTGAAGGAGCCAGGCGAGCATGTGAACATGGTGCGCGTGGCGGATGCGTCGGGGCGCGTGGTCGCCTACCGCGAGGCGAAGACGGAGGTGGGCTTCACGCCGATCGCCATTCGGATGATCGACCCGCACTACCGCTACAGCGTCTTCGCGACGCAGAAGCTGCAGACGATTGCGCTGGACATTGAACTGAAACTGCCTGCGGAGGCGCGGAAGGACAAGACGCTGTCGGTCGCGATCGGGGCGCCAGGGAAGGCGCCAGTGTGGGCGAAGGAGTACCGCGGGCCCGAGGCGTTGACGAAGATCCGCATCCCGAACGCGGGCTTCCCCGAAGGGCGTTTCCGCGTGGAGGCGCGGCTGCTGGACGCGAAGGGCGAGCAGGTGAAGTTCGCCACGGCGGGGTGCCCGCTGTGGAAGCTGCCCTACAAGGCGGGGGAGACGTGGATTTCCAAGGACGGGCGGATCATGCGGGAGGGGAAGCCAGTCTTCACCATCCGCACCAAGTACGGGTGGATACCGTGGCTGGAAGGGGCGAACCTGCACGTCGGCATGGGCGGGCGGCCGCAGGGCATCAAGCCAGGGGAACTTTGGGCGAGCGGCGACATCGTCTACCGCATGGCGGGGCGGCGCATCCCGGAGTTCCGCAAGTCGATGCAGACGGGGGCCTTCGACAAGAAGCACATCGACCAGATGCGGGGCTATGTGCGGCAGTACCGCGACGTGCCTGAGCTTCTGGCGTGGCTGTGGTTCGACGAGCCGTCGAGCGATTCGCTGCTGCCGTCGGCGCTGGAGGCGCTCTACGAGGTGGTGAAGGAGGAGGATCCGTATCACCCCGTCTGGGGGAGCGATTCCCCGACGCACCATTACGTGCAGTCGATGGATGTCCACGAGCACCATCCGTACCCTGCGGTGCGGGGGCCGCGCGGCACCATCAGCGACTGCAGGGACATCGCGTTCAAGGCGGATTCGATGCGGCACGGCCAGGAACGGCTCTACCACAAGACGGCGCTGGCGTTCACCGACATGGCGATCAACAAGTGGGACTGGCGGCTGGGCTTCCGCGACAGCCGCATCCCGTCGGTGCAGGAGTTCCACAACCAGATGATGATGGCGCTCGCGGTGGGCTGCAACCACATCCAGTGCTATGGCAACGAGGCCTACTGCTATCCCGAGGTCTATGTCGGGTGGTTCGGGCTGGTTCCTGAAATGCGGTATGTCGGCGACCACGCGCTGCAGGATCGCCATCCAGTGCAGCCGTCCTGCACTGGCTCGAAGGACGTGCGCCGCATCGCGACCGACACCGACGACGGATACTTCCTGGTTGCGTCGAATGTCTCGATGGACAAGTGCCGCATCACCTTCACGGGGCTGCCGAAGCACCTGAAGCGACTCCACGTGGTCGCCGAGAACCGCACGGTCGCGGTGAAGGACGGCGTGATGTCGGACGACTTCGGGCCATGCGAAGGCCGCGCCTACGTCGAGAAGACGCCGCCGCCGCTGGCGGGGGTGGCGGAACTCTCGGCGCGGGTCGAGGACGCCTGGCGGAAACTCGCCAAGCCTGGAAATCTCCTGTTCCAGCGCGGCATGAACGAGACGGTGGAACTGGACGCCTCGACCGTGGTCGTCAACCACGGCGCGGGCGGCGTGGACGTGAATCTGTGGCATGTCTGCGACGGCACCGTCCCGACCAAGAGCGGCGGCTACGGGCTGCTCTTCTGGATGAGCCATCCAGAGGATCGCAGGCCGTGGGTGGAGTTCGCGCCGAAGAAGCGCCCGTTTGCACTGGGGCGCGTCGTCATCGACACGCTTGACCATTCGCTGGCGAAGTTCCACATCGAGGTCTTCGCGGGCGGCGCGTGGAAGACGGTCTACACGTGCGCGGACGGCACGAAGGCAGACCACTTCGAGTGCGCGTTCACGCCCGTGGCGAATGCCGAGCGCTTCCGCATCGTCGTCGACGAACCCGCGGGGAAAGTGTCCCGCCCGCGCTACATGCCGCAGGTGAAGGGGACCGTCGCCCGCATCGGCGAGGTCGAGGCTTACGCGAAGTAGCGGACAGTTTTCAATGGATTGGTCCATGTTTTTCCAGGAGGAACAATGATGATTCGGAAGAGTTTGGCGCTGGCGGTGCTGGCGGCGTGCTGTGTGCTGCGGGCGGCGGAGGTGGATCCAACGCTGTATCTGCCGTTTGAGGAGCAGGACGGGGCGGCGGTCTGCGTGGACTTGCGGGACGCGAAGCGGGTGTGCAAGCTGGTCAACCCGAAGCGCTATTCGTTTGTGCCAGGCAAGTCGGGCAAGGCGCTGTCGCTGGCGAACGCAAAGGAGAAACTGTCCCCTGCGGAGAATCCGAACGCTGGGGCGGATGTGGTGAACTTCTGGGACGACGACTACGCGAAGGCGATGAGCATCGAGGTATGGGTGCGGATCGCGGAGGATGTCGAGTACCGCCGCTGCCTGATGTACATCCTGCAGTGCGGCAGCCAGTACGGGCCTGGCTTCTCGCTCTACTACAACTGGCAGTATTTCCAGTTCCTGACGGGGCCAGGCGGCAAGCCGAAGGAGACCCTGGTGGTGCAGGCGCCCGTCGCGGATCTGCGCGGGCAGTGGGTCCACATCGCGGTGACCTGCGACGGCGTCAAAAAAGCCGCCCGCATCTATATTAATGGCGAATGCCGCATGGAGAAGACGGACTACGTCATCTTCCCGCCGCGCAACAAGAAACAGGCGCTGGCCATCGGGCGCAGCGGCCTCGCGCGCGGCTGGCGCGGGGATATCGACGAGCTGAAGATCTACAAGCGGGTGCTGACGCCAGTCGAGATCCTCGAACACGCCAAGTTCGGACTTTAGGAGAAAAAAACGGAGCAAGACGAAAATGTTCAAATGGTATGACTACATGATCATCATCATCCCCGTCATCTGCGTTTTCGCAATGGGGATCTATGTCCGCCGCTTCATCAAGGGGGTGGCGGACTTCCTGTCGGCGGGGCGCCTCGCGGGGCGCTACCTGATGGCGTGCGGGGACGTGGCGAACGCGCTCTCCATCATCACGCTGCTCTCCTACGTCGAAATCCACTACAAGACGGGCTTCGCGCTGGCCTTCTGGAACAGCACCCTGCTGCCCATCGGCATCTTCCTGGGGCTGGCGGGATACTGCACGTACCGCTTCCGCGAGACCAAGGCGATGTCGATCGGGCAGTTCATCGAGATGCGCTACAGCCGCAACCTGCGCATCTTCGCCGCCGCGCTGCGCTCGATTTCCGAGATGCTGGCGAACATGATCATGCCCGCGCTCGCGGCGCGCTTCTTCATCAACTTCCTGGGACTGCCGTCGCATTTCACCTTCCTGGGCATCCGCATGGAGACCTTCGTGGTCATCATGGTCGTGAGCCTGGTGATGGCCATCTCCATCATCCTGATGGGCGGGATGCTCTCCATCATGGTCACCGACAGCCTGCAGGGGCTCTTCCTCTATCCGCTGCTCGTCACCTTCGTGATCTTCATCCTCACCAAGTTCTCCTGGAGCAAGGAGATCTCCGTCGCGATGATGGACCGCGGCCCTGGCGAGAGCTTCATCAACCCGTTCGACCTCAAAAATCTGCGCGACTTCAACTTCCTGATGTTCGGCGGGACGGTGCTGTCGACCTTCCTGCACCGCGCGAGCTGGTTCGCCTCGGGCAGCACGGTCGCCCGCAGCGCGCACGAGCAGAAGATGGCGGGGCTGCTGGGCAGTTGGCGCCAGACCATGACCTCCGTCTTCTACGTGCTGATTGCCATCGGCATCATCACCATCCTCAACCACGTGGACTTCGCGCCGAAGGCGAAGGTGATCCGCAATGAACTCGTCACCAAGGTCGCCAACGACGTCATCAAGGACGAGAAAATGCGCGCGGAGATCATCGATGCGGCGGCGGCGATCCCCGTCCACCACCACACCTACGGCGTCGATGAGCCGCTGACCGACAAGAAGAACCTGGACACCCCGTATCTGGAGGCCGCCGAGGGCGTGATGCAGTCGCACGAGGACGGCATGAAGAACTATCCGCAGTTCAAGGCGCTCTACTTCCAGTTGATGACCACGGTGACCCTGCGCAACATCCTGCCGAACGGCATGCTGGGGCTCTTCGTCCTGATGATGATCCTGGCGATGGTCTCGACCGACGACAGCCGCATCTACAGCGCGGCGGCGACGATCATGCAGGACGTGATCCTGCCGCTGAAGAAGGGCGGCTTCACGCCGAAGCAGCACCTCTGGTGCATCCGCGGGGTGGCGATCGGCATCGGCGTCTTCTTCCTCATCGGCTCCTACTACATGTCGCAGATGGACTACATCTCGCTCTTCGTGGCGATCACGACGGCGCTGTGGCTGGGCGGCTGCGGCCCCGTGCTGACCTTCGGCCTCTACAGCCGCTTCGGGACGACGGCGGGCGCGTGGACCTCGCTGATCACGGGGGCGACCTTCTCCGTGATCGGGCAGTTGATGCAGCGCAACTGGGCCAACCACATCTACCCGTGGCTGGACCGCCATGGCTGGGTGGAGCCAGTGGGGAACTTCCTGACGCGGGTCTCGAAGCCGCTGAACCCGATCGTGGTCTGGGAGATGTCGCAGAAGAAGTTCCCGATCAACAGCTACGAGATCTCCCTGTTCACGACGATTGTCTGCCTGATCCTCTATTGCGTGGTCTCGAAACTGACCTGCAAGGAGCCCTTCAACCTGGACCGCATGCTGCACCGCGGCATCTACGCCGAGCCAGGCAAGATCGTGATGCGGACCGACTGGAGCATCAAGAACATCGGCAAGCGCCTGATCGGGATCACCCCCGAATACTCCAAAGGCGACAAGTGCATCGCCTGGGCGCTCTTCATCTACTCCTTCGGCTACTCGTTCCTGGGCATGTTCGTGCTGCCCGCCACGTGGAACACCCTGGCGCGCATCCCTGGCCTCCACATCAAGCCGTGGCCAGTGACCTGGTGGAGCAACTACTACTGCCTGTCGCTGCTGATCGTGCCCGCCACCATCGCCAGCATCTCGCTCTTCTGGTTCGGCATCGGCGGCGTCCGCAACATGTTCGAGCTGATCCGCGACCTCAAGAAGCGCGTCGTCAACAATCTCGACGACGGCCGCGTGGAAGGCAATGTCTCGCTCGCCGACAAGGCCCAGTTCGAGGAGGCCGAGAAGCGGCAGGGCGCGAAAGAGGCGAAGTGAGGCTTCCGCACATGCGGATTCTGGACGCGCATACGCACATCGGCTCCTGCGGCTGGAGCGGCCGCAGGAGCGATTTCGCCACCCCGTCGGAGTCGATAGACTTCCTGCGTGGGGGCGGCGTGGAGATGGCGGTGACGGCGCCGTGGCAGGCGGTGCTGGGCGAATGCGAACGGGACTTGGACGAGGGGAATGCCGAGGCGCTGTCGTTGCATGCCAGATATCCGGATTTCATCTATCCAGGCTGCGTGCTGGACTGCCGCTGGCCGAAGCGCTCCCTCTTCTGGCTGGAGCAGTTCCGAAAAGAGGGGTTCCGCTGGGTGGGAGAGATCGTCCCGAAGGCCCTGGAGAAGGAGCACCCCCTCACGCATTCCGCCTGGGACGACCTCTTCGGCTATGCGGAGGAGCACGGAATGGTGGCGCAACTCCACAACACCAGCGGCACCGCGCTGGTGGCAAAGGCGCATCCACGCTTGCAGATCATCGGCTCGCACCTCTATCCGCCTGTGATGGACGAGTTGGCCGCGCTGCCCAATGTGATGCTCGACATCAGCGGCGTGAACGGCGGGCTGTTTCTGCGTTCGCTGGCGAATGCGCGCGCGCAGTTCGGCGCGGCGCGACTGCTGTTCGGGACCGACTACGAAGGCTATGACCCGCGCTGCTTCATCCTGCGGGTGAAGGAGACTTTCCTCCCCGAGGAGCAGCCCAGCGTATTTTCCGACAATCTGCTTCGGTTGCTGCAGCGGCGGTGACATGCGTGTAGAAAACTCAACAGAGGAGTGCGGGAAATGGAGCAATTGTTCAGGCTGGTGGAGGCGGCGGGGGAGCGCCATGCGGCGGAGATGATCGGGCTGGGGGAGGAGATCTGGCGGCATCCCGAGACGGGGTACCGCGAGGTGAAGACCTCGCGCGCGGTGGCGGAACGGCTGCGCGCGGCGGGGCTGCCAGTCGAGGAGGGGCTGGCGCTGACGGGAGTGCGCGCGGTGCTGGACACGGGGCGCCCTGGGCCGACGATCGGGGTGGTCGGGGAACTGGACGCGCTCTTGCAGCCAGGGCACCCCGCGGCAGTGGGCGGATGCGCGCATGCGTGCGGGCACCACACGCACGCCTCGGCGATGTACGGGGCGGCGCGGATTCTTCAGGAGCCTGAGATCCTGGGCGAACTGTGCGGACGGATGGTGTTTCTGGCGTGTCCTGCGGAGGAGGGGATCGAGATCGGCTACCGCGCGGGGCTGATCGAGGCGGGGAAGATCTCGTGCATCGACGGCAAGTCGGAACTGATTCTGGAAGGGGCCTTCGACGACATCGACCTGGCTTTCATGAACCACCTTGGGTGCGGCTACGGCACCAACAACTGCAACGGGGTCTTCGTGAAGAAACTGGTCTTCCGCGGCAAGAGCTGCCACGCCTCCTATCCCTCGGGCGGCATCAACCCGCTGAACAGCCTCGAACTGGCGCGGCACGCGATTGCGCTCCTGCGCGAGGAGGCGGGGACGATGTTCGGCGCACGCATCCACGGCATCATCTCCTCCGGCGGCCAGGTGCCCAATACCTTCCCAGGCGAGGTGACGATGGAATACATGGTGCGGGCGTCCAATATCGCGGACATGCGGAAACTCTCGGAGCAGTTCGACCAGGCGGTGCTGCACTGCGGCCAGGCCTTCGGCGGCAGCGTGGAGATCCTGTCGTTCCTGTCGGGGCTGCCGCTGAACAACAATGACGGCCTCGCGGAGGTCGCCCGCGAAGGCGCGGCGTTCCTCCACCCCGAAATCCCGTTCCGCTACAAGACCGGCCACGACTTCGGATGCACCGACATGGGCGACGTCTCGCAGTTGATGCCCGCCCTCCATCTGAATGTCCCAGGTTGCGACGGGGCGACTCTCCACCGCGACGCCTTCAAGATCACCACGCCCCAGGCCGCCTACGTCGAAAACGCCGAGATGCTGGCCCTGATGGCGGTGTCGCTGCTTTCGGACGGCGCCGCGAAGGCGCGGAAGATCCTGGACGGATACGTGCCGCTGATGACGCGGGACGAATACCGCACGCTGATTCGCGAGGCCCAGGGCGTCAGGAAAGGATAGGCAAGAAACGGAGACGACAATGAAAGGACCATTTCCAAAGAGCATCCGCAAGGTGGGTATTTTCCCGCTCTGCTTCGGCTTTCAGGCAAAGAAATTCCAGGACGCGATGCTCCAGCGGCTCGACGCATGGGGCGTGCCGTATGTGATGCCGAAGCCGCGGCTGCCAGAGTTCCGCTACATGGCGGCGCCAGACGAGGAGCGCGCGCGCATCTTCAACGATCTGCTGGCGGATGAATCGATCGACTTCCTCTTCGCGCTGCGCGGCGGCTTCGGCGCCGCGCGGACGCTGAAATACATTGACTGGGATCTGCTGCTGAAGCGGAACATCCCCGTGGCGGGCTTTAGCGACATGACCGCATTCCTGCTGGCGGCCTACGGCAAGGGCTTCCGCAACGGCATCTGCGGCGTGATGGCGGAGGCCACCTTTGGCGTCGTGGAGCCGACGCCGCGACACCTGGCGCAGGCGATCCGCACGATGCGCCAAGTCGTCGAGGGCGCGCCGCTCGCGACGCCCTGCCATGGGCGCCGCCATGCGCTGACGCCTGGAAAGGTCACAGCGCCAGTGACAGGCGGCAATCTGATGGTGATGGACGCACTCATCGGCACGCCCTGGATGCCAGATCTCTCGGGGACGATCCTGGTGCTGGAGGGCATCAAGCAGAACGCCGTCGAAATCGATCGCATGCTGACGCAATTCCGCGACTGCGGCATCCTCAAATCCCTCGCTGGAATCGTCTTCGGCACATTCTCGGGCTGCCCCGACAAGCACTATCTGCCCGAACTCTTCCGCGAATACAGCGCAGAGGTCCCAGGCCCCGGTTTCTCAGGGCTCCCCTTCGGGCACGACTTCCCATCCGCCGCCTTCCGCGAAGGACAGATGGTCACGCTCGAAGTCACCGCCGACGGACAATGCACAATCGGCGGATGAGACGGGTGGAGCAATGACCCCAGACCCGACTTCGGGGACCCGAGACTTCAGACCCCAGACCCATCTTTCAGGACCCCAGACCCAAGACCCCAGACCCATCTTTCAGGACCCCAGACTTCAGACCCCAGACCCGACTTCGGGGACCCCAGACTTCAGACCCCAGACCCGACTTCGGGGACCCCAGACTTCAGACCCCAGACCCGACTTCGGGGACCCCAGACCCCAGACCCATCTTTCAGGACCCCAGACTTCAGACCCCAGACCCATCTTTCAGGACCCCAGACCCCAGACCCCAGACCCATCTTTCAGGACCCCAGACCCCAGACCCCAGACCCATCTTTCAGGACCCCAGACTTCAGACCCCAGACCCCAGACCCGACTTCGGGGACCCCAGACCTTGGCGTTCTGTGCCGCCCCATTTTTGGGGCGGTTCATGACCCCAGACGCGGGGCCACCGTTTTTTTCACGGCGTGGGTGCCGTCGGGATTTCAGGGACAAAATATGCCTCGGCGCGGGCGGTGGAACTGCGGATGACGACGGTTTCCTCCGTGGTTTCCACTGGTTCGCCAGTCAGGATGTCCATTCGGGCGATGGGGCGCGTCTTGCGTTCCATGAGGAATGGGGCGTGTTTGGCGAGCGGATCCTCGGGCAGCGCCTTTAGGAAACGGGGAACCAGTTCGTCGAGGCTTTGGGGGAGGCGCTTCTGCTCGAACTGGAAGCGCCGCGCTGCCAGGAGGATGCGCATGGCCGCGAGGCGCGAGAGGGCGACCTGGCGTCGCTCGGCGCCCAGTCGGCTAGCGGCAATCGTCACCTGCGTAAGGATGGAGACGGCGGAGGTGGCGGGCCCGAGGTCGTCCCAGCGCTGGACGCGCATGAAATGTCGGAGCAGTTGCAACTGCTCCGCCTGGAGAAGCGCGCCGAACTCTGGAAGAACCCATCGCAACTGCCGCGGCGTCGGCGCGGGGCGCAGATCCGCGTCGGTGCGCACCCTTTCCAGATAATGGAAATTGTCCTTGATCTCGAAGATGATGGAGGGCAGGTCATTGGCCTTCATGCGTTGTTCCCAGCGCGCGCAGTCCTCCTCCAGGGATGCCACTTCCTCGGGCGTGGTGGCAGGATCGTCCAGAAGCACTTCGGCGGCATCAAGCCAATGGGTGAGATTCAGGGCGCGTGCGCCAGGGCGGTCGGCGGCTGCCTCCAGGCGGAGGTCCAGCGCCAGGCGGGTGGCCAGGCGGAACTGGGCGACGGCCTCCGCGTGGTCGCCGCTGTAGAGCGCCAGGCATTGCCGCCAGTAGGCGAAGTCCACGAGGTTGTACATCCGCCGCGAGGTCTTTCCGTTGCAAGGCGGGGAGGGCGGCAGCAGCGCCGCCACCGCCTCGACCTGCCGCATGGGGGCCGCAAAGGCCTCCTGGAGTTCCTTCAGACGCGCGGGTGCGTCCTGCTTTGGCAGGCGCCAGCGCACGCCCGCCGCGTGCGCCCATTGGTAGTGGCGCTTCGGCTGTCCCTCCTTCACGGCCACCGTCACCCGCTCGCCTGCCAGCTGCAGGCTCTGCAGATATTCGTTGTCCGCCTTGACGAAGGCATCGGGGAGGGCCTCCCCCGTCGGCAGGGGCGCCTTCAAGTCCATTTGGAAGATCGCCTCGGCGGCGCGGATCTCCGCGCTGAGGTCGTCGCCGATTTTCATTCGGACAATCGCCCCGAAGGCCAGGGCGACGACGAACGCCGCCAACGCCACCAGCCCTGGCAACGGCTTGAAGAACTCGCGGCGCGGCACGCCGCTGCGGCGGTGGTAGAGTTCCAGGCGCAGCAGCCACGCCGCCAGGATCAGCGCCACCGCCAGCAGCACCACCGCGGTCGGCGTCAGATGCGAGAGCATCCAGTCCAGTTCATCTGGCCGCGTCAGTTGCACTGGCTGCACGGCGGTGAGATAGCGCACGCGGAAGCGCACCAGCAGGCGCAGCAGGGTGCCCCAGCCGAGGAATCCCAGAAGCGTGTCTACGGCGACCCAGCTGATCAGCTTCGGGTGCGTGCGCACCATGAGCAGCGAAAGATATGCGTAGAAGAAATAGAGGATCGCCAGGAGCGAGGCCGCCTGGGGGATTTCCGAGGCCTGACCAAGTTGCTTGATGACCCAGAATCCGAAGCAGAACCACACAAACCACGCCACGCTCTTGAAGCGTGTCGGCAGCGCCTCTGGATGAAGCGTCCGATAATGGCGCACCGCCTTCCAGCCGTATGCCACCCCCAATACCATCCAGGAGACGACCGACACGCACGCAGTCTGGTTCAGCGTCAGCCAGCCGAGGCACCATGCGTGCCATGCCGCCCAGGTCACCGCGCACCCGCCGAAGAGCAGATGCGTCAGCATCCCAAATGCCTCTGGCGCGCTCACGGGGCGCGGCCGCCGCGGCGTTTTTGGGGGCGCATCCGCGCTCTTTTCGGGCGCATCCATTTTGTCAGTGGGTCAGGATATCGAGTTTCCAGTCGCTGCTGGAGGCGTCGATGTGGATCTTGACGGGGGCGGGGGTGGCGATCCAGCCAGTGGTGGCGCCAGTCTGGTTGAAATGCGTGGAGAAGAGCATTTCGCCGCCTTCGACGGTGGTGACGGACATGCCGACATTGGTCTCGCCAGTGCGGGTCAGCGAGAGCTGGTAGGGGACGACGCGCGGGGTGTATTCCCACTCGGTGGTTTCTGATCCAGCCCAGGTGGCCTCCTTTTTGGTCGGGGGCTTCAGTTTGCCCAGGTAGTTGCGCAGGCGCCATTCGGCGATGGTGTCGAGATACTGGTCGACCTCCACGATCCATTCGGTCGCGGCGTCGCCTTCGATGACGAGGTAGATCTGCTGGTAGCCCTTGAAGCCTTTCCAGCCGATGTTGTGGAGGCGGTTCGAGGCGATGACGGGGACGGGCTTGCGGGGATTCTTCGCCACCCCGTCGCAGAGGGTGATGTTCAGCGAGCCTCCGCGCGGTTCGGTCGCGTAGCGGATGCGGAACTCCTCGCCGAAGAGGGGGATGACTTCGGTGCGGCGATATCCGTTGCCCGACCACGCAAAGGTGCGCCGCACCCAGCAGTACTCGTCGAGCGCGGAGGCGGTGATGGCCAGTCCGAAGACCAGCCCGAAAAACAGCATCAGTTTTCGCATGTTGGTTGCTTCCGTTTGGGGGTGAATGCTACAATATAGCCGCTTGAAACAATTTTGGCGGTCATTCCGACAGCCGTTCCGTCCAGAAATCCAGTTGCCGGCGCACCTGCGCGGGGGCCGTTCCTCCCAGGATGTCGCGTGCCGTGACGCTGTGGTCGGCGTCGAAAATCCTGAGGAACTCAGGCACGGCGGTGGGGATGGCCTCCCGCATCAGCGTAAGGTCGGCCTGGGCGAGGGTGATCCCGCGTTCCGCGCAGAGCGCGACGAAGCGCCCGACCTGGTGATGGGCTTCGCGGAAGGGGACGCCCTGCCGCACCAGCGCCTCCGCCAGATCGGTCGCCATCAGCGAGGGATCCGAGGCGGCCGCGCGCATCCTCGCCTCGTCGGCCTTGACGGTCGCGAGCATGGCCGCCATGGTGGCCACCGTCAGTTTGACGGTGTCCAGCGCGTCGAAGAGCTGCTCCTTGTCCTCCTGGAGGTCTCGGTTGTAGGTCAGGGGGAGTCCCTTGAGGGTGGTCAGCAGGGCGGTCAGCGCGCCGTAGACCCGCCCTGTCTTTCCGCGCGTGAGTTCGGCGACATCGGGGTTTTTCTTCTGGGGCATGAGGCTGGAGCCAGTGGTGAAGGCGTCCCCGATTTCGACGAATGCGAACTCCTGGCTGAACCAGATTGCGATGTCCTCGGCCAGCCGCGACAGATGCATTGCGACGAGGGCGAGGTCGGCGAGGAACTCGACGAGCACGTCGCGGTCGGCGACGGCGTCCATCGAGTTTCGCAGGACTTCATCGAATCCGAGTTCGGTGGCGACCCATTCGCGGTCGAGGGGGAGGGTGGAGCCTGCGAGGGCGCCTGCGCCCAGGGGGAGACGGTTGATGCGCTTCCGCGTGTCGGCGAAGCGCTCCTCGTCTCGTCCGAGCATTTCGACGTAGGCCAGGAGATGATGGGCGAAGAGGACTGGCTGGGCGTGCTGGAGATGGGTGAATCCAGGGAGGATGGCATCCTGGTGGCGTCGCGCCAGCGCCAGGAGGGCGCGCTGCATCTGCCGGATGAGGGCGCGCATGGCGTCGTCCTCCTCGCGGAGGAAGAGCCGTTCGTCGGTGGCGATCTGGTCATTGCGGCTGCGTCCCGTATGGAGGCGTGCGCCAGGTGCGCCGACGAGTTGGGTCAGCCGCGCCTCGACATTCATGTGGATGTCCTCGAGTTCGGTGCGGAAGTCGAATGCGCCTGAATCCAGTTCCTGCTTCACGGTCTGGAGCCCCGCAACGATGGCCTCGGCGTCGGCTTCGGGGATGATTCCCTGGCGTGCGAGCATTTTCGCGTGCGCGACGCTTCCCGCGATGTCGTACGGATACAGCCGACGGTCATACGAGATCGACTGCGACAGCTTCAGCACCAGTTGATCCGGGCTTTCCGAAAAACGTCCATCCCACAAAGCCATAGTTTCATCACTCCCTGAAGAATCCCCCCGTTTGCCTTAAGACTTGTCTTCCCTGCCCGATTCAGCGGGTTCCTTCTTGCCTTTTTCCACGATGCACTCCAGCAAATGCGCGGCGGCGATGGCGATATGGCCGTCGTTGAAGCCCGAGTTCGAGAGTTCGCGGTAGAAGGAGGCGGCGAGGAGTCGCACGACCTTTCCCGGGTTTCGGACGGCGGTGACCATCAACTGGTCTTCGGGCGTGTTCTGGCCGCCTGTCTCGGCGGATTCGCGGCGCACGTCGTCGAGCAGTTCGCGGGAATTGAGGACGAAGCGCTGCCGAATGAGGTCGGTGGCCTTGCCGTTTTCGATGATGAGCGAGGCGAACGGGGCCAGCAGCGACAGCAGTTTGCGGCGCAGTGGGTCCTTGGCGTGCGAGGGATCCCGCGCGCCCCCCGTGATGAGGTGGCCGATGCGCGCGCCCTTGAAGTAGATCGGCATGGTGATGATGGGGAAATGGATCCCCTCGATGCCCGAATCGATCCAGTTGATCTGGTGCAGGCTCTGCAGGCGCCACAGGATGTTCTGCAGGCGTTCGGGGACCACCAGCGGATAGCCCTCCCTGAAGTTGCTGCTTTCCAGACCGACGGCGGCGCGGACGATGAACAACTGCTTTTCCTCGTCCGCCAGCAGGAACGCTGCCTGGGTCGTGTCCATCAGCTGGCAGGTCAGCCGCACGATGGTGCGCAGGCCGTCATCCAGGGTGCTGGTCTGGGCGATCGCCTCGCCCAGCAGCATCAGCACGTCGATGTTGTGTTCAATCGAGTTTTCGCTCATGGTTCCTTTCCGTTCCCCTCCGTCAGCGGCGTCGTGGCACAATGGCGGCCAGGGCATTTTCAAGCGCCACGACGGGCGGGACGCCAGTGGTGGTGGTGGAGAGCAGGGCATCGCGCACCGCCGAGATTCCCGCCATGAGTTCGGCGGGGGTGTAGTTCAGGGCGCTGTCCGCCGCGAACTTCGCGCGCCAGCCATTGAAGTCGGCCAGCGGTGCACCCGCGGCGCGCCATTCCCTGCGCTTCTCCTGGGACAGTCCGTCGAAGAACGCCTTGATTTCCATGCTGCCGCGCGCTTTTTGCTCGGCCATGAGCAGACGCAGGTGCAGCCAGGTGATCAAGAGCCGCCCGAGCTGGTTCAACTGGGAGCGCGCCATTGCATTGCCGTCCTTTTCACGGGCAAGGAGGCGTTCGAGGACGGAGAGCGCCTCGGGCAGGTTTCGTTTCCCGATGGGGTCTCCGAGCGCCCAGCCTGGCTGGTCGCTGAAACTCGGGCAGAGGAGCTGCACATCGGCGACCGTGATGGGCTTGTCGGGGCCGCCTGCGTGGCAGATCAGTTTTTCCAGTTCGCCGTCGATCAGGCCCGTGTTGGCGCCGAGCGCATCGGTCAGGGCCTCGCGCACCTCCATGGTCAGTGCGATCCCTTTCTGCTCGGCGGCGCGCTGCAGGCATGCGGCCATTTCCTCGCGCCAGTTGCGGCGCGAGAGATTCGGCTTGTTGCACCAGATCACCTCGCCGTTCTTCGCGCACACCTTCGCGAGCGCCTTGCGGGCATCGCAGTCAGGGCCGTCGAGCAGGAGCTGCATGTCCTCGGGCAACGGCGTCTCCAGGAAGGCGACGAGCTCCTGAAGCGCGAGCGGGTCGCCGCCGCGGGCGCCCGCCTCCGCGCCGAATCCAGTGAAATGCTTGAGCCAGACCGTCTTGCATCCGCCCAGAAACGGCGGGGAGCGCAGCGCGGAAATCACCTGCCGCACCAGTTCGGCGCGGGGGCCGCGGTCGTCTTCGTGGAGCACCTCCACGGAGAACTCGTCTGGCTTTTCGCCCGCGAGTCGGGTGAAGAGGGCCTCGGCGGTCGCCGCGATGGTCGCCTCGTCATCCCCGCTGACCAGGTACAGACGCTGATTTGTGGATTTCTTCGGCATAATCCATACCATAACACCGCCGCGGCGATTTGTTTTTTGCGACAATCGCTTTACATTTAGCAATTGCACCATTTTCGTGTCGGCGACGAGGCATTCCTGTCCGCGCCTTCCCCTCCACCCCCATCATTGACCGCCATGCGCTGCTTCCATACCCGTCTTGTCCTTGCCGCCTGCCTGATGCTCACGCTCGCCCTGCTGGCGGCTCCAGGCTATGTCACTGGCAACAACGTCGCCCTGCGCGCCCGTCCAGCGGCCTATTTCGAGCGGCTGGCGCAACTTTCCGCAGGCACTCCGCTCCAGATTGTCGGCGAGCGCGACGGGTGGTTCGAGGTGCGCCTGCCAGTCAAGGTGTCTGGTTGGGTCTCTGGCAAGGCGCTGGACGCCAGCAATGTGGTCGTGGCCGATTCCTGCCCGTTGCGCACGGGGGCGGGCGAGAGTTTCACCGCGTTCTACCAGGTTCCCAAGGGCACGCGTCTTGAACCCGACGGGCGCAAGGACGGTGAATGGCTGCGTGTCGCCGCGCCGCCCGAGGCGACGGGATGGATCAGCATGGACTATGCGGCACGGGGCGCTTCGCCTACCGCGCCGCCCGTCGTCGAGTCGGTGAGCGGGGCGGAGGCGAACCTCGCCGCGCAGCGGCAGGCGCTCAAGGAGCAGCACGCCCGCGAAGAACAGCAACTTGCCGCCGAACAGGAGCGGCTGAAGAAACTCCAGCAGCAGGCCACCAGCCTGCGGGCGCAGACCGACACCAACAACGCCGAAGTCCAGCGTCTGCAGACCGAGGCGGAACGGCTGGAGGCGCTCCGCGAGGCCGCCGAGGCGCGCGCGAACCTCGCCAAGGAACGCCGTGAGAAGGCGCTGCTGGAGGAGAAGCAGCAGCTCGCCCAGCTCCAGCGGCAGCAGCAGGAGGCCGAGGCGGCCGCCAAGAGCGTGAAGGACGATTCGGCGCGGTGGAATGCGGAGGCGCAGGCGGCGGCCGCCAAACTCGCGGAGGCGAAGGCCGAGGCGGCGCGTCGTGCCGCGGCGATGCAGAAGGAGACCGAGGCGCTGGAGGCCGAGCAGGCCAACGCCGAGCGGCTGGCCGCCGCCGCGCTGGCGCAGGTAAAGGCCGCCGAGGAGCGCAAGACGGCCTCCGAGAAGCAGCAGCGTGAACTGTCGCAGTCGATCACCGCGCTCCAGGGCGAGATCCAGGCCGCGACCGCCAAGGTCGAGATGCTGCGCTTGGAGCGCGAGACGATGGAGGCCGCGACGCAGGCGGAGACCGCCAAACTGACCGCGATGCGCCGAGAGGTCGAGCGCATCGAGGCTGAGAAGCGCGAGCAGGCGGCCAAGGTCGAGAAGGCGCGCAAGGACCAGGAGGCGCTCCAGGCTGAACTCGCCACGGCCGCCGCGGGCCTTGAGGCATTGCGCGAGCAGGCGCGGAAGCAGGCCGCCGAACGGGCCGAACTCGAGAAACTGCGCGATGACGCCGCGAAGGCCGCCGAAAGCCGCCAGGCGGTCGAAAAGCAGCTTGCGGAGGCGCGCGCGGCGGCGGAAAAGGCGAAGGCGGACGCGGATGCCGCCGCCAAGGCGCTGTCCGAGGCCCAGAAGCAGGCCGATGACCAGCGCGCGGCGGCGGAAAAGGCGAAGGCGGATGCCGAGGCCGCGGCCGCGAAGGCGAAGGCGGATGCCGAGGTCGTCAAGGCGAGGGCGGATGCCGAGGCCGCGAAGGCG
>JAEEXV010000374.1 GCA_016287975.1 Lentisphaeria bacterium | reverse complement strand
GTTGCGGTCGGGGATGATGTTGACCATTTCAAGACCCTTTTCGAGGAGGCAGTCGAGTTGGTCGCCGGGGTCGGCCTCACCGGGCAGGGGGCCGTCGAGCCAGGCGGAGGTCGGCAGGGCGCGGCACTCGCGGATCATGGCGATGACCTCGTCAATGGGCGGGAAGGTGTCCGGGGTGGGCTGGACATAGCCCAGGCCGCCCTTCTTCATGAGCTTGCCGCGGAGCCACTCGTTCATCGGGTTGGCGTCCTTGTCGGCGAGGTCGCCGGCGTCGGCGCCGAAGCACTTGGCCCAGAAGGCCTTGGCGGCCCTATCGGATTCCTGCTCGCGGATGGCCAGGTCATAGTAGGCGCGGACAATGTGGCGCTCGGTGGCATTGCCGTCGGGGGTGATGGGGAGGACGTCGCGGTCGTAGTCGAGATGCGCGGCGGGAAGGGCAGCGTTGATGCGTGCGATCAGGGCGCGGTTGCGGCGGTGGGACTGCTCCAGCATGGCGGCGAAGGTGCGCTCGGCCGGCGAGCCCGGCTCAGGGCGGTTCACAAAGCCCGCGCCCATGAAATAGAAGACGCCGGGTTCGCCGGGGGAGTTGATTTCGGCGTCGGCGTACTCGGGGAAGAAGACGCGGCTTTCGAAGGAGACGGCGGTGCGCAAGCCGAGGAGGTCGCCTGCGGCGAGGAACTCGGACATGCCCTGGAGGACGTCGAAGTCGCAGAGGGCGGCGGCATAGAGGCCGAGGCGCTTCATTTCGTAGGCGATGCGGCACGGCGACCAGCCTTCCCCGTTGTAGGAGAAGAACGAGTGCACGTGCATGTTCATCGCGGGGACTTCGGCGGGGAAGTCGGTGGTTGCGGCGAGCGCGGCGAGCGCGTGGGCGCGCTCCCAGGCGTCGAAGGAGGAGAGGCGCTGGAGCAGGGGCGAGGTTTCCATTCGGTGGGTGACGGTGTGGGTGAAATGCGGATTCTCTGCTAATGTATCGTATCGCGGCGATTCTGCCAGCGGAAGCGGCGTCGAATTAGGCCTTTGGCGTCAAGTCGGCGCGGAGGAGGGCGCAGCTGTGGTGGAGGCCGCCTTCACGGTTGCGGGCGAGCCAGAGGCGGCGGTGCTCGGCGAGGAGGGCGTCTGCGCGGGCCTCCCAGTCGGCGGGCGTCCCTGCGATGAGGTCGAGGCCCGCGCGGATCCATTCCGCGGTCTGGGCGAGTTCGTCGCGCACGAGGCGAGGGGCGTCGTCGACGGGCGGGAGGTGGTCGAGGTCGTCGCGGAGGGCGGCGCAGGCCTCCGCGGTGATGCCGAGGTCGCGGGCGCGCTTGCCGTGGTCGCGGAAGGCCTGGAAGGGGTGGGCGCGGTTGTGGATGCGCGGCTGGAGGGCGTCGGCGATGCCGCCGAGGGCGAGTATGCGCGCGCCAGCGCCGCTGGTGTGGAAGAAGCGGTCGACGAGGCGGGCGAGGTCGTCTTCTGCGGGGAGGGCGCCGTTCCAGGCGGCGAGGGCGGCGGCGGTGAGGCCTGGCCAGGAGGCGGGCCAGTATTGCGAGTGGCCGTGGTCGCCCCAGTCGGTGAGGAGGAGCCCCTGCGCGCCGTATCGGATGGCGTTGGCGACGGAGGTCCTGAGGTTGGCGAGCATGACGTCGCGGCGTCCCGCGAAAGAGTTCCAGGTGGAAGTGCCTGGGCAGACGAGGTATGGGACGCCTGCGTTCTGGAAGGCCTGGCAGGCGTCGGCGGAGATGTCGTTTGCCTCGTAGCCCCAGGCGAGGGCGGTGCAGTCTGGCGGGAGCTGGGGGATGAGGTCGGGGTGCTTGAGGATGATGTCGCCCCAGAACTGGATGCGGAAGCCGCGTTCGCGGGCGAGGCGGGCGATGGTCTTCAGGAAGTCGAGGTAGAGGGTGGAGGCGGGGACGCCTGGAAAGCGCTCCCTGGAGCGTCCTGAGCCGAGTTCGAGGGTCTCGTCGCAGCCGACGTTGAGGGTGCGGGAGGTGAAGTTCGGGAGCATTTCGTCATAGAGTCGGGCGATGAAGGCCTCCGCCTCTGGTCCTGGGCAGATGACGTCGTGCATCCAGGAGCCCCAGGGCTCGTAGAGCCAGGGCTTTTCGTGTTCGGCGAGATGGGCGTATTCGGGGTGGCACAGCCACTTTCCGAGGTGGCCGAAGGAGTTGAGGTTGGGCACGAGCTCGATGAAGCGCCTTGCGCAGTATTCGTCGAGGCGCATGATCTCCTCGGGCGTCATGGGGGAGTAGCCGCGCCATGCGGGCGCGTCGTCGGCGAAGGCGAAGGTGTGCTCGGTGTAGAGCTGGAGCTGGTTGTAGCGCAGGGAGGCGAGGGTGTCGACGAGGGCGAAGAGCGTCTCCATCGTAGGCACCTTGTCGCGCGAGATGTCCAGCATGTAGCCCCGCACGGGGAGGGCGGGGGCGAAGGAGGCGCGCAGGACGCACGCGCTTCGGTTCGAGGACGTGGTGAGGGCTTCTTGCAGGGAGAGGAGGGCGTAGAAGAAGCCTGCGTCGTCGGAGGCCTTGAGCAGGGCGCCGTTTTCGTCGAGCGCAAGTTCGTATGCCTGCGGTGGCAGTTCAGGGGTCCGCAGGAGCCGCGCGAGGCGTTCGTGGGCGCGGGAGGCGGGCACGAAGGCGGCGGTGACGATGGGGCGCGGCCATTTCAGGGAGACGCTGGTGGCGATTTCGCGGGCGCGTTCCTTGAGGGCGAAGCCTGCGTCGGCGGGGAGTTCGAGACGGAAGCGGGCGTGAAGGTCGAGAGGGGCGCCTGCGTCGGCGGCCTGCGGAGTAAAAGTGAACGGGGTCATGTCGGGTCGAGCTTGGGGGCGAAGGCGCGTGCGACGAGGAGGCCTGCCTCGAAGAGGAGCCAGGTGGGGAGGGCGAGCATCATCTGGCTGGTGACGTCGGGCGGGGTGAGCAGCGCGGAGAGGACGAGGATGGCGATGACGGCGTAGCGGCGGGTGCGCTGCAGGGTTTCGAGGCGGACGACGCCAGTCGCGACGAGGAAGATGAGCAGCAGGGGGGTCTGGAACATGATGCCGAAGGCGAGGAGCAGCCCGCCGCAGAGTCCGAGGAAGGCGCCCAGGCCGATGACGGGCTGGAGCTGCTCGCTGGAGAAGCTGTAGGAGAAGCGCATGACCAGCGGCAGGATGAGGAGGCAGGCGAAGGCGGCGCCGCCCGCGAAGAGCAGCGAGGAGACCAGGAACAGCCCCTTGGTGAAGCGCCGTTCGCGGGGATAGAGGGCGGGGGCGACGAAGCGCCAGATTTCGCGGGCGATGAAGGGCGCGCCCGCGAGGAAGGCGAGGACCAGCCCCATCTTGAGCTGCGCCATGAAGGCCTCCATCGGCGAAAAATAGTGGAGTTTCCCCATCGCGGGCGGCACGCAGGTGCGGATGATGTAGCGGATGAGCGGCGGCGCCGCGAATACGGCTGGCAGGAAGAGCACGGCGACCACGAGGAGCGAGCGCAATATCGTCCAGCGCAGCGCCTCGATATGGGCGAGCAGCGGCATGTCGTCGTCGCCGTCCGCCGCCGTGGCCGCCTCACTTGTCGGAGGCGTCTGCATTGCTGGCGGCGGCGGGCGTGGATTCGGCGGGGGCGGCGGCCTCGCGCTTGGCCTGGGCCTCCCCTGCCTTTTCGGCGACCTCGGTGAACTCCTGGGATTCGCGGGCGAGTTCGTCCTTCGCCTTCTTGTATTCGGCGCTGGCCCGTCCGAAAGCGCGGGCGAGATCCGGGATGCGCTTGGCGCCGAAGAGCAGGACGATGACGACGATGATCAACAGAATTTCCGTAGTGCCCAAACCCATGGTGAATCCTCCGTGAACAGGTGGAACGCTGTTCTATAAGATAATCGCGTTTGCGGATTTTGACGGATGCCGCAAGAGAACGCGGAAAACGCGGAAAAAGCATTGGAAAAGCGGCGAGGGGACTTGCAGTTTGCGTAAACGGGTATATAGTATGTCTACTGACCGCCGAAAAGGGCGGGAAGATTCTTGATGCGGGATGGAGCAGCCCGGTAGCTCGTTAGGCTCATAACCTAAAGGTCGGAGGTTCAAATCCTTCTCCCGCTACCAATTTCAGGAGCCTGTGCAAAAGTTTTTGCACAGGCTCTTTTGCGTACGGCACTGGCCAGGCAGGGCTCGGCCCGGCGGCTTTTCGCCGCCGGCACACGACGGGCGGCGTTATTTGGCCAAAGAAAAAGCCCGCCGCCTCAGGCAGGCAAATGGAGAAATCCTGCTGAATTACGAGGTCGGCGGGCAAATCAGTTGGGGGCGGGCTGCCAGGCGGCGGTGCCGTCGGCGTTCTGCATCAGGGTCTCGACCTTTTTTTCGGCGGCGGCGAGACGGGCGTTGCAGAGTTTGCTCAGTTTCATGCCCTCCTCGAAGGCGGCCATGCTGGCTTCGAGGGAGAGGTTGCCGCGCTCGAGATCCTGGACAATCTGCTCCAGACGCTGGAGGGCGGCTTCAAAGTTCAGTTCTTCTTCTGGCATGGGCGTATCATCCTTAAAACGGAGTGTAGGACGGATTATTGTGCGGAGACGGTGACATGGATTTCGCCTTCGGCGACCAGGGCGGTGAGAGGCTGCCCCGGCGTGGTGTCGGCGGGGGCGCGGACGGCGCGGCGGGAATCGTCGAGGAGGATGCTGTAGCCTCGCTTCAGCACGCCCTTTGGGTCGAGCGTGAGGAGGGGGCGTCGGGCGTTTTCGAGGGCGGCGCGCGCGGCGGCGAGGCGGGCCAGGAGGGCGGGCTGGAGGCGTTGCTGGAGGGCCTGGAGGCGCTGGCGGGCCTCGGCGGCGCGGTGGGGAAGGAGTTCGGCGAGGCGCTGGGTGGCGCGGTCGAGGCGCTGGGCCTGTCGGAGGTAGAGATCCTCGGGGCGCTGGAGATAGGGGCAGGACTGGGCGCGGAGGAGGCGGTTGCGGGTGGCGAGGAGGCGGTTGCGGATGGAGGCGAGAAGGCGTCCGCCAAGCGTGGCGAGCCGATCCTGGATTTGGACGGCGGCTTCGGTGACGACGACGGCGGCGTCGGTGGGGGTGATGACGGAGCGGTCGGCGACGAAGTCGAGGATGGTGCAGTCGATGCCGTGGCCGATGGCGCTGACGACGGGGATGTCGGAGGCGGCGACGGTGCGGGCGAGGGCCTCGTCGTTGAAGGCCCAGAGATCCTCCATGGAGCCGCCGCCGCGGGTGATGACGATGACGTCGCAGGCGCGCTGCTGGTTGAGGAACTGCACGGCGGAGGCGACCTGGGCGGCGGCGGCGTCCCCCTGCATCTGCACGGAGACGATGCGGACGTGGAGATTGGGGAAGCGTCGATCGAGGGTGAGCAGGAAGTCCTTGAGGGCGGCGGCGCCCTGGCGCGCACTGGTGCAGACGCCGATGCAGGCGGGAATGAGCGGCAGCGGTTTCTTGCGGCTGGGGTCGAAGAGGCCCTCGGCGTGGAGCCGCCGCTTGAGTTCCTCGTAGCGCTGCATGAGGTCGCCCTGGCGGTTCTGCGGGACGAGCTGCGTGACGCGGAATTGGTAGCGGCCGCTCTGGGCATACAGGTCGAGGGAGCCGCAGACCATGACGATGGAGCCCTCGGTGACGGCGGCGGCGCGGATTTGCTGGGCGCCCCGGAAATAGACCAGGTCGATGGAGTTGCCCTGGGGATCCTTCAGCGGGGCGTAGACGTGCTGCGCGCCCGAAATGCTGATGCGGCCCAGTTCCCCCTGCAGCCAGATGACAGGCGGCATGCCGTTGAGCAGAATCTCTCGGGCGGCGGCATTCAGTTCGCCCACCGTCCAGCAGACTTCGGGATTGTGCTGGGACAAGATAGACATCGGGGCACGGGGGACTTGGGGGGACGCGGGGCGCGAAAAGATCGCGCGGGCGGCGCGTGCTGTGCCGCCGCATTCTTGCGGCGGAAGGGCGCGGGCAGAAACGGCCCGCCACGGAACGGGGGGCGCGGAGCCTATTCGAGTACTTTCAGGGCGGCGTCGAGATTGCCGAGGGGGGCGGAGATCTGGACCCCTGCGCAGCGGTGGCGGATGGCGGCGAGCATTTCGCGGGCGAGGCGGATGCCCTCGGCGAGTTGCTCTTCCTGGGTGGCCTGGGCCTCCATGCGTCGGATGACCTCATCGGGGACGGAGACTCCAGGGACCTCGTTTTTCATGAAGAGGGCGTTGCGGAGGCTGGCGAGGGGCCAGATGCCTGCGATGATGGGCAGATGCAGATCGGCGATGGCGTCGGCGAACCTGAGGAACGCCTGCGGGTCGAATACGGGCTGGGTGGCGACATAGTTGGCGCCTGCGGCCACCTTGTCGCGGAGGTGCTGGACTTCGCGGTCGAAGTCGAGGGCGTTGGGGTCGGCGCCGACGCCGATGACGGCGGCGGTGGGGGGCTGGATGCGCTGTTCGGCGAGGTCGAGGCCGCAGTTGAGGTGGTGCTGGAGGCGGACGAGGCCGACGGAGTCGGTGTCGAAGACGCCCGTGGCGAAGGTGTAGTTGCCGAGTTTCGGCGGGTCGCCAGTGATGAAGAGGAGGTTCTGGATGCCGAGGGCGGCGCAGCCGAGGAGGTCTCCCTGGAGGCCGATGTAGTTGCGGTCGCGCGCGCAGACATGCAGCACGACGGGCTGGCCGGTCTCGTTCTGGATGCGGACGGCGGTGGCGAGGGCGGAGAGGCGCGGCGCGGCGCGCGGGCCGTCGGGGACGTTGAGGACGTCGATGCCTGCTTCGCGGCAGCGCTTCGCCTTGGCGAGGATCCTGGCCATGTCCCAGCCGCGCGGCGGGGACATCTCGATGGTGGTGACCCATTCGCCGCGCGCGAGTTTGGCGCCGAAGGGGGAGCGCTCGGCGAGAGGCGTTTCAGGCAGCGCCTCGGGCGCGGCGGCGGCGGTCGGCGCCACGACGGCCTTCGTGGCGATTTTGCCGAGGGGCTTGACGGAACGGGCGAGGTCGGCGATGTGCTCGGGGGTGGTGCCGCAGCAGCCGCCGACGCCGCGCGCGCCGAGGTTCACATAGCGCACGGCGTAGGTGGTGAGATACTCGGGCGAGCAGAGATAGAGGGAGCGGTGGTCGATTTTGTGCGGGAGGCCTGCGTTGGGCTGGACGACCAGCGGGAGGTCCGTGCAGGCGCGGGCGGCTTCGAGGGCGTCGAGCATGCGTTCGGGCCCCAGGCCGCAGTTGAGGCCGAGGGCGGCGGGGCGGGGCAGGTTTTCGTCCTCGGCGGCGGCGCTGAATCGCTGCGGGATGAGGTTGGCGAGATTGGAGTTGTCGTCGAAGGCGAAGGAGAGGACGAAGGCGGTGCCGGCGGGCAGCAGCGCCATCGCGCGGCGTGCGGCGAGGGCGTTTTCGCGTCCAGGAAGGGTCTCGAAGAGGAGGAAGTCGGCGCCGCCGTCGAGGAGCGCCTGACCCTGGCGCGCGAGCATCTCGGCGCGTTTGGCGGGAGAGATGTGGAGGACGCCGCCGAAGGTGCGCTTGGGACGCCCGAAGGGGCCGATGGTTCCCGCGACGAGGATGCGGCGGCCCGTTTGCGCCTGGCATTCGTCGGCGCACTGGCGGGCGAGTTCGGCGGCGCGGCGGTTGATGGCGTCGAGTTTTTCCGCGAACCCGAATTTGCGCAGGGCGGGGGCGTTGGCGCCGAAGGAGTTGGTCGTGAGGACGTCGGCGCCTGCGGCGAGATAGTCGCGGTGGATGGCGGTGACGAGAGCGGGTTCGGAGAGGCAGAGTTCCTCGAAGCAGCGGTTGGTGAAGACGTGGCGGCGGTAGAGTTCGGTGCCCATCGCGCCGTCGAAGATGAGGACTTCCTGCTGCAGCAGGTCGAATAGTTGCTGGCGGTTCATATTTTCAGGACAAAGAGCAAACGCGATTCAGGATGGAGGAGGCGTGGCGAGTTCCAGATTCCTCGGGGAAGGAGCAGGCGTCCGGAGTTTCCGGAGTTTCCGGGGTTTCCGGAGTATCCGGAGTATCCGGAGTTTCCGGGGTATCCGGGGTATCCGGGGTATCCGGGGTATCCGGGGTTTCCGGGGTTTCCGGGGTTTCCGGGGTTTCCGGGGTTTCCGGGGTTTCCGGGGTTTCCGGGGTTTCCGGGGTTTCCGGGGTTTCCGGGGTTTCCGGGGTTTCCGGGGTTTCCGGAGCTTCCGGAGCTTCCGGAGCTTCCGGAGCTTCCGGAGTTTCCGGATTTCCCGGATTCCAGTAGCGTGGGGCTGATTCGCTCCACGGGGTTGCCACGGCGGTGACCGCCGTGGCAACGGCCGCGAAGGTTTTGGAACTACCGATGGGGCTTCCGCCAGTTATTCCGCGAGTGCTTCCTTGATGACGGGGTCGATGAGGTCGACGTCCGCCTGGGTGATGGTGAGGGAGATGTTGCAGTGGTTGCCCTTGACGGCGCAGGCGAGGGTCTCGATGCAGGGGATCTTCTCCTTGCCGAGCATGGCGGGGGCCATCTGCTTGGCGGGCGGGATGACTTTGGTGTCGATGATCTGCTTCCAGAACTTGGGTGCCTCGGCGTTGGCGAAGGAGGCGTCGAGGGTGAGTTTGATGGTGGTCGCGTCGGAGAAGAGGGTGAGGGAGGCCCCAGTCAGGGGGATGAGGTTCTTGGCCATCGCGGCATCTTCCGCATCCTCGGATTTGGCCTCCTTTGCGCAGAAGTCGTTCTTGGCATCGAGGAGGTTCTTGGAGAGGCCGATGACCAGCCCGCCCTGGGCGCGGGGATCGACGCCTTTCATGGCCTCGATGAGAGCGGGGGAGGGCAGGGCGGCGGGGGCTTTGGGCAGGGCCAGTTGCTTTTCAAGGAAGGCCTTGGTGGAGAAGAAGAATGTCTTTCCATTCGGGGTGACGGCGAGGGCGAAGACGACCTTCGGCAGATCCGTGAAGGTGATGTCATAGCCGTTGAGGCCGGCGACCTTGCCCTTGACGATATGGACTTCCTTGGTGAAGTCCTTGTCCTGGTTGAGTTCGGCAATCAACTTGTCGACGAAGATGCCGACGGGGACATTGAACTCGTAGGCAATGCAGAAGGGGATCTGGTTGGGGTCGGGCTCGGCGTCGAAGGAGATGCCAGAGAGGTCGATGGAGGCGAGGACTTTGCCGCCTTGGGTGGCCTCCTTCGGCCACGACTTCATGAGATCCATCAGCTTTTTGGAATCGTTGCCTTCGGAAACGGTCTTGGCGATGGTTTCCTTGCCGAGCTGTTCGTAGCGCTTGCAGATTTTGTCAAGGAAGGTGCCTTTCAGGGCGTTGCCGTCGCAACTGATGTAGACGGTGGCGTTGGGGACGATGGCGTATTCGACGGTGGGGGCGGCGAAGACGGAGAAGGCGGCGAAGCAGGCCGCGAAGAGGGCGAGGAACCTGGTTCTCATGGGGTGGTTGCTCCTGGTTGGGGGTGGCTATGGGGACGGGATAAAGACGGGACCTTGAAAACAGCGATAATATAGCACCTGAATCGGGAAAGCCTGGATGGGCTTGTGCGGCGTCGGCGCTATTGGAAATGGATTCTCGGGTCGATGAGGACGTAGCAGAGGTCGGAGAGGACGTTGCCGAGGAGTCCGAGGATGGAGGTGAGGGCGAGGATGGCCATGAAGACGGGGTAGTCGCGGCCGACGACGGCTTCGAGGGAGAGGTTTCCCATGCCGGGGATTTCGAAGACGCGCTCGATGATGACGGAGCCCGCGAACATGATGGTGAGGATGCCGCCGAAGCCCGTGGCGACGGGGACGAGGGCGTTGCGGAGGGCGTGGCCCCAGAGGGCGCGGGCGGTGGAGCCGCCTTTGGCGTAGACGGTGCGGATGTAGTCGCTGTTGATCTGCTCCAGGAGGGAGTTCTTCATGAGCAGGGTGAGCATGGCGAAGGAGCCGGTCATGTAGCAGAGGACGGGGAGGGCCATGTGGAGGAATAGATCCTTGGCCTTGCCCCAGAATCCGAGGCGCGCGAAGTCCTCGGAGTGGAAGCCCGAGGCGGGGAAGAGGTCCCAGAGGCTCTCGACGGTGCCGCAGAAGAGCATTTTGAGGAGCATTCCCAGGGCGAAGACGGGGATGGCGTAGCCGATGAAGATGATGACGCTGGAGGCCAGGTCGAAGGGGGTGCCGTGGCGCAGGGCCTTGGCGACGCCGAGGGGGATGCATACGAGATAGGTGAGCAGGAAACTGACGATGCCGAAGATGAGTGAGACGGGGAAGCGCTGGCGGATCATCGACCAGGCGGTCTGGTTGGAGAACTTGTAGGAGCGGGTCCTGAGGCCGCAGCAGTCATGCCAGAGCCAGCGCCAATAGCGCTTGTGGAGGGGCTGGTCGAAGCCGAAATGGCGGATGAAGGCCTGGCGCTCGCTGTCCTCGAGGGCGCCTGCGACCTGGCCTGGCGTGGCGGTGGCGCTGCTTTCGCCGCCGCCGCCCATGCCGCGGAGGCGCATCATCTGCTGTTCGACCGGGCCGCCCGGCACGAACTGCGTGATGGCGAAGCATAGGAGGGTGATTCCCAGGAAGGTGGGAACCACCAGCAATAGACGGCGGATAAAATAGTCGGTGCGCTCCATGGATTCGGAAGATGGGCGCGGAAAGGTGAAGCCTGGCCTTGGCCAGGCACGGAACCCGCCAGGAACGGCCAGGCGCAAAAAGCCGCCGGTCAAATGCCGGCGGCGAGGGAAACGCGGGGCTTTTGCCCCGCGCACGCAACGGGCGAATTGATTATTTGCCAGCAGCAGGTGCTGCGGGAGCGGCCGGAGCGGCCGGAGCGGCCGGGGCGGCGGGAGCCGCGGGCGCAGCCGGCTTGGTATCGGCGGCGGGCTTGGTGTCGGCGGCGGCCGCATCGGGGTCATCCATCTTGCGGGATTCGTCGATGGCCTCGGCCATTTCCTTCATGGCCTGGGCGCGCTGCTCCTTGGTCATGGCGCCGAATTTGTTCTTGAGGGAAGGCGGCAGATCCTCGACGCTTTCATCGAGAACCCAGGCGTTCTGCCAGTATTTTTCCGTCTGGGCGGCGTTGTCCTTGATGCTTTCGCGGGCGATGATGGCCCAGCACTTGGCCATGTCGCGCTTCACCTGGTCGAGTTCGTCGGCATTGGTGAAGATGGTGGGGTTGTCGAGGAGCTGCTTGAAGATGGGCAGGGCGGCCCAGGGATCGGCGACTTTGAGCTTGCCGTCCTTGTCCTGGAGGGGTTTTCCGTTTTCGTCGACGGTGGAGATGAGGTCGCGGGCGCGGTTGCATTCGTTGCGCCAGGTGCGTTCCTGCCACTTGAAATAGCAGAAGACGATGGCGAAGATGATGAAAATGACAAAGATGACGTTCTTGACGGCGGAATTCTTGGCGGCGGGGGCGTTGCTGGCGCATCCGCATCCACAAGCGGCCTCGGGGGCCTTCGGGGCTTCGGCGGCGGCTTCGGGGGCCTTCGGGGCTTCTTCTTTCTTGATTTCGTCTGCCATGGTGGTTTTTCCTTTGTCTATGGGGGTTGGAAGCATGGGCGGCGCGGATTTCAAGGCGCGTCGTCCGGTTGGGATCGGTGGACAGGGGAAATGTTTCTGGGTGCGGGGCGCAGGTCGGTGATGACGGCGGTGGCGGGATCGTCGCCGATCTGCCAGAGCACCTCGCAGTCATCAAGGTAGCACTGGTAGACGCGCCCTGGTTCGCGCTGGTAGGCGGGCCTGGGGTCGGCGGCGACGACCTTGCGGCAGAGGGCCGCGAAGGCGGGGGGGCGGCGGTCAAGGAGCGCCTGCGCCTTGGGGGAGACGGTGACGTGGAGCGGTGCGTCGTCAGGGGCGTCGGGGGCGAAGCCGCCGTCGGCACCGGGGATGGCGTCGGTGTATGGGATGTATGGTTTGATGTCGAGGACGGGGGTGCCGTCGAGGAGATCGAGGCCCGAGACGTGGATTCGGATTCGTCCGTGGTCTCCGAGTTCGATGTGGTCGAGGCGGAGGACGGAGAGTCCGAGGGGGGCGGGGCGGAAAGGCGAGCGGGTGGCGAAGACACCGAGTCGCCTGTCGCCTCCGAGCCGCGGCGGGCGGACGGTGGCCTTCCATTTGTCGCGAAAATTGGCGTTGAATACAAATATAACCCAAATATGGGAAAATGCTTCCAGTCCGCGAACAGTATTTGGCTGATTGAAGGGTGGGAGGAGTTCGAGAAAGCCAGTGGCCTCGGGGATGAGTCCAGGCTGTCGCGGGATTCCGAACTTGGTGCGGAAGCAGGTGCGGGCGACGGCGACTTGCGGGAACTGGAAGGTGTCGGGGGTCATTGGATGCGCGCCACGAGGTTTCGGAGGGCGGGTTCCATGAGGGCGAGGCAGTCGCGGAACTTCTCGACGCCGAGGTGGTTGGGGTCGAAGAGCTCGATGGGGTCGTCGGCGAGGGACATCAGGAGCTTGAGCTTGTTTCGGGCGGGCGGGAACTGCTTGGCGATGTCGCGCTCGAGATTGGAGGTCATGCAGAGGATGAGGTCGCTCGACTTGACGAGTTTCGGGGTGAGCAGCTGCACGCCGATGCGGCGGGGTTCCAGGCCGCGCTCGGCGAGCACGGTGCGGACTTCGGGGGCGATCATCTGCCCGCGCTGGGCATGGAGGCCAGCGGAGTCGCATTCCCACTCGTCCACCCCCGCCTCCTTCGCGAGATGCGCGAAGAGGGCGGCGGCGAGGGGCCCTCGGGTGCGGTCGGAACTGCAGACGAAGAGGACTTTCATTTCGATGCGGCGGCGTGCTGGAAGAACTCGATGGTCTGGGCGAGCCCGTCGTCGAAGGTGTGGCGGGGCTGGAAGCCAGTGGCCTGGAGTTTGTCGACGGCGGCGTAGGAGTGCTTGACGTCGCCCGCGCGGACGGGCTGGTGGATGATCGAGGATTTCGAACCGGTGAGGTCGATGATCTTGCGGGCCAGGTCGTTGATGGTGATGGAGCCGCCGTAGGCGATGTTGTGGACGCCAGTGGCGTCGGATTCGGTCGCGAAGAAGGCGTTGGCGCGGGCGATGTCCTTGACGAAGATGAAGTCGCGGGTCTGTTCGCCGTCGCCGAAGACGACGAGGGGGTCGCCCGCGAGGGCCTTGGCGATGAAGATGGGGACGGCGGCGGCGTAGGGGCTGCGGGGATCCTGGCGCGGCCCGAAGACGTTGAAGTAGCGCAGGCAGGCGGTCGGGAGGCCGCGCTCGCGGGTGTACATCGCGCAGTAGAACTCGTCGTCGAGTTTGGTGACGGCGTAGGGGCTCTTGGGCTCGGGGAGCATCGTCTCGCGCTTGGGGACGACGGGGTTGTCGCCGTAGATGGCGGCGGAGGTGGAGAGGCAGAGCTTGCGGACGCCGGCCCTGGCGGCGGCCTCGAGCACCTTGAGGGTGCCGACGGTGTTGATCTCGACGCACTCCTGGGGCTTGGCCATGGATTCGGGGACGCTGATCATGGCGGCGAGATGGAAGACGTAGTCGACGCCCTCCATGGCGCGGGCGAGGAGGGCGTCGTCGAGGATGGAGCCCTCGATGAATTGCGCGTCGAGGCCGTCGAGGTTGCGGCGGAAGCCAGTGCGGAGGTTGTCCAGCACGCGGATTTCCGCCTTGCCCTGGAAGAGTTCGACGATGTGGCTGCCGATGAATCCGGCGCCGCCGGTGACGAGGATGCGCATGATGTTATTTGGCGTTGCGTCCGGCCTCGAAGGCCTGGAGGTTGGCGGTGACGACCTTTTCGCCCTTGGCGGCGAAGCGGCGGGAGACGGCGTCCTCGAGGAGTTTCGGGTCGAGGCCGAGGTGGTTGGAGATGGCGCCGAGGATGACGATGTTGACGGAGCGGGGGTTGCCGATGGACTTGGCGATGCCGTCGCCGTCGACGAGGACGGCCTTGGGGAGTTTCCGCAGGTCGTCGAGGATCTTCGCGGGTTCGGGGTAGTCGGGGATGTTGACGACGGGGGTGGTGTTGGCGATGAGGACGCCATTCGGGGCGAGGGAGGCCTGGCAGCGGAGGGCCTCCATGGGCTCCATGGCGACGACGATGTCGGCGGCCCCGTCGGTGATCTGGTCGGCGCGGATGGGGTCGGAGGAGAGCCTCAGATGGGCGGAGACGGAGCCGCCGCGCTGGGACATTCCGTGGACTTCGGACTGCTTGACGTGGATGTTCTGCTCGACGGCGACCTGCCCGAGGATGGCGGCGATGGTGAGGATGCCCTGTCCGCCGACGCCGGCTAAGACGATGTCACATTTCATGGTGGTGGTTCCTGATTAAGCGTGTTTGCGGCGGAGGGTCTGGATGCATTCGCGGCGGGCGATCACGACGGAGACGCCGCGGTATTCGACTTCGGCCTTGATGACGGCGGTGTTCTCGGCGTGCTTCTGGGGGAGCGGGGTGATGATCTTGATGTGTTCGGGGGCGACGCCGAGGCCCTGGACGATGTCCTCGATGCGCCCTGCGGCGAGGGAGGTCTGCCCTCCCGTCATGCCAGTGGTGAGGTTGTCGAGGATGAGGAGGGTGATGGGGGCCTTTTCCCAGATGGCGTCGAGGAGGCCGGTCATGCCGGAGTGGGTGAAGGTGGAGTCTCCGATGACGGCGACGGCATACTGGAGGCCTGCGTCGGCGGCGCCCTTGGCCATGGTGACGGAGGCGCCCATGTCGACGGTGGAGGAGATGGCCTTGTAGGGCGGGAGGGCGCCGAGGGTGTAGCAGCCGATGTCGCCGAAGACGCGGCTTTCGCCGCCGAGTTCGGCGAGGGCGGCGTTGAGGGCCTTGTAGGAATCGGCGTGTGGGCAGCCGTCGCAGAGGCGCGGCGGGCGAGGGCGCAGTTCGGCGGAGGCGGCGGGGAGTTCGGGGACGGGGAGCTTGCAGGCGATCTGCACGAGGCGGGTGTTGAGTTCGCCTGCGCGCGGGAGGGCGCCGTCGAGGCGTCCGTGGATGCGGCTGTTGCCGAGCGGCCCCTTGAGGAGGCCTTCGACGAAGGGCATGCCCTCCTCGACGACGAGGATTTCGCGGCACTCCTCGAAGAGCTGCGCGACGAGGCGCTCGGGGATGGGGTACTGGCTGATCTTGAGGACGGGGTGCGGGCACTTGCCGCCGAAGGCCTCGTTGACGTAGTTGTAGGCGATGCCGGTGGCGATGATGCCGAGGGACTTGTCGGGGCCGTCCACGAGGCGGTTCCACTTGGAGGAGTTGCTCAGTTCATGGAAGTCGGGCTGCAGGTCGCAGAGGCGCTGGTAGTTGCGCTTGGCGTTGGCGGGGAGGAGGGTGTAGCGGCGCGGATCCTCGGCGGGGCGGACGGGGTTCTCGGGGCGGGCCTCGCCCTTGACGGCGACGTCGGCGCGGGAATGGGAGAGGCGGGTGGTGAGGCGGACGAGGACGGGGGTTCCGAAGTGCTCGGAGATCTCGAAGGCGTCGGCGGCCATGTCGTAGGCCTCCTGCTGGGAGGAGGGCTCGAGGGCGGGGATCATCGCGAAGTTGGCGTAGAAGCGGGAGTCCTGCTCGTTCTGGGAGGAGTGCATGGACGGGTCGTCGGCGACGGTGACGAGGAGGCCGCCGTTGGCGCCGGTGATGGCGGAGTTCATGAAGCCGTC
>JAEEXV010000042.1 GCA_016287975.1 Lentisphaeria bacterium | reverse complement strand
GCCGTCCCAGCCGTCCCAGCCGTCCCAGCCGTCCCAGCCGTCCCAGCCGTCCCAGCCGTCCCAGCCGTCCCAGCCGTCCCAGCCGTCCCAGCCGTCCCAGCCGTCCCAGCCGTCCCAGCCGTCCCAGCCGTCCCAGTTGTCCCAGTTGTCCCAGTTGCCCCAGCCGTCCCAGTTGTCCTGGAGTTTCGCCGCATGTCTTCCGCCGAGGAAAGCCTCATCCGCAACTTTGTCTATTTCAACCACGACCTCAGCCTGTTCAGCGAGCGCGACGTCTCCGAGCAACTCAACGTCAAGCGGGGCCAGACGCGTGAGGTGCTGCTCACCCTGGCGGGCGAGGGTCTGATCACGCGCGAGCCCCTGCGCGGCTACCGTTTTGTGGACTATGGCGCGACGGAACTCGACACGGTGCGGATGCTTCGCTTCATGGTGGAGTTCGAGGGCGCCCGCCTGGCGATGGCGCGCCACACGCGAGAGGACATGTTGCGGCTCCTGCTCATCCTGGACGACATCGACCAGGCCGTTGCCGCGCGCGACATCCTCTCCTTCTCCCGAAATGACTATGACTTCCACGCGGCGCTTATCCGTGCCTCGCACGACAATTTGCTGATCCGCGAGTTCTCCTTTCTGCGAAAAGTGCTCTACCGTAAAAACGTGGAGGAGAACACCCCAGTCTTCACCGACCAGCACGCCGAAAGCCAGGTGACGCACCGCCGAATCTTCGACGCGCTGCAGTCCCGCGACTGGGACGCCCTCCGCAGCACCCTTCTTCAGCATCTGACCCTCCCACCCGCCTTCAAGGAACTCTGGAAAGGCCTCACCCTGGCCGCCACAAGCACCCCCGCCCCCAAATGACCCACCAGCCATCCACGCGACAAACGACCATGAAGCACCTCGCCACCATCCTCTTATGCCTCGCCCCGCTGGTCCTCGCCGCCGACCGCGGCTCCTCCACAATGCGCCTGGAGGAATGCCAGCTGCCCCTGGAGACCGCGGCGCCCGACGCGGTCAACTATGTCGACAACGGGAACCTGGAGAAGCCGACCACCGTCTCCAGCCGAGGCTGGCATCCCTGGTATGGCGCCTCCAACCTCCAGGGCCTCCCCAAGGAGCGCCTCGCCGCGACGCGCGAGGCGCGCGACCGCATGGCGACCCGCGAGATCCGCGTCGATGAAAAAGGCAACCACTATTTCCGCCTCGTCACCTCCGAGGAAATCCGCTCCTTCCAGGACGCCAAGGGCGAGCCGACCATCACCAACGCCGTCTCCTACCGCGCAGCAGTGCCTGGCAAGGGCAGGTATCTGCTGCGCTTCCGCGCCGCGGGCCACAACCTCCCTGGCCCTGGCGTCAACCGCTTCCTGCTCATCCCGACCTTCCTTGACCAGAAATTCGCACGCATCCAAAAGGACAAGCTCATCCGATTCCAGGCCACGGACCAATGGGCCGAATACTCCTACCCGCTCGAGGCCCCCGAGGGCACCGTCCGAATCAGCCTGTCCTTCTTCCTCTACGGCGCGGGCGAACTCAAACTGGACGACTTCTCCCTGACCTCCGCCGACGGCGCGCAGACCATCGAGACCACCCTCTACCCAATGGGCTGGATCGACAACTGCTACCACCTCGCCTCTGGGCAGACGGGAATCCTGCAGATCGTCACCCGCAACCCTGGCAATCTCCCGATCAAGAAACCAGAACTCCTCATCGAAATGCCCAGGGGCGTCGAAATCACCGGCTCCAGCGCCGCCATCGCTCCCAAGGCGCTCGGCGACGGCAAATGGCGCGTGGATCTCAGGAGATCCCGCATCATCAAGGAATGGTATTCCCTGCCGCCGCTGCTTCTCCGAACCACCCTGCCGCCGCAGAAGCAGCCGCTCGAAGTCCGCTACCGCTTCGTCAACGACGGCAAGCCCGGCCCCGAATGCAAGTTCAACCTCGTCGTGATCCCGCCGTTCACGGGAAAACCGCCCCGCATCTTCCGCCACGGCCCATTCTCCAGCGGCCTCAACGCCAACTACAACGGCAAGGACGCCGTGGATGTCGTCGGCCTCTACCGCCAGACGGGCTTCAACCTCCTCCACTCCCTCAGCCAGGACATGTCCCGCGAGGCGAAGAAGGCGGGCTTCCTGCGCCTCCGCTGGGCCACCGTCCCTGGCCCCAACGACGGCTACGACATGGGCGAAACCCCCAAGCCCCCCGAGGTCTGGTTCCTCGGCCTCGACGGCAAGCCCCTCCCCGCCCTGCGCAACAAGCCCTATCTCCTCTGCCCCGTCGCCGTCTACACCAACTCCGAATACTACCGCCAGAAGGTCGTCGCCCCGCTGCGCAAGCAGATGGTCGAGCAGGACTTCTACGACTTCGTCAGCAACAACTGGGAGCCCCAGGTCGGCTTCCGTGGATGCTTCTGCGAACGCTGCCGCGAGGAGTTCATCCGCCACACCAGGCTTCCCGCCGACGAGGTCCGCGCGGCCTGGCCGAGCCAGGTGCTCGAAAAGTGGCGCGACCAGTGGGTGGAGTTCCGCGCCTGGCAGCACGGACGCCTCGTCGCCCAGGTCGAAAAGGATGTCGCGGCCTTCGGCAAGGAGGTCGGCCGCGACTTGCACTTCGCGCCCCAGATCACCAGCGGCGCCTTCCGCGAGGCACGCTACCGCGCATTCGCGCAGTACAACCCCGAGTACTTCCTGAAGGACCTGCCCTGGATCAACGCCTGGGGTCCCTACGTCTACCGCGACCTCTCCACCCCCGCGAGCTACACCAACGCCGAATATCTGAAGTGCTGGCTCACGGCGCAGGACGTCCAGGAGTTCACCGCGCGCCGAATCCCCGACCCCGCGAAGCGCCCGCGCTACATCGCGCTGCCGCACGCCCTCCAGTGCGGCTGGTGGGTCACCACGCCCGAGGCGCTCGCCCTCGAAACGCTCTGCTACTTCCTGAACCGCTGGGCCGCCGCGGAGGCATACATCTTCCCGCTCGGCTATGACCACCGCTGGTTCCGCGAACTGGCCCGCGTCAACACCGCCATCGCCGCCACCGAGGACGTCGTCTTCCAGGGCAGGCCCCTGCCGCCGCCCGACCTCGCCGCGCTCACGCCGCTCCCCAAGAACTGCTTCGCGGGCACGCAGCACAGCGACTTCCCGCGCCTGCCCACAGCCTCCCTGCTCCAGGGCGCCGCGTACGTCCTCGGCGAACGCCGCCTCGTCGCCGTCGGCAACTTCTGGCAGAAGGCGCCCGTCTTCGTGCGGCTGCGCATCGCCGACCTCGACCCGCGCCGACAGTACCTCCTCTGGCAGCCCGCCGCCAAAGAGGCCTACCTCAAGGAAGCGGGCAAGCCCTACACTGGCGCCGAACTCGCCCGCGGCATCACCCTTGAAGTCCCGCCGCTCCACTGGAACCTCTACCTGGTCGAGCCGTGGCGCCCCGCCGACGGCCTCGCCGTGGTCGCCGAGGGCCAGCGCGAGACGGCGCGCCAGAAGGCCCTGCCTGAAATCCAGCGGCTGATCCAGTGGGAGGCGGAGCAGCTCCAGAGCACTGGCCGCGCCGAACCCGCGCCCGACTACAGCATCCTCAAGCCCGTGCAGGCGGGCGGCCTCGCGCTGAAGCCCGACGGCTCCCGCGCCGTCGTCACCGCCCCTGGCTACACGCTCGCCATCGACCTGGCGCAAGGCGGTGCGGTCACCAGTTGGAAAATCGGCGGCGCCGAACTCGTCTACCCGCAGAAAGGCCTGCTCGCCGCCGAAGGCACGTGGGAACGCCCGTTCCAGTGCGCGCGCCCGTTCCACCCCGTCGGCGTGCGCGCTGACGGCGAGGCGATCGTGCTGGAGGCCGAGCGCACCCTCACCAAGCAGGACACGCCGTTCTTCCCGCGCCTGCGCATCCGCAAGCGCTACCGCCTCACCGCCAAAGGGCTTGAACTCTCCACCACCATCAAGAACACCACTGGCGAGGAGATGACCCTCGACTTCCGCTGGTGGAACCTCTTCGCCGACGGACGCGTCACGCTTGACGGCCCGAAGGGAGACCTCCCCCTCGTGCGCACCTACGACGTGCGCGCCTACCAGGTCGCCACCCAGGTGCGCCCCGTCCTCTTCCCGCGCAACCCGAACAAGACCATCCCCACCTTCCCCGTCGCCGCCCCGAAGGCCCGCGTCACGTTCCCTGGCGCCGTCATCGAAATGACCGCCTCCCCACGCGAGGCCTTCAATGCATTCGTCGTCTGGGACGGCACCAATGCCCCCGCCACCCTCGAACCCCTCTACCATTCCTTCACCCTCAACGCAGGCCAGGAAGCCTCCTTCACGCTCCAGCTGACCATCCGGAAGTAGTCCAAGCCCACAGCCCACTGGCAAATCCCAAAAAAACAACACCACCATGCTCTACCTTGTTGAAGACAGCGACGGCCGTTTCTTCCGCCCAGAAGCAGGCACGATGACCGCGGCCGACCTCGAAGAGGGGCTGGACGCCCTGGCGGCAACCCATGTCAAGACCTACATCGTCGAGGTCAACTCGCGCCAGGCGACCTTCCCCAGCAGGTGCTTCGACCACTTCCTCGACGGCTTCGACATGGAACTGGGCATGAACCAGCCCGCGCTCCAGAACGACCCCAAGCCGTGGGCCTACCGCCGACGCGCCAACATCCAGGTGCTGCTGCGCCAGGGCATCGACTCCAGCGCCTATCTCATGGAGGGCGCGCGCAAGCGCGGCATCACGCCGTGGGTCGGCATCCGCATGAACGACATCCACAACGGACACAACCCCGACAGCAACATCCACGGCAAACTCTGGAAGCAGCACCCCGAATGGCGCATCTCCGAACTCTCCTGCGAAAACGGCTTCGACTACAGCCGACCAGAAGTCCGAAAACTCTTCCTCGACTTCATCGAGGAGGTGCTTGAACGCTACGACGCCGACGGACTCTTCCTCGACTGGCTCCGCTGGCCGACCTTTGTCCTCCCTGGCACTGGCCCCGAGCGCGCCCCGCTCCTCACGGACTTCGTGGCGAAGGCCAGGGCCCTCGCCGACGAGGCCGCCAGGCGCCGCGGCCACGGCATCGAACTCGTCTGCCGCGTCCCCACCACCCCCGCCAAGTGCCTTGCGCGCGGCCTCGACGCCCTCGCCTGGGCAAAGCAGGGCCTCGTCGACCGCCTCGTGGTCGGCAACTTCGGCTGCAGCCATGCCTTCGCCATCCCCGTCGAGGAGTGGAAGCAGGCCGTCGGCCGCCCCGAGTTCCCGATCATCGTCTCCATCGACAACATGTCGTGGGACTATCCGTCCCCCACGCACACCAAAATCCCGCTGACGCCCGAAATCGGCCGCGCCGAGGCGCTGGAGGCCTACTGCCGCGGTGCGGAGGGCATCCTGGTCTTCAACTTCCAGGGCTTCCACCGCCGCGAGCAGTTCCGCCCCGTCGCCGAAAAACTCCTCAACGAACTCGACGACCCGAAACTGCTCGCCACCCTGCAGCGGCACCACATCGTGAACTGGGACGACAACGACATGCGCGTCTACGAACTCGACCGTTTCACCCTCGAACCCGGCTTCGGCGAACGCTGGTACGCCGAGCGCCGCGCCAACGGCACCTACCCTGCCCCGCTGCCTGTCGACCTCAAGCCTGGCGAAAGCACCACCTTCCGCCTCAACCTGGGCGATGTCCCCGAAGGCGCGCACGCCAGCGTCTCCATCCGCGCCACGGCCCCCGTCGGCGGCGCCCTGAACGGCGTGCCGCTCGACTTGCAGGGAAACACCGCGCCCGCCGCTGGCCTCCATCCAGGCGTCAACGAGGTCACCGTCACCGCCGCCGACGCGCCCGTCCAGATCCAGGGCTGCGCCATCGACGTGAACTGCTGACGCGCCCCCGCACACGTTCCGCAGCACCCGCCGGAATGCGCCCGCAATACCCTGGCCGCGTGTGCTGGCGAGCAAGCTCGCCAGCACACGCTCCCCACGCCCAGCCCCCCCGGGCGCGCGTTCCGCGCCCTCGTGTGCCGACGGGCGGACCGCCGGTGATTCGTATCAGCGGGACCATGAACAGAGCCTCCGATCCACCATTATTGAAGGTTCCCTCCATCATGCGCCGTCACATCTTCCTGCTTTTTGTTCTCGCCTGCGCTGCGTCTGGATTCGACCGGGGCGGAGTCAGTTTCGACTACCGGGAAACCGCATTCCCGAAACCCCGTGCCGTCGTCGCCGCGAAGAACCTGCTCCAAAACGGCGGCTTCGAGAATGGCATCCAGGGATGGACCTGCGCCAACGGCTCTCCCGGCAGCAGCCGCGAGGAGCTGAAGCGGATGATGCCGCTGTTAGGGCAATGCACCTCCCGCACAGTCGTCACCGAGGGCGGACGGACCTTCCTGCGCCTTCACAGTGGCGACGGCATCCGAAAACTCCAGGACGCGAAGGGCAGGCCGATGATGACGAATGTCGCCAGCCAGCGTGTTCCCATCCCCCATGCAGGTCACTATTCCCTGACCTTCCGGGCATCCGGCTACCACACGCCTGGACCAGGCGTCAACAACGGCCTTGTCATCGTCAGTTTCCTTGACGCGCGCTCCAAGCGCATCGCCGCCAATCAGCGCTTCCGTCTCAGCGTCACCCGGCAGTGGCAGGAGACCGGCTTCGCCCTCACCGTCCCCGAGGGGACTGCCGCCCTCTCCGTCGCCTTCTATCTCTATGGCGCGGGAGAACTGAACCTCGACGACATCGCCCTCACGGAGACCGCCGCCCAGCCCATCGAGGCGCGTCTTTACCCCATGGGCTTCCTCGACAACCGCTTCCACCTTGCCAGCGGAATGCCGGGAATGCTTATGTTCGCGTTCCGAAATCCCAGCGGACTGGAACTCAGGCGCCTCCTGCTGCACCTGCGGCTTCCCGGGGGCGTCGCGGTCGCGGGCGGCAGCCGCGCCGTCGTCATCCGCCCCGAAGGCGACGGGCAATGGTGCATCGACATGACCAAGGCCCGTTTCACCTCTTCCTGGTTCGCCGCGCCGCCCGTCATCATCTCCACCTCCCTGGCGCCGCGCGCCCAGCCGCTGGAGGCGAGTTTCCGCATCGAGCATGACGGCAAGACCGGCCCGGAGCAGCGGTTCCAGATTGTGGTCATCCCCCCTTTCACGAGTCCGCAGCCACGCCATTTCCTCACTGGCTTCTACTCCGCCGCGATCGACTCCAACTACACTGGCACCGACGCCGAACTCATCGCCCAATTCTACCGCCACTGCGGCTTCAACTTCGAGAAGAGCAGCGCCGTCGGCGACCTGGCTCATGCCTTCAGACGTGCCGGATTCCTGCGCGCCCGCTGGCCCTACGCGACCGGTCCCAGCAACGGCTATGACATGGGCGGCAACGCCCCCAAGCCGCCGGAGATCGTCTTCCGCAAAGTCGACGGCAGCCCCATCAAGGGGCACCGCACGCCGGAGCTCATCTGCCCGGTCGCAGTCTACAAGAACAGCGAATACTACCGCCGCGAAGTCCTCGCGCCCATCCGGCACGCCATCGTCGACCAAGGCGAATATGAGTTCGCCATCAGCAACTGGGAACCCCAGATCAACTTCCAGGGATGCTTCTGCGAACGCTGCCGCGAGGAGTTCATCCAATACACCAAACTCGACGCCGCCACTGTCCGCGCCGCCTGGCCCAGGGAGGTGCTCTCCCGCTGGCGCGAACGGTGGCAGGACTTCCGCAGTTGGCAGCACGGGCGCATGGTCGCCCGCGTCGCCGCCGATGTCGCCGCCCTCGGCAAGGACGCAGGGCGCGAGACCGCGTTCCTTCCCGCCGTGACCAGCGCCGTGCTGCGCGAGGCGGGCTTCCGCAGTTATCCCGAGTACAACTCCCTATATTTCATCGGCGACCTTCCGTGGCTGAATGCCTGGGGGCCATACATCTACCACGACATCGCCGCCCCCTATGCCTACCGCAATGCCGAACACCTCAAGTCATTCCTGAACGCCCGCGAGGCCCAGCGCTTCCTCGACCGGCATCTCGCGCCTGGCGCACGCCGCCCGAAACTCATCGCCTATCCCGCCAACCTCCTCGCCACGACCTGGATGACGCCGCCCGAGGCAGCCGCCTTCGAGACACTCTGCTATTTTCTCCAACGCTGGGAAGGCTCGGCGCTCTACTTCCTTCCGTTCGGCTGCGACCACCGCTGGTTCCGCGAAATGGCCGCCGCCAACCGCCTCATCGCCGCCACCGACGCCTTCGTCTTCCAAGGCAAGCCCGTGACGCCGCCCGAAGCCATCCCCGTGACAGGACTGCCCCGCAGCTACTATGCGGACAGCGTCTCCGCCGACTTCCCGGAACTGCCCGGCTGCTCTTTCCTCCAAACCGTCGCATGGCAAAAAGACGCGCAGACGCTCCTCGCCGTCGGCAACTTCTGGGAACGCGGAGAATGCTTCTTCCGCCTCCGAATCCCTGGACTTGAGCCGAAGCGCGAATATCGTCTGCGCACCCCCGACGGCGCCGAGGAGTTCGCCCGGGAAGACGGACGCGGATTCACGGGCAGCGACCTGGAAAAGGGCGTCCTCATGCAGGTCGGCGCCCTGCGCTGGCGCATCCTGATTCTGGAGGCCGGCGTCCCCGCCGCCAATGCCATCCGGTCATCGCAGGTGGAAGCCGCGCGCCAGGCCGCCGAAGCAGCCATCGCGCGCGCCCTCGCCGACGAAGCCGAGGAACTCCGTCTAAGCCAGGGCGACGCCAGGCGCCCCGACTACGCCGCCCTCAAGCCCCTCGCCAACGGCAGGGCGAAACTCACCCCCGCGCCTGACGGCACGCTCCGCCTCGCAGCGCCGGGCGTCTCCCTCACTCTCGACCTCGCCAAGGGCGGCTGCATCCGCAGCTGGAAGGTCAACGGACGCGAATACGTCGGCGGTCCCGCCTACTCCTTCGGAAGCGACGCCACCTGGGGACCGTCCTTCGTCGCCAAGGGCTTCTACCGTGTGAACTCCATGCGCGCCGAAGGCGAAGGCTTCTCGCTCGACCTTGAGCACCAGGTCGTCCCCGCCGAGAGCACATTCTACTCGCAACTCCTGCTGCGCAAGCGCATCATCCTAGAGCCCAGGTGCATCCGCATCCGCACCGAAGTCACCAACCGATCCGGCGACAGCGTCACTTTCCGCTTCCGTTGGTTCAGCCTGCCGCTCGCCCTCAAACGGACGCTGACCGGGCCCGACGGCGACATTCCAGTCCAGCGCACCTACGATGTCCGCGCGTGGCGCCTCTCCGCCGCCCCCGAGCCATTCAAGATTCCGCGCCGCACCGAGCCCGCGCCGACCCGCCCCATCACCGTCCCGGCGGCGCGCTTCGCCTTCGAGGGCGCCACTGAGAGCCTCGCCATCTCCGCCGCCCCCGCCGACCACTTCGACGCCTTTGTCGTCTGGGACGGCTCCGGCCAGCCCTCCCCCACCTTCGAGGCAATCTACCACCCCGAAACCCTGACCGCCGGCCAAAAGTCCGCCTACGAGATCGAATATCAGATCCAATAGGCGGCTTCCCTGCCCTGCGACGGCAAAATCTTCGGCGGCGATTACATTAAGCGAAACGCCGCTGTGTCAGGAGCCTCATTCTGGAGGGGTCGCCGCATCATGCCGTACGCCACTGTCATCCGCATTCTATTGCCGTCCGCCCTGATCTGCCTGATTCTCGCGGGCTGCGCCAGCCATCCTGACGTCCACAAGACGCCCGAGATCCCCAGTTCTGGCAAATTCCGCCCCATCGACTCCGACAAGAGCACGAAGATCTATCCGAAAATCAAACAAAGCGACGGCATCTCCATCAGCCGCATCAAGGATCTCGCCGACAACGGCAACGTCAACGCCCAGCTCTCTCTCGGCAAAATCTACTTCGACGGCCTCGCGGGCGAAGACCAGGACTACAAGAAGGCCTTCCACTACTTCGCCAAGGCCGCCAACCAGGGCAGCCCCGACGCCATGTACAACATCGGCATCTGCTACGAGGGCGGCTTCGGCGTCCCCCGCCAGGACCCCGAGCAGGCCATCTACTGGTACCACCACGCCGCCAACCGCGGCGTCCCCGACGCCCAGCTCAAAAGCGCCATCTACGCCGAAATCCAGGGGCACGCCGAGGAGTCGTTCAAATACTACAAGATGCTCGCCGACCAGGGAGAACCGCGCTGCATGAACCAGGTCGCCCTCTTCCTCCTCAACGGATACGGGACCAAGCCCGACCCCGCCGCCGCCGTCGAATACCTCCGCAAGTCCATCCAGACTGGCAACACCAGGGCCATGGTGCGGCTCGCCGACTGCTACCAGAAGGGCCTCGGCGTCCAGCGAAACCATGTCGAAATGTTCCATCTCCTCACCGTCGCCGCCCATGACGGAGACCCCGAGGCGCAGGCAAAACTCGGCGTCTGCTACCGCGACGGCCTCGGCATCCCCGTCAACCCAGAAATGGCATTCCACTGGTTCAAAATCAGCGCCGACGCCAAATATCCCACGGGACAGTACTTCCTCGGCGAATGCTACCGCAAGGGCCTCGGCACCCAGCCCAACGAAAAACTCGCCTACGATTCCTATCTCCTCGCCGCCCAGGGCGAAGAAGGCGCCCCTGGCGACCCCATCGCCCAGATCGCCGTCGCCGAAGCCCTCCTCAACGGCGACGGCGTCGTCATCAACCCCGACGCCGCCTACGACTGGCTCAAGAAGGCCTCCGACAACGGCCTCCCCCTCGCCTTCGCCAAATTCGCCATCCTCGTCGCCAAAGGCACCCCCGCCCACCCCGCCGACGCCAAGGCCGCACAGGCCCTCCTGGACCGCGCCGCCGCCTCGCACGACCCCGCCGCGCTCCTGCAGACCGCCCTCGCATACCTCAAGGCCGACGGCATCCCCGAGAACCGCGACCGCGCGCGCGCGCTCCTGCAGGAGGCCGCCACCGCAGGCAGCCCCGAGGCGCGCGCCGTCTTCGATCTCTACTTTCCCGCCGCCAAAGCTGCGGCAAACCAAAGGAATTGATGTTCGCCATGGACAAGAAAATCACGGTGCGCACCCTGCAGAACCGCAAGGCGCAGGGTGAAAAGATTGTCATGCTGACCGCCTACGACGCGGTCACCGCGCGCTGGGCCGAAGAGGCAGGCTGCGACATGCTCCTCGTCGGAGACTCGATGGCGAACACCGTCCTGGGCTATCCCACCACCCTCCCCCTCACCATCGAGGAATCCCTCTTCCACACCGCCGCCGTCCGCCGCGGCGCCCAGCACGCCTTCGTCGTCGGCGACATGACCTTCATGAGCTACCAGCTCGGCGTCGACGACGCCGTCCGCAACGCGGGCCGCTACCTCAAGGAGGCGGGCGCCGACGCCGTGAAGCTCGAAGGCGGGCGCGTCATGCTCCCCGTCATCAGGCGCATGGTCGAAGTCGGCATCCCCGTCGTCGGCCACATCGGGCTGCTTCCGCAGTCCATCCACAAGGACGGCGGCTACCGCATCCACGGCAAATCCGACGCCGAGGCCGAAGGCCTCCTCGCCGACGCCAAGGCCCTCGACGAGGCTGGCGTATGCTCCTTCGTCATCGAGGGAGTCCCGCGCGAAGTCGCCGCGCGCCTCACCGCCGCCGTGCGCGTCCCCACCATCGGCATCGGCGCGGGCGCGGGCTGCGACGGACAGGTGCAGGTCATCGCCGACCTCCTCGGCCTCGCCCCCGAAGGCGGCTTCCTCCCCCGCCACGCCAAGAACTACGCCCGCTTCAACGAGGCCGCCATCGCCGCCATCCGCCAATACGCCGCCGAGGTCCGCCAGGGCGCCTTCCCCACCGACGCCAACAGCACCAGCATCGCCAAAAACTGATTCCTGGCCCCATCTCCACCAAAGTCCAAAGTCCAAAGTCCAAAGTCCTAAGTCCTGAATCCTGGGTCCTGAGTCCTGGGTCCTGGGTCCTGGGTCCTGGGTCCTGGGTCCTGGGTCCTGGGTCCAAAGTCCTGAGTCCTGGGTCCAAAGTCCTGAGTCCTGGGTCCAAAGTCCTGAGTCCTGGGTCCTGAGTCCTGGGTCCTAAGTCCTGGGTCCTGGGTCCTAAGTCCTAAGTCCTGAGTCCTGGGTCCCATTTGTCCAGGCGTGATTTTCAGCCATGCAAACCCTCCATCAGATTTCCGCAGTCCGTGAACTCGCCGCCGCGTGGAAGCGCGACAGCCTCAAGATCGCCGTCGTCCCCACCATGGGCTACCTCCACGAGGGGCATCTGTCCCTGATGCGCATCGCGCGCCAGCACGCCGACCGCGTCATCGTCTCCATCTTCGTCAACCCCACCCAGTTCGGTCCGACCGAGGATCTCGACAAATACCCCCGCGACCTCGAACGCGACCAGAAACTCTGCGCCGAGACAGGCGTCGACGCCATCTTCGCCCCCGCCCCCGCCGAGATGTACGCCCCCGACTTCTCCACCTGGGTCAACGAGGAATCCCTCTCCCAGACCCTCTGCGGCGCATTCCGCCCCATCCATTTCCGAGGCGTCTGCACCGTCTGCCTCAAACTCTTCAACATCACCCGCGCCGACATCGCCGTCTTCGGACGCAAGGACGCCCAGCAGGCCCTCATCATCGAGCGCATGGTCCGCGACCTCAACGTCCCCATCCAGATCATCCAGGCGCCGCTGATCCGCGAGGACGACGGCCTCGCCCGCTCCTCCCGCAACAAATACCTCTCGCCCGCCGACCGCCAGCGCGCCCTCTCCATCTCGCGCGGCCTCGCCAAGGCCCAGGCAGCCTACGCCGCTGGCGAACGCGACGCCGCCGCCCTCAAGGCCATCGTCCGCGCCGAGATCGAGGCCGCCCCCGCCGACAAGATCGACTACATCGACCTGATGAGCCGCGCGACCCTCCGCCCCGTCGACACCGCCGACCAGCCCGCCCTCCTCGCCGTCGCCGCCTACTTCGGGACCACCCGACTCATCGACAATCTCTTCCTCGATTGACGACACCCGCATGAAGATCGGCACCCAGATCAACGTCACCATCTCCGACCTCGCCTTCGGCGGCGACGGCGTCGCACGCACCGACGAGGGAGTCGTCTTCGTGCCCTACGCCGCCGTCGGCGACGACCTGCTCGTCACCATCGTCTCCGCCCACAAGAACTTCGCGCGCGGCGAAATCGCCGCCATCAACCGCGCGGGGACGGGCCGAGCCCTGCCCGTCTGCCCGCTCTACGGCAAATGCGGCGGCTGCCAGTACCAGCATCTCGAATACGAGGCCGAGTTCGCCGCCAAGCAGAAGCAGCTGCGCGACACCCTCACGCGCCTCGGGCGCTTCCGCGACCTCCCCGAACTCGACGCCGCCGTCCCCGCCCCGCACCCATACGGCTACCGCAACAAACTCCGCCTGGAGCCGATGCGCATCCAGGGCGACAGCACCACCCCCACCCGTATTGAATACGGATACTATCTCAACGACAACAAGACCTTCCGCGCCATCTCCCGCTGCCCACTCGCGGCCGACGAACTGAACCAGCTCATCCCCAAGGCCATCCGCAGCGACTGGGGCAAGGCCAACGTCCACAAGCACGGCTCCGCCTCCCCAGGCGCCCTCACCCTCCGACGCTCCTCCCAGGGCGAAACCGCCTTCTTCTTCGGCTTCGCACCCTCCCGCATCACCTGGCTCCACGAGGAACTCGCGGGATTCACCTACGCCGTCCCCGCGGGCTCCTTCTGGCAGGTCAACCCCGAGGTCGCCGCCAGACTCCTCGCCACCGTCGCCGACTGGATCGAACCGCTCGAACTCACCAGTTTCATCGACGCATACGCAGGCGTCGGCACCTTCTCCTGCGCCCTCCGAAATCCATTCAAGGACAGGCTCCTCATCGAGGCCGACAAGAACGCCACCGCCGCCGCCCAGCTCAACCTCCAGAACCGAGGCTTCGGCGCCCAGATCCTCACCCTCCCCACCGAAAAGGCCCTCCCGAAGGCACTCTCCAAATACCCCGCCGACACCACCCTCGTCCTCCTCGACCCGCCCCGAACAGGATGCCATCCCAGGGTCCTCGAGACCCTCCTTAAACACCGCCCAGCCGTCGTCGCATATGTCTCCTGCAATCCCGCCACCCTCGCACGGGACCTCGCCACGCTCACCATCGACGGCCGCTACCGCATCGGAAAACTCGCCCTCTTCGACATGTTCCCCAGAACCGCACACTTCGAAACCGCGACACTGCTCTGGAGGCAGTAGACATCATGTCCGACGAGACCAAACTCCTCAAGTACGACGCCGACGCCGCCCCCGACGTCACCATCAAACTGACGGACGACCAGCTCTCCGACGCAGGCAAGGAGGCGCGGCACCAGGCCGCCATGAAGGCCCCCAGCGCCACCAGCGCCACCAACGCCACCTCCCTCAAGTCCACCCTCCACCTCGGCGCCACCGTCTTCGGCGACATCGCCAACTTCGTCCAGACCGTCATCCTCCCCGACCGAAAGCCACAGGAGGATGACACCATCAGTTCCACCCGAAACTCCAGCACCACCTCCTGCGCCGCCGACACCCCCGCCGTCTCCATCACCCCACCCGACGACTCCGAACTCCCCAGCCTCCCTGACAACTATCTGCTCGGACGCCGCTTCGCCTCTGGCGGCCAGGGCATCCTCTCCATCGCCCAGGACAAGGTCCTCCGACGCCTCGTCGCCCTCAAGTCCCTCCGCCCCGAACTCCTCGACAAGAACGTCATCCGCGAGGCCTTCGTCACCGAGGCGCTCATCACCGCCCAGCTCGAGCACCCCGCCATCGTCCCCGTCTACAGCCTCCTCCACGACGACAAGAACGGCATCCACCTCGCCATGAAGATGGTGCGCGGCACCAACCTCAACGACCGCATCGAGGCCCTTGTCACCTCCTTCAAGCCTGGATCCGTCACCAAATGGGCCTTCCTGAACCGCCTCAAGAGCCGCGTCGAAATCTTCCTGCGAATCTGCGACCCCATCGCCTACGCGCACTCCAAGGGCATCATCCACTGCGACCTCAAGCCCGAGAACATCATGCTCGGCGACTACGGCGAGGTCTATGTCATGGACTGGGGCATCGCCCGCGCCATCCGCGACGCAGACGGCAAGCCCATCGCCGCCCCGCCCCCCAAGTCCCTCGACGGCACCCCGAGGTTCATCCCCCAGGAAGCCTATTTCGGCAAACTCCGCGACGAGCGCGCCGACATCTACGCCCTCGGCCTCATCCTCTATGAAATGGTCACCCTCCAGCACGGCTACGACGGGCACGACATCAAGAGCGTCATCACCCTCGTCAAGGAAGGCCGCCGAAACCCCGTCGCCCACCGCTTCGGACTCCCCATCCCCAAGGACCTCGCCGCCATCATCGAAAAGGCCACCGCATACGACCCCGAAGACCGATATCCCACCGTCAACGCCCTCTGCGAAGACTGCAAGCGCTTCCTCCTCGGGGAAGCCGTCTCCGCACGCCCCGAGAACTGGCTCGGGCGCAGCCTCCGAATGCTCCGCCGCTACAGCCGCACCTTCATCGCCCTCACCCTCATCGGCTGGCTCATCGTCCTCATCTTCTCCGTCCACGCCCTCAAGGGCAAGGTCGGGGACGCCTACAAGCGCCTCTTCAGCCAGAAAGAGCAGTTCGACCAGCTCCGCGACTCCGCGCGCGCCGAGCGCTACCAGCGCAAGCTCGAAGAACTCGACGCCAATGTCGTGCGCTCCGCCATGCGCCTCTCCAACCAGCTCGTCCAGATGCAGGGCACCCTGAAGCACCTCGCCCTCGTCGCGGGATACCTCCACGACACGCCGAATCCGCACCAGGACCAGGACATGCTGCCCATCCGCCCCTGGCAGGAAATCCGCAACAACCCCTATCGTCCAGCCGACGGCCAGGAACTCTTCCCCGAAGCCCCCCTCGTCGACCCCCGCTGCTGCTCCTGGCAGGCCCCAAAAGCCGCCAACCCCAAGCGCGTGCAGCAGGAACTTGAGATCTTCAGCGCCCTCAGCCGCCCCCTGAGCTATCTCGTCTTCAGCTCCGCTGGCACCCCCGACACCGCCGTCCTCCCCAGCACCGAGAATCTCAATCGGCTCATCTCCTCAGGCTTCGTCATCCGCCGAGCATACATCGGCCTCGACGACACTGGCCTCCAGATCGCCTATCCCGCCAACGGCGGCTACAAGGAAAACTTCGACAACCACTCCCGCCCCTGGTACAAGGCCGCCCGCAAGGCCTTCGACAATCCCTGGCTCACCCGCCCCGTCTGGGGCGAGGCCTACGACGACGTCTACACTGGAAAGGTCATCACCTGCTCCACCCCCGTCGTCGACAAAAAGGGCGAATTCCGCGGCGTCATCGCCTTCGACCTCTACTTCAACAAACTGCGCGACGATCTGGCCACCCAGGGCAATGGCATGAGCGCGTTCATCATCGCAAAATACCTCCTCGACGAACACGGGAAACCCCTCTGCCGCATCCACAACCCCATGGCCGCCAACCTCGACGACCGCCCCGCCCGCGCCCGCCTCATCCACCAGATCCAGAACCAGCAGAACGGCTATGGCCATGTCACCATGAACGTGGGCGGCAGCGAGGTCATCTTCCACTACGCGCACATCCCCGTGCTCAACCTCTATATCGTCGAACTCAGTTCCAAGGACGGCATCATCGCCCGACTGCGCGCCACCGACCAGAAACCCAAACCCCTTCCGTGAAAAGCTCCCCCAGGCCCCCTGAAAACCGCGGCCGCCTCCGCGCCGCCGCCGACTTCCTCCGCCAGCACTACGCGGGGGGGCTGTTTTTCATTGCCGCCGCCGCATTCGCGCTGCGCCTGGGCGTCTGCGCGCAACTCGCCCACCTCCCGACCGTCATCCGCCCCGACGTGGTCACCGACATGGCGACCTACCGACGCCTCGCCCTGAAAATCCTCACCACGGGGCACTGGCCGACGCAGCCCTTCGACTACCAGCCATTCTATTATGCGGTGCTGCTCCCCCTGGCGTGGCTGCTCGGCCCCGTCGGCTCACCCTGGCCCGTCTTCCTGATGCAGGCGCTCCTGGGCGCCGCCACCGTCTGGCTCGCAGGGGATTCCGCCGCGCGCCTCTTCGGGCGCCCCGCAGGATGGCTCGCCGCCCTCCTGCTCGCCCTCTCGCGCTTCCATATCTTCTACACGCCTTTCCTGCTCCTCGAAGTCAGCCTCGCCTTCTGGATCGCGCTCCTCTGCGACAGCGCCCTGCGCTGCCTCGACCGCCGCGCACACTGGGGATGGACCATCCTCGCGGGCGCCGCCCTCTCCTGCGCCCTCCTCACCCGCGGCAGCGCCCTCCTCCTCCTGCCTGGCCTCGCCGCCCTCCTCGCCTGGCGGCACTGGCGCGACAAGCGCCGCCTCGCCCTCCACGCCGCCCTCTTCGCCCTCGCCTTCCTGCTGCCCATCCTGCCCTTCGTCGTCCACAACTCCCGCCTCGCGCGCCGCCTCACAGGCCCCTCCGTCGCAGGCCCGAAGGTCCTCGTCCTGGGCAACACCCCCGAGGCCCCCGCGGGCGGCCTCGAATATCCGCGCTCCTACCACCGCTGGCTCGACGACGCCTCCCAAGGCCGCGAATCCATCCCGCGCCACCTGTGGCGCTGGTTCCGCGAAGAACCGCTCATCTTCCTTGAACAGCAGTTCCGAAAACTGCTGCTCTTCTGGGACCGCTACGAAATCCCCAACAATGTCTATATCGGCAGCCACGTCCGCCACAGTTCCATCCTGCGCGCGCCGCTCCTCCCCTGGGGCGTCATCGGCACCCTCGGCCTCGCGGGACTCCTCCTCGCCGCCTGGAGCCGCCGCCGCGCGCGCCTGCTCCTCACCTGGCTCCTCGTCGCCAACTGGCTCTCCGTCTCCGCATTCTACCTCCTGGCGCGCTTCCGCATCGCCTCGCTGCCGCTGCTCGCCATCGCTGGCGCGGGCGCAATCGCCCTGGCCTGGCGGCAATGCCGCCGCGCCGACCACCGCCAGCAGCGCCTCGCCGTGCTCCTGCTCGTCTTCCTCTTCAGCGGCTACTGCGTCTTCGCGGCCGCAGGCCTCTACCAGGAGATCTGCGTGCCCGCCTTCTTCCGCCATGCCCGCCCGAACGGCCTCGTCCTGCGCGCGCCTGGCGAGACCGTCATCTACGACCACGCCCCCCTCTGCAGCAAAATCACCATCCTGGGCGTCCCCCCCGAGGGCCTCGCCATCACCAAGCGCTTCATCACCCCCGCCGTCCCAGGCGCCCCGCAGGGCAAACCCGTGCGGCAGCGCATTCTGCTGTACTACGCCTGCCAGATGCGGCTCCCCGACAAGGACAGCAACCCAGAGACCCTCCATCCGCAGGTGCTCCGCTCGCTGCGCTGCACCTTCCAGGGCAAGCCGCTCGCCCGCCCGCCGAAATTCCTCTTCGAGCGCGGCATGCAGTGGCTCGCCTTCGACTTCCACGCCCCGCTCCCCGACCCTGGCCAGGAGGCCGAGTTCACCTTCCATCTCGCCCTGATGCCCATCGTCCCCGTCGCCTCCGCGTTCCTCTCCAGCGAGCGCGACTACGGCCGCACCGACTTCCAATACACTGGCAAGGCCCCCATCCCCGCCCCTGGCGAGGCCGTCGCCGAATGGCTCGTCTTTCCATGACATTCCAAAAGACGCGTTACATTAACCCCAACCCCCAACCACAAGGAGAATCCACCCCATGAAGAAAACTGCCCTGCTGATGTGCGGCGCCCTGCTCGCGCTGCTGGTTTCCGGATGCAACTCGGTCGAAGTCGTCCAAGGCTCCCCCAACGTCTACGCCCCCTTCGCGCTGGTCAACAACCTCTCTGGCAACGCCCTCATCCAGCCCGTGAGCCGCAAGGACTACACCATCGTCAAGACCAACGTCGTCGGAAAGGTCGAACTCAAGAGCTACTTCAGCATCATCAACCAGGGCGACGCCTCCTACGCCACCCTCAAGGCCGCCGCCCTCCAGAACGCCGCAGGCGCCGATGACCTCATCGACATCGTCATCGACTACAATGTGAACAGCGTCTTCGGCATCAACACCACCACCGTCACCCTCACTGGAACCGCCATCAAGTACAACTGACACCCCCGCCGCAGGCGGGCAAGCCCGCCTGCACACGCGGCCGCCCGTTCTCGGCCCGCCGTCCCATTCCGCCGCAAGAATGCGGCGGCACGGCACGCGCCGCCCGCTCTCGGCCAGTCGTCCCAGTCGTCCCAGTCGTCCCAGTCGTCCCAGTCGTCCCAGTCGTCCCAGTCGTCCCAGTCGTCCCAGCCGTCCCAGCCGTCCCAGCCGTCCCAGCCGTCCCAGCCGTCCCAGTCGTCCCAGTCGTCCCAGTCGTCCCAGTCGTCCCAGTCGTCCCAGTTGTCCCAGCCGCCATGGATGATTCGATCCTCACCTCGTTGTACTCTGTCTTCCCCGCGCTGACCGCCTGCGATGAATCCATCCGCGCCGCGGCGCAGGCCCTCGTCAACTGCTATTCGCACGACGGCACCCTCTTCGTCTGCGGCAATGGCGGCAGCTGCTCGGACGCGGACCACATCTGCGGCGAACTCCTCAAGGGCTTCTGCCGCCGCCGCCCGATGCCAGAGGACGAGCGCGCGCGGCTCGCCGAACTGGCGCCAGAGGAGGCCGCGCTTTCGGACCGCCTGCAATGCGGCCTTCGCGCCATCTCGCTGATGCACTTTCCAGCCGCCGCCAGCGCCGCCACCAACGACCTGGGCTACGAACTGGGCCCCGCGCAACTGCTTTATGCCATGGCTCGCCAGGGCGACGTCCTCATCGGCATCTCGACCTCGGGCAACGCGAAGAACATCCGCCATGCCGCCGCCGTCGCACGCCTGAAGGGCGTCCGTCTCATCGGCTTCACGGGCGAGGGCGGCGGCTGGCTGGGCGCGAACGCCGACATCGCCATCCGCGCGCCCGCCCGCGAGACCTACCGCGTCCAGGAATACCACCTGCCCATCTATCACGCCCTATGCCGTCTGGTCGAGAGCCACTTCTTCCGCGACTGACCGCGCCCGCCGCGCTGCTCGCCCTGGCTCTCGCCGTCTATCTATTGCGCGTCTGGCCGTGGGCCAGCGCGCAATTGTGGTTCGACGAGGTCATCACCCTCGAAAACTACTGCGGCGCCTTCCATCCAGGCACCACCTTCGCCTCCGTGTGGCGCAACTACACCATGGCGAACAACCATATCCTCAACACCGCCCTCTACTGGGGGTGGCTGCGCCTCGTCACCCCCGCCGCCCCCGAACTCCTCCTGCGCCTGCCATCCATCCTCATCGGCGCCGCCACCATCCTCGTCGCGGGAATCTACTGGCGACGCGCCCTCGGACGCCGCCTCGCCGCCCTCGCCGCCCTCGCCCTCGCCGCCAGCCCCGTCTTCCCCGCCTTCGCCTACCAGATCCGCGGCTACTCCCTCTCCATGCTCCTCGCCGCCATCGCCACGGGCGCCGCCATGAACCTCCTGCTGAAGCGCGCGCATGCCGCCGACTGGACCGCCCTCCTCCTCTCCCTCGCCTTGCAGCCCCTCCTCATGCCGAGCGCCGCCATCCTCGCCGCCGCCATCGCCATCCTCCTCGCCATCTACCGCAACCCAGACGAACCCCTCCTCGGCCCTTCCGCCCCCCGCCGCCTCGCCGAAGGATGCGCCGCCGCCGCCGCGGGCCTCCTCGGCCTCGCCTACTATCTCACCCTCCTCCCGCAACTCCGCGCCGCCATCGCGGACGCCGCCTCCGTCTCCCGCGACCTCTGGCCGACGCGCCTCGCCTCCGCACGCCATCTCCTCCTCGCCGCCGCCTGCCACCTGGGGCCGCTGCTCGTCCCCCTCGCGCTCGCGCCGTTCCGAAGCATCCCCTCCCGCCACCGCCGCCTCGCCGCGTTCCTGCTGCTCTCCATCGCCGCCGCCGCGATCCTGATGTACCTCGCCGCAGGCGCCCGCAACGTCCCCTTCCCGCGCAACTCCCTTCTCTTCCTGCCGCCGCTCACCGCCGCCGCCTTCGCCGCCCTGCGCGCCTGCCGCCTGCGCCATCCGCTCCTCCCCGTCGCCGCGACGCTTCTCCTCCTCGTCTCGGGCCTCGCCGCCACCGCCGCCGCCGACCGCCGCTGCACCGCCCTCGTCCGCCGAGGCAAAGTCCCGCAGGACCTCCTCATGCAGCTCTACCGAGGCGACACCGCCATCCGCGACTCCATCGCCATCCTCCGCCAGAACCGCCTCGCCGACCACGCCATCCTCCTGGTCAGCGACAACGACTCCGCCACCGCCAAATGGTATTTCCTCGCCGCTGGCCTCCCGCGCCACCGCGCCATCGACCACACCGAACTCAGGACCACCGCCCGCGCCATCCACCGCCGACGCCCCCTCGAACTATATTTCTCCTGCGCGCGCCTCCCCCAGGAGGCCGAATACTATTTCCGCCTCGCGGAGGCCCCCCCGCCCCGCCTGCGCCTCCACGACTTCCCGCGACGCCAACTCTACCAATAGCCCGTCACGACTCCCGACGGCGCTTCAACTCCTCGGCGGACTGCCGCAGCGTCCACTTCTCCTGCTCCGTCAACTGCGAGTAGCCCTGCCGAGACATCTTGTCGAGAATCCGATTGAGCTCGTCCTGGCTGTACTCGAACGGCTCCGACTGCTTCCACGCTTCTGGCGGCCGCGACGACGGCCTCGGCGGCGCCTGCCAGCGCGGGCGAGAATCGCCCCCGAAAAGCCGCCGCAGCCACTGCGGGACATACGCGCGCACGCCCAGCCGCCGCATATACAGGAATCCGCCCAGCGCCCCGCCCAGATGCGCCAGGTGCGCGATGCCGTTGTTCATCCCCACCAGTTGATAGTAGATCTCCAGTCCGCAGTAGATCACCACCATCACCCATAGTTTCAGCGGAATCGGCGGCAGCAGCAGCATGAAGCGCGCATGCGGGAAGGCCATCGCCGCCGCCACCATCACCCCGAAGCACGCGCCCGACGCCCCCACGCACACCGCCCCGCTGTTCCAGTTCGCCAGGAAAAACAGCGCCCCGCCCAGCACGCCGCTGACCAGATAGAGCGTCACAAAACGCCGCTTGCCCAGCGCCGCCTCCACCATCCGCCCGAACAGCCACAGCGAATACATGTTGAACAGGAGATGGGTGAGGCCCGCATGCAGGAACTGGTAGGTGACCAGCCGCCACACCTGCCACAGGGACTGCCCTTCCGTGAACAGCGCCCCCCACGCCACCAGCTGGTTGTCCTGCCCGATCTTCCCCAGCAGGTAAACCGCGACATTGATGACGATCAGATGGAACACCGCCGAATGGCGATCCCAATAGCCTTGCCGCTTCCACCGCGGCTCCTCGCGATAATAGTCCCGATCACTTAACATGGCTCGCTATGCTCTCCCCCTTGCAATTTCCATTCCGTCCCCCCGCTTCTGGCTTGACAGCGCATAATATATCACAGGCGAATTATATTACGCAGCATCTATGACTACTTTCCGACACATCTGGTTCCTTCTCGCCGCAACGTTCCTCGCCGCCGCCTCCATCTTCGCCGCCGACGAACTGAAGCTCGCCGCCGACGAAGTCACCCACGCGCCAGGCCAGAAACTGACCCACGCCAAGGGAAACGTCGAAATCGAATACGGCACCCTGCGCATCACCTGCGACGAAGCCGCATTCAACCAGGTGACCTCCGACGTCACCGCCCGCGGAAATGTCGTCGCCACCCAGAGCGACCCCAAGACTGGCGCCGTCCTCAACACCTGGAAGACCCAGACCCTCCACGGCAACCTCAATCGGCAGAGTCTCGAATTCGGCCCATACCGCCTTGATTCCGAGGTCTGGCACATCGGCGGCGACGGCGGCGACGGGAGTTCCACCGGCGACGCCAACCTCACCTCCAGCTGGCTCACCACCTGCGACCGCCCGCAGCCCCACTATACCATCCACGCCAAGGAAATCCACTTCCACCAGGACGACCGCACCTTCACCGCCTGGCACGTCACCCTCCGCGTCGCCGACGTCCCCGTACTCTACCTCCCGTTCCTCTGGGGCTCCACGGACAACTCCGCTGGACTCATCGTCAAACCTGGCTACTCTGGCAAGCGCGGATACTATCTGCGCCTCGGACGCGTCTGGGCCCACACCGCCCTCGTCAATGGCAAGCCCAAGACCGTCGGCAGCACGCAGCTCTTCGTCGACGGCATGACCAAGCGCGGCATCGCCCTCGGCGCCCAGACCGAATACCGCACCGCAGAGCGCACCGTGCTCGCCGACCTCTACGCCCTCCATGACCGCAAGCCCGCCGAGACCACCCCTGGCTGGGACCGCCGCTTCAAGTCCCAGGACGACCGCTATCGCGCGCACTTCTACTGGCGCGAGGTCCTCGACGGAAACTGGGCGCTCCGCCTCAACGTCGACCGCCTCTCCGACCTGGCCATGCTGGAGGACTGGTACCGCCACGACTACCGCCACTGGAACCAGCCCAAGTCCTTCCTCACCCTCAGTTACGACAACGCGTGGGCCAACGCCGAACTCACCTTCCGCCCGCGCCTCAACACCTTCTACACCGTCAGCGAAAAACTCCCCGAACTGCGCATCGACATCCCCCGCCTCTCCCTCACTGGCACCGACTATCCGCTCCTCTACGCCAGTTCCACCACCGCGGGATTCTACTCGATGAAGTGGCGCAATCCCGACCGCCCCCGCTCCGCCCTCATCCCCCCCGAGGCCTACGACGAGGAGATCCACGGCGATCCCGCCGACTACTCCGCCTTCCGCGCCGACACCCTCCACACCATCTCCGCCCCCGTCGACGCCGACTGGCTCGTCCTCACCCCGCACGCATCCTTCCGCGCCACCTCCTACTCCCGCACCTCCCGACGCGAAATCTCCCAGGAGGAACTCGCCGACATCATCGACGCCGACAACCCCGACCGCCCACGCAACCGCGCCCCCGTCGTCAACTACGACCGCAAAGGCGGCGCCCGCACCCGCATCGCCACCGAACTCGGGCTCGACCTCGCCGCCAAGTTCTTCGACGACTGGAGCGACCTCAAGAGCGACCTCCTCCAGCTCGACGGCATCCGCCATGTCCTCGCGCCGAAAATCCAGTACATCTACGCCGCCGCGCCCACCGTCGACCGCGACCACCTCTATTTCTTCGACGAGACCGACCGCCTCGAACGCCAGCATTTCCTCCGCCTCGCCCTCGACCAGCGCTGGCAGACCAGGGACGCCGAGGGCCTCCGCACCCTCGCCGCCCTCGAATCCTACGCCGACCTCCACTTCCACCGAGGCGAGGAGTCTGGCAAGTACTGGGGCGACCTCGCCAACCGCCTCACCCTCCAGCCGCGCCGCGACCTCTCCGCCTGGACCGCCATGCTTTACGACCTCGGCGAAGGGCAGATCCAGCGCGCCCAGTTCGGACTGCGCTACGGCAGGAAGGACGACTGGAACCTCGCCCTCCGATACACCTACCGCCACGGCCACCTCTCCCGATCCGCATACGCCATGGGCACCGAACTCGCCGACTTCTTCGGCGAATCTGGATACATCAAGAAGCACTTCGAGTCCACCGACACCATCTCAGGCACCCTCAACGTCCCGCTCAACTCCCTCACCAGCCTCGAAATCCACGCCGAATACGACTTCGAGAAATCCCGCATGGCCGAACACCACTACTACATCACCCGCGACCTCCACTGCTGGACCCTCGTCACTGGATTCGGATGGGACTACAACGACTTCGAATTCCTCATCCTGCTCCGCCTCACCGCGTTCCCCAACGTCAAAATCGACATCAATATCTGACCCCGCCCGCCACACCGCCCCAAGAATGGGCCGACACAGAACGCGCGGCTCTCCAATGGGTCGGGGGTCTTGGGTCTGGGGTCCCCGATGGGTCGGGGGTCTTGGGTCTGGGGTCCTGGAAAGTTGGGTCTGGGGTCTGGGGTCTTGGGTCCCCGAAAGATGGGTCTGGGGTCTGAAGTCTGGGGTCCTGAAAGATGGGTCTTGGGTCTGGGGTCCTAGAAAGTTGGGTCTGGGGTCTTGGGTCTGGGGTCCCCGATGGGTCGGGGGTCTTGGGTCTGGGGTCCTGGAAAGTTGGGTCTGGGGTCTGGGGTCTGGGGTCTGAAGTCTGGGGTCCTGAAAGATGGGTCGGG
>JAEEXV010000373.1 GCA_016287975.1 Lentisphaeria bacterium | reverse complement strand
GCGGCGAGGTCGTCTTCCAGGCGACCGGCGACCTCGCCTTCGCCGGCCCCCTACCGGCCTGGATGCTGCTCCCGCCCGCGCTCCTAACCATCGCCTTCCTCGCCGTCTCCTTCGCCTGCACGCGCCGTGTGCCGCGCCTCGCGTGGCGCATCGGCGCGTTGGTGCCCTTCGCGCTTCTCTGCGGCTGGTGCCTGTGGTATGGCTTCAGCCGCACCGGGGACCAGACGGTGCCGAAGGTGCTGAGTTTCACCTGGGCCGGCATGCCGGGCGTCCTCCTCAACATCCTGATGATGCTGGGCTGGCACTGGCTGGGGCCCGAAGTCCCGAAAGAACGCTACGAAGGCCTCGTCTGGGGCTATGAAAACAAGGAGGACCAACCATGAAACGAAGCCTGATCCTGCTGCTGGCGTGGGCGGCATGCCTGTGCCTTGGCGGCGCCCCCGTCTGCCAGCGATGCTTTGTCGGATGGTATGACGCGCCGGATGGCGACTTCACCCGCATCGCGAAGATGCCCGCCGAGGGCCGCCGCGCCGCCTACCCCTACAAGAACCGCGCGCTGCTCATCGACCTGTGGCGCCCCATCACCGTCGCCCGCGTCGTGATCCCGCTGATGAAACTCGAGCCCAAGAGCACCGAGACGGTCTCCGAGGCCGCCCGAATGCAGGTCTTTGCGGGGCTGACGCCAGGCGCCCTGAAGCCCGTGCCCGAGGCGAAGGTGACCATTGAGCCTGGCGAGCGCAAGGGCGTCCCCACCGAAAAGGTGACCGTCGCCAACCTGCCGTCCGCGCGATACTTCCTGTTCTATGCGCCGCGCACCGCCCGCTTCTACACCTTCGGCGTGCAGGACGCCAAGAAGGACATCGAGGTCTGGGCCGACGCCCCCCAGGCCATCGCCCCCGATGTCGCCGCCCTCCCCGAACTCAAATCGATGGACCCCCATTGGGACGACGGCGCCGCCGCCACCCAGCCCTACGCCGGCCGCGGCGGCAACGCCCGCATCGCGTGGCTCTGGAAACACCGCTGCGTGGAGTTCGAGCTGCCGGCGCCCGCCTCCGTCGGGCGCATCGTCTTCACGCTGGAGAAGATGCAGACGCGCCCGGAGAAGACGACGGGCCTTGAAGCCGCCACCATCTACGCCAGCCCCGACGGCAAGCGCTGGCAGGCGGTGCGCCCGCAGGTCAGCCAGCAACTCTACCGCGTCGAGGCCCAGATCTACGCCCGCGTGACCCTCGAAGTGAACCAGGAGGCGAAATACTTCCGCGTCATCGCCCCGTGGACGCAGAACTACTACGTCTTCGGCTGTTCCGGCGCCCAGAAGTGCGTGAAGGTCTTCTCGACGGCCAAGGTCACGGCGGTGCAGTTGCGTCTCCCCTTCCGGGTGGACGGCGACTTCCCGTTCTCCTTCCACTTGAACGGCACGCGGGGCGCGGCCGGGGAAATGCGGCTGACCACCGCCTCAGGTGCACTGCTCTGGAGCGCGCCCCTCGCCTCCCTGCCCTGCAACCGCGCCATCTCCTTCACCGCGAAACTCCCGCCGGACACGCCACCCGGACGCCTTGAATGCCTCCTCACCACCCGGCTGGACGATATGAAGCACCCCGCCACCATCTCCGCCGCCACCCTCCATTCGCCCAAGGCACGGACCTTCTCCATCCAGTCGCCCGGCAGAGCCTGGCGCCGCACCCTCCGCGACACCGGCCCCGAGAACACGATCTTCTGGACCGCTCGCGACAAAGGCGCGACGCTGAAACAGACGCTGCCCCTGTCAGGCCGCTATGCCCTCTACGCCCTCCAGTGCGGCCCCGGCACCCTCAGCATCCGCGTCGCCGGACATGACTTCAAGAGCCGCCTCGAACTCTGGCATCCCGCCGACATGTCGCCGGACCTCGCCGGCGAAAACTTCCTCGGCGTCGTTCAACTCCCCAAGGACGCCAAGGTGACCGTGGAGGCCCAGGAGCCGAACGCCGCCATCGCGGCCATCGTCGCCGTCCCCGCGACGGCGGAGGAGCAAGCGCTCTTCGAGGCGGCACCCGCCGTCCGCAAGACCGCCATCCTCCACTCCGACGGCTACAGCGACTTCTACGCGGAGG
>JAEEXV010000372.1 GCA_016287975.1 Lentisphaeria bacterium | reverse complement strand
GGCGGGGGAAATGGGGCTTGGGGGCGGGCTCCGACCCCCCGCCCATCGCCGCGCCGCACCCGCATTTCCCCATCGTGTGCCGGCGGGCTTGCCCGCCGGGCGGCTCCGATCCCCCGCCCCCAACTCGCGCCGCATCCGCTTCCCCGCCCCGCGCATGCCCGCTTTCGCCGCAAGAATGCGGCGGCACAGCACCACGGGGGATGGTGTGCTGCGCAGGCGGCGCGAAAACAGCGCAGAGCCCGCACAGGCGGGGGAAATGGGGCTTGGCGGCGGGCTCCGATCCCCCGCCCATCTCCGCGCCGCACCCGCATTTACCCATCGTGTGCCGGCGGGCTTGCCCGCCGGGCGGCTCCGATCCCCCGCCCAATCCCATCATGGAATCCATCCTCCAATCCCTTCCTGAAATCGCCGCCCGCTGGGGCATATCGCTCTCCCGCTGCCGCCCGGACCTGGGCATTGCGGGCAGCCCCGCGCGCGCCCTCCAGCGCGAAGTGCTTGAATCGACCGACGGCGAACTCTATGTCGTCGAACAACTCCCCTTCACCAGGCAGCCCGAGCGCGAGGCGCAGGCCCGCACCCTGCGCGCCCTCGCCCTGGCGGGCCTCGAGCCCATCGCACCGTGGCTCGCCACCCTCGACGGCGAAGTCGGACTCCGCCACGACGGCTACTACTGGCAACTGCGCCGCTGGCTCCCTGGCGAGCCCCTCCCCCGCGAGACCTACGGCGATGACGCCTGGCGCGGCGACCTCCTCGCCCAGTTCCTCCTCCGCCTCCGCGACGCCGCCGACGCCGCCCCCCTCGACACCTCCGCTCCACCCTTTCTGCTCCACAACTATATCCACCGCCTCCTTCCGCACATCCAGGAGCGCATCCCCGCCCTCCTCACCGACCTCGACCCCATCCTCCAGCAACTCCATCCCTTCCTGGAGGAGGAATCCTCCCTCCCCTTCCGCTTCTGCCACGGCGACTTCCACCCAGGCAACGTCCTCTGGGGATCCCAATGCATCCACGGCGTCATCGACTGGGAGTTCCTCGGACGCAAATCCGCCGCCTACGACCTCGCCAATCTCCTCGGATGCCTCGGCGTCGACAACCCCGACTTCCTCACTGGCCCCCTCGCCCGCGCCGCCATCCGCACCCTCCACGACCACGAATATCTGACCCCGCGGGGCTGGCACGCCCTCCCCTGTCTCGTCGCCGCCCTCCGATTCGCATGGCTGCGCGAATGGGTCGCCCAGAAAAACACCCCCCTCATCTGCCAGGAACTCGACTTCCTCTGGCTCGTCCTCGACAACATCGACACCCTACGAATGAAGTGGAGGTGAAAAAACAAACGATCCTTCCGAGCACCAGCACATTCATCCCCCATCAATATGTTGTTTCTATCAGCCGACAATCACGCCAAGTGCCGACACGGAGATTTGGCAATATTCGGCACAATTGCTCCACCTCAGAAGCGTCCAATTCATGTTCTGGCTCCAAAAATATCGGCCCGTTCCAAGCACATTCCTCAATGCGGCGTTCTGCAAAAAGATGATTCGGAATCAACGAATCTATCATCAAAAACTGCGGAAGCACGTCAATCGGTATTCCACGCATAGCCCGGATAATCAAGTTTGCCACGTCTGCCCCATGAACCAACACGACATATTTCCCCCCGCCTAATTTGGCTCGTCCTCGTAATATAACCTGTTGCCACATGCCCTCTTCCGTTATCTTCGCCGACACTGGAACCATCAAAATGCGATATCCATTCTCCGCCAATGGAAGTGCTTTACGACGAAGCATTCTTTCCCAATCCATCTGGGCCGCAAATTCCTGATGCTCATATAAAAGCAAAATGCACATCCCTACTGGTTTACGAGGGGTGAAGAAACATTCATTCGGCACTATCGCCTCCTGTGGCCCCGGGGTCATACGATAGGGGAGACGTCCCTGGAGTATCCCCCCCACTCCCCACATCAAGAATGCCATCACAAGCGCTGTTCCTAAACCAGCCATACATGGGCGCAGAAAACAACGTGGCGCACTCCCCTTCCGCCAAGCCCACCCACAAGTCACGACTGTGATCACAAAAAGTGTCCATCGAACGGTTGGAGCAACATAGCAAGACGTAAAAACGCCAGCCAACAAATATACGCCAATAGCAGCCGACATCCACAGCAGCAACACTTCATTACGCTTCCACCACGTCGCCAACGCCCAGAACACCGTCGACAAAAGCAATGCCAAAAGCCCCGTCGCCAGCGGCAAGCCATATGATGACGCGATCGTCTGGAAATCCCCCACCATTCCATTATAGAACTCATTCTTGCCCAGTGGCTGATAAAAAACTGTGTAAAGCCGTCCCGGCCTTTCTCCCACGCCATGCAGGGGATACTCATGCGTTAACATCGCTGCCCCACGCCATACTGCCAACCGATTTTGAATGGATAAATCCCCTGTATCGCCAACCGCCGCCAATCGTCCTGCCCCTGCGGGAACCATGCCTGTCAAAATGCCTATGAAAAGAAATCCAGGCATCAACGGCCTCAATCGCGGCCAGCAACCTCTACATCGCCGCCCCTGCAATACTCCAGCCATCATACATCCCGTAAAAATTGCAACATACCCACCACGGGAATAGGTGAATCCTGCCAATAGAAATATAAACGCAACGATACACAATAGCACTACACCGAAAAGCCATCTAGTCCGACTCCGCCAATGGCATTCCTGAACCGCCAGAAATGCTCCTATGGCAAGCATTGCAAGCATCGCCAACCATGCGCAAGCGACATTCGGGTTTTCCAACCATAAGGACAGTCTTTCCTGCCCCTGCCAATGTGATATCATGAACCGTTCTTTCCCCCGTTTGGCAGATTCTGTAGGAAGTCCATCCATTCACGAAAATCTGGATAGAACCCCTTTGTGTGAACCACTTCGAAGCCCACTAATTGCGCCATAGCCCCCCCGTTGTTGACCCGTAATTCTGCCGGAGATAATAGCGCACAGCGAGTAAAATATCCTGTGGGCATCCTCTGATGAATTTCATTTACTAACCCCACAGCCTGTCCGTTTCCAAGCAGGCAGATGGGCAATTTCCACCAGGACGATTGTTCAATCAGTCCTAAAATACCTGTCGCCAATTCATCATTCAACTTACCTCCTTCTTCAACATATCGTACCGCGAAAACCGCTAACTCCTGAGCCGTCAGTACTGCCATGGCGTCCCTTAGGAAAAAGTCTCCTGCCCGTTCCGCATCGTAACAAATGATAGCGATTCCTTTAGGACACAATGGAGCTGGATAGGCAAAGGGGCCACCATCTTTCAGATCCTTCACACGACGACTCACTTCATGTGGAAGTGCCCGCCATAGCCGCAAACTTCGTGGTCCAGGCAAGTAAGCATTGGTCGCCACATCCTTTTCCGGCCATTCCTCCGTTACTGGAAGCACTCCTCCATTCGTTGTACGCAACTCTCGACATTCCGTAAGAAAAATGCGGAGCAATTCCTGGGTCATCGGCGAAGATGCATGATGCTCATGCTTCTCCCCCATAAACTTCGGCGGCATCTCCGCATGCAAAACCTGATATCCAGGATACACACTCGCCGCCCATCTGGCAGTAATCTCCTCGCCAGGACACCCCCACGTATTAACCGCCAGAATAGCAGGGGATAAACCATTTTTGGGCAAAGTCGCGTACAATGCACCTCCACACCATGCCGCTCCCCAAAATTCATCTGGGTGAGCCGCCAACAATTGTTCAGCAAGGCTCCCCCCAGAGGATTCCCCCACAACCGCCATGGGTTTCAACTGAAGGCGGTGATACTCCGCAATCCGACGCCGAATACTTAAAATCACCTCATGCCACCCGCTCTTTGGATAAATGTAGTATCGGGGATCCGAAGGCGAAGTCGCCTGAATCGTCAGCGTGAAAACCGAAAAACCATCGTCCGCGCACATTGGTTCAACCCATGCCGGGATGCCATTTTCCCGAATGCGGCCTGCTTCACCATTATACGGTGCATAGAAGAGAAAATCTTCCGCACTTTCACGCAATTTCCCATGCGCGTCCAACGGCACCGCATAACGCACCAACACTGTTGGATTTTCTGGCAACCCGGCCTTGAAATAAAAACTCCCGAACAACACCCGCCCATCTGGCGATCGTTTCACCCGCCAATCCGTAACACGTGATTCCAATGGATACAACATCGCAATGGAAACCATCGCCATACATAGGAAAATTGACAACCATATCCAGTTGTTTCCTCTATCCATATATTCTCCCCTCCTCCATGATTTCCCCGACAGTTAGCGCTCCGACATGCCACATTATTCGCCGCATATTCAACCTCTCTTATTACGGTATTTCATAATCGCAACTCCCGCCAGGCAAAGCACCGCAATTGGCATTAAAAACCATGGAGCATTATCAACACAATTATCCCAGTATTCCCCCACCTTCCACCAGAAGCGCTGCCATTTGGCGCTTTTTTTTGCATCTTTCTGGGCTTTCTTTTTCCTCCATCGTTCCATAACATCATGACCATGCTCAAGAACCAGTTTTTGAGCAACTAAATTAGAGGCCTCAGCCGCATTCTTTACACGAATCACTTGTGCATTTTTTGGCAACTTAAAACAATTCTCTGGTATATTTGGATTAAGATCAAGTTCCTCTACAGTCCTCACATCCAAAATCATTCCGTTTGGACGAAATCCTTTGCTCTGCAAAACTAAACAACAAGACTTACTTATCACATATTCGGTGGAGTACCCGTTTGCCAAAATCTCTTTAATTTTCCAACATGTCTGCCCCATGAACTGCATGGAATCAGAGACAATTGATACTTTTGAGGTCAATGCCACTTTCCCCCTGGGAATGCTTCCCTGGCCGCGAACCACCTTATTATACTTGCTTTTTTCATTGAAGCAATGAATGCTCACTCCTTCGTTTGTATAGTAATATTTTTGGTACAGTGCAAAATAATTGAATTTCTCCCATAAGGTTTCTTCTGTTCGAAAAACAGTGCCGTCTGGGAATCTTTTCTGAATTGTCAAAGTTCTGGTGCTACTTTTCCCCATGCCGAAACGATCCACCATTCGATATGTTTTCGTTGCCGCATTGTCATGCGCCTGTTGCAGAATGTCCCGCGCGTTTTTTTGCGCATAAGCATTTTCTTCAGAAATATATATTCCGATTACAAACAACGCCGCAACGACTCCTCTATAAAGAAGCAAAGACACATTACTTCCCCCTACGTCATGTTTGCGAAAGAATGCCATCATCATCCAGGAACTCCTTTATGCTAAATTTTGCAAATTTACTTTAAAATTAACTTTGCTCCCTAACCTATTATTTCCAAACATTCATGAATTAAAAAAGATTATGAATGGATTTCCTCGTCACCGAGGTGACGAGGAAATCTGTTTCTCTCCTTATTTTTTGCTTCGCATGTCCTCCTTGTGTTTTGTTCATGGTTTACGCCAGTACGGCAATCAACGCGCCGCAGAAGGCCTGGACGTCGGCGACCTCGGTGGCGCAGCGGGCCTCGCCCGCAGGGGTGAGGCGGTAGTAGCGGCGCGGCTTGCCGTTTTCGGCGAGGCGCATTTCGGAGGCGACCAGCCCCTCGGCCTCAAGGCGGTGGAGGCATGGATAGAGCGAGCCCTCGCGCCACGCGAAGTAGCCGTTGCTGCGCTCGTTCACGGTCTGGATCATCTCGTAGCCGTACATCGCCTTCTTCGTCAGCAGTTTCAGGACGATGGTCGCGACGGTGCCGCGGGTGCGGTCGGCGGTCTTGTTCGGTTCAGTCATGTTTTTCTCTCCTTGGTTTATTTGGTGATGGTTTCCAGCATCCGCTTCCCCGCCTCCTCAACAAACTCCATCTCCTGGCGGGGAACTCCCGGCGACGGGAAATCCCCCATGGCGGCCGTGAGCCTCGCCATCAGCCGCCGCTCGGCCAGGCGATGAATCGGGCAGAGCACCAGCCCCACCGCAGCCAGCATCGCCACCCAGCAGATCAACGCAAGCAGCGCCCTCGTCGGTGCCGACAGCCGTCCGCCAGGAAAGCCCTCCGCCTCGGCCGCGCGCCTGAGTTCGCGGCGGCACACCCAGGAGAACCACAGCGGAAGTACCACCCACAGCCAGCAGGCGTTCAGCAGGAACATCTTCAGCGTCCCCAGTTGCTGCACGGAGAAGCGAACGGCCTCGCGGCCATTCAGGGGGGCAAAGGCGTTCCACGCCAGATACAGCAGCAGTGGCGGCAATAGGCCGAACAGCGCCAACCGCAGCCAGTTCCGCCACGGCATCAGCACCAGGAACGGCCGCCCTTCACCGCAGCACCACATCAGCAGCAGATGCACGGCGAGGCACGCGATCCACACCAGCACCCCCGCCGCAAAGACCGCCAGCACGCACTTGTCCAGCACCAGCAGGCTCAGTTCATGCTGCGGGCGCAACTCTTCGGCGGTGTATTCGCCATTGTATGTCCCCACGATCCCGAACGACGGCGGACGGGGAACGACGAATTGCCGTCTGATCCGTTCTGCCTCGAACGCGTCGAGCCGCTCCAGCATCTCCTTCAGGCGCGCGGCGGATTCCGCGTCCCCGTGCGCCTGCGCCGCCGCCAGGTCATGCCGCGCCTCAAACTTGACGGCCCACAGCATGAACTCATCCCCGCCGAGGTTCTTCAGCAATTGCGGCAGGAAGCGCCGCCATTCACGCCCCCACGCGGTATCGCCGCCGGGGCGCGCCGCCTCCAACCGCATCAGCCGCCCCAGATGCCGCAGAGCAAACTCCCATCCCCACGACGCCGAAAACCACTGCCGACGCCGCTGCAGAAGCCCCTCCACGGAATGGGCCGACGCCGGCACCGCCTGCGCCAGCCGACGCCGGAACTCCGCGCGGGAATAGCGCAGTTCCTTCGCGAGGCCCGCGCGCACCAGCCGCAGCATCTCCGCCCACGCCTCCGGACGGCTCCCCGCATACAGCCGCCCCGCCAGCGCGGCGCGCTCCGCCGGATCCTTTCCCTTGTCGAAGGCCTCTCCTTCCTTGCGGACGCGCGACCACAGCCCCTCCCGCGACGCCAGCAGCCACGCCTCCGCGTAGTCCCACAGCGCATTGTCCGGATCCGCAGCGCGCCCCGCCGCCAGCGCCGCCGACACCTCCGCCTCGTGCGCCAGGCGCCAACTCCTCGGCAGCGACATCGCCACCAGCAGCCGTTCCGCCGCATAGCACCGGTCCTGCGGGAAGCGCCGCCCCAGTTCATCGGCGGCCGCCCAGTAGCCGTCTTCGTCCCCCCGCCAGGACGCACGGTGCACCTTCGCCAGCAGCCGCGCCTCCTCCGTGCCTTTCGGCGACGGCTCCAAGCGCTCCACAATCCACTTCAGCCGCGGCGAAACGCCCTCCGTGCTGAAGGTGGACGCATACATCGCATACCATTCCGCCAGGCGCCAGTCCACGCACAGCGCCAGCCCCGCCAGCAGCATCGGCCCCAGCAGCCACCAGACCAACCGCCGCAGACGCGCACGGCGGCTCAGACGCCACTCGTTCGCCGCCGTCAGTTCACGCCCCAGTTCCTCCGCGTCCCCCATCCGTTTCAGCGCCTCCCCACACGCCGCTTCACGCGGCTTCCCCGACGCCACCCCTTCCTCCACGCTCTCCTCCAAATGCCCCCCAATCTCCTGCATCACCCGCTGCCGCAAGGCGGGATCCCCCTCCAATCCACGCGTACACGCCAGCATGTACTCTTCCAGTTGCTCTGACATCTCGCACCTCCTTGTTTCATGGCGGCACATACATAGGCCGTCTATGCTTCTTAATATACATCGGCAATCTATGTATGCAAGCGGCGATTGAAAAAAACGATTGAAACGACAGGGACTTTGGACTTTGGGACTATTGGACTTGAGTGATGGGACTTTGGACTTTGGACGCTGGACTTTGGACGGGACTTGGGACGCGGGGACTTGGGTAACGGGACTTTGGACTTTGGACGCTGGACTTTGGACGGGACTTGGGACGGGACTTGGGACGGGACTTGGGACTTTGGACGGGACTTGGGACGCGCGCCGCCAGGCCCCATTGCCCCGCCTGTGCGCCGCCACCGCTGTTTTCGCGCCGCCTGCCCCATGCGCCATCCTCCGCGGTGCCGTGCCGCCGCATTCTTGCGGCGGAATCGGCATGCGCCAGGCGCCGATCGCGGCCCGCGCCGACATGGGCGGGGGATTGGCCCAGCGTCACGCGAACAGATCCTCGCCGATGACCTGGCTATGGACGATGGCGCGGTGTCCGCCTTCGGCGAGCCCTTCGGGGGTAATGAAGGTTTGCACGAGGGCGCAGCGGGTATGGGTCGCCTCGCGGAAGAGTTCCAAACGCTCCTGGAGGCGCGTCGCATATTCCTTGGAGATGGTGAATTTCCCAGCGGCGAACTTGATTTCGCACAGGTGGATGATCTTGTCCGCCCGCTCGACAACCAAGTCGATCTGCGCGCCTTTGGAGGGCTGCCCGCTTGCGGCGTTCCTGCTGGCGGCGCAGCGCCACGTCGACACCTGCGTCTCCATCCCTGCAATGCCCAACGCCCGCTTGATCTGCTGCAGATGCGTGAGGCAGACCAGTTCAAAGGTCAGTCCAGCCCAGACGCCAACCTGCGGCGACAGGAAGTGGTGCGACCAGTATTCTGGATCGTATGAGTTCTCGTCCTGAAGGAACTTCAGGTAGAAGAGGGTATAGAAGTCCTGCAGACGGTAGATGCTCTTGCGGGTGCGGAGGCCGAACTGCGAGTAGACGCCGATGAAATCGCAGCGTTCGAGGTTGCGCAGAATCCGTGAGAGACCGCCGCCGCCCAGTCCTGTCGCCGCGGCCACCTCGTCGCGCGTCATGCCGCCATGCCGACGCGCCAAGGCACCCACCACGTCGATATAATGCTCTGCATTGGAAAACAACGCCGTGTACAATTCGGAAAACTCCTCGTGCAGGAGGCCTCCGCGTTGAAACAACAGATGGTCGATGTTCTGGGGAAGGCTCAAGCGCGGATCCAGAAGGCTCCAGTAAAAAGGCACTCCGCCAAAGACCATGTAGCATTCAACGATCTGCTGCAACGGCCAGTCCATGCCATGCGCCAGAAGATACTCTCGGCATTCGCGCAACGTAAACGGACGCAAATAGATCTGCTGTGTAATCCGACCATGCAGCCCACCTTGGTTCGACAGCAACTTGTCCGCCATCCACGAGGTCGCGCTGCCGCACGCAATCAGCACCACGTCATCCCGATACATCGCCCAGCTGTTCCAAAAATACTCCAGCGCCTCCACAAAATCGCTCTGCTTCGTGTCAATCCACGGCATCTCGTCAAAAAAGAGAATCTTGCGCTTCCCCGAAGGAAGCCGCTCCAAAAATCTCTCCAGCGCCTCAAATGCTTCCGCCCAGTCGCGAAACGCCGCCATCCCCGCCTCGCCACCATACCGAAGCAGCGACTTCCGAAAATTCTCCAACTGCACCCCAGCCTTCTGCCGATGACCCCCGACAAACAAAAAGTCTATCTTGTCGCCCAGAAAACTCCGCACCAGAAAGGTCTTCCCAATGCGGCGGCGACCATACAACACCACAAACTCCGACCGACGCGAGGAAAGCGCCTGCTGCAACAATTCGCACTCCCGTTGACGACCAATCCGAGTCTCCATCACCAAAGCCTCCTGTTCAAAAGACCACCCTCCAATGCTTTAAAATAATGTCCAAAACCCAGTCTGCAACCATGGTTTTGGACAGTATTTATAAAAATATCGTCCAAAACCAGCCATTTTACCATGGTTTTGGACGATATTCCGCGCGCCGAACGCCGATTCCGTAGGGGCGTGGCAAGCCGCATTGCGCCGACATTGCCACGCCCGATAGTTTTTCCCTCCTCAAGGAAAAGGCGATTACTCAGCCTTCCAGATGAATCCAGTGGTGACCGTGTAGCCGCAGATCGCCTTGCCGTCGTCGTCGCTGATCATGAAAGTGGCGTTGCCAGGGCCGCCAGAGGGCATGAACTGCTTCATGTTGCGGGATTCGCAATGCCCGTCGAGGAGGCAGTAGTTGGTGCGGGACGAGTCTGATGCCCAGGCGGAGGAGTCACGGCCGTAAAGCGGGTGGCTGGCATGTCCCGGGCGGGTGTCGGGGGCGCCGTGACGCCAGCCTGCGACGAATGGATAGTCGCAGGAATGACCACCCTGGTTGGCGTTGTCGATGACATACTTGACCTTGGCGGGCTGGGTGATCTGGATTCGCTTGTACATGCGGGCGCGCATATATTTCTTGGCGCCAGATTGGTTCGCGTCACTGTTGTAGCCGCCAGCAATCCACCCGTTGATGGCATACTGCGGATACTGGAACTGCCCCTTGGAATAACTGCCGAAGGGGATTTTCTCCGCGGGGCACCGCCAGACCGAGTTCGAGCTCCTCTCGGAGTTGGAGAAATACGGCACATACCCGCAGGCGGAAGTGTTGTCCTTGTTGTCGCCGAGAATCGTGTACCAGGTCCATTTGGTGCTGCCGCAGGCACTGGGGGGCATCCAGTCGTCCCAGTCGTTGCTGTACATGACCAGCGCCACACCCAGTTGCTTGAGGTTGTTGATGCAGCCCGCCGAGCGTGCCTTGTCGCGGGCTTTGCCGAGGGCGGGCAGCAGCATCGAGGCAAGAATCGCAATGATAGCAATGACGACAAGCAGTTCAATGAGCGTGAAAGTTCGTCGCATGGTGGTGTTTCCGATGGGAGTGGATTGACTTGCCGTCCCAGTCGCTTTCGCAGGGACGCAATGGCGTTTTATCAATTATACGCCTTTTTGGCGAAAAGTCAAGTCCTGTCGTTGAGTTTCAGCAGTCGGATGGCGTTGCCGCGGGCGATTTTCTCAAAGGCGTCGGGGGCGAGTTTGCCTTCGTCGCGGAGGCGGATGAGGAAGTCGCCGAGGGGGAGTTTCTGGGTGGGAGAGCAGATGTCGGTGCCGAAGCAGAGGCGGTCCTGGAACTCGTTGAGGAACTTGACGGCGTAGGCCTCGTCGCGCATCAGGGCATTGGCCCCCGACCCCGCGGAAAGGTCGCCCCACATGTTCTGGTAGCGGCGGAAGAGTCTGGGGACGGCGCCCTCGGCGCGGACGGGGTAGCTGGGGTATCCCGCGCGGTCGCCGACGGTGTCGAGGGTGCCGATTTCGCTCCAGAAGGCGGGGCCGTGCCCGAGGAAGATGAGTTTGGGGAAGCGCTTGAGGCAGAGTTCGAGCTGGGGGAGGCCTGGGTCGTCGACGAGGCCGTAGTGTCCGCCGATGGTGGTGCAGTCGTCGAAGATGAGCGGGAGGCCGGCCGCCTCGACCTGCCGAAAGACGTTCTGCACCATGATGTCGTTGAAGTACATGTTGGGCATGAACTCGCCGACGCCCAGGCAGCCGTGTTCCTTGAACCAGTCGATCCAGGGGGAGAAGTCGGTGAACGGGGAGTTGTGGATGCCGCGCGGGTCGAGGTTGAAGAAGGGGATGAAGCGGTCGGGCCAGCGCCTGCAGATCTCGAGGATCTCGGAGTTGGACTGCGCGATGTACTCCTCGGGGCCGATCAGCGGCAGCAGGACGCCCTTTTCAATGCCGTGTTCGTCATAGCGTCGGAGGACCTCCTCGGCGGTGCAGAACTGGGTGCGGCCATCCTGGGGGGGATAGGGGAAGAGATAGGCGTGGGCGTGGATGTCGATGAACATGGCGGGTGGTGATTCAGGGATTCTGGTAGAACTTGGCGAGCTGGATTTCGTCGATGCCGGGGAAGAAGTGGTCCTTGAGGCGGCCCTCTTCATGGAAGCCCATCCTGGCGTAGTAGGCCTGTGCGCGGGTGTTGATGTGCGAGGTGCAGGTGGTGACCTTGCGCAGGTGGTGGCTCTTCCAGAAGGCCTCGGCCGCCTCGAAGAGCGCGCGCCCCGTCCCCTTCGCGAAGACCGCGGGATCGACGCCGATCTCGGCGAGGGTGCCGAAGCCGAAGCGCGTGTTCGCGGTGACGCTGATGAACCCGATCACCTGGCCCGCCTCCTCCGCGACATAGGCCGCCCCGACCAGGTTCTCGCCCGTGCGGACGGCATTGCGGATCCAGTAGTCGGGCGGCGCGGGACGGTCGCCCATCCGATCGCCCAGGAAGGTCTTGAAACTCTCGAACATCACGCGGGAGACGGCGGCGGCGTCCCGCTCCTCAAATGGACGGATGGTTGGCATCGCAGGTCAAATGGCTGGAAAACGCGGCATCTGGCGGATATCGGGATACTATAGAGCGTGTTTCGGAAATTGCGCCCCAGGCGCATTGCAAACCCGCCATGCTCCCTAGCAGTTGCCAACCCTTGGGGGCAAGATTCAGGATTCAAGATTCAGGGCGGCTCAAGATCCAGGATTCAAGATTCAAGGTGCCTCAAGATTCAGGATTCAAGATTCAGGGCGGCTCAAGATCCAGGATTCAAGATTCAGGGCGGCTCAAGATTCAGGATTCAAGATTCAGGGCGGCTCAAGATCCAGGATTCAAGATTCAGGGCGGCTCAAGATCCAGGATTCAAGATTCAAGGCGGCTCAAGATCCAGGATTCAAGATTCAGGGCGGCTCAAGATTCCAGGATTCAAGATTCAGGGCGGTTCAGGATCCAGGATTCAAGATGCAGGGCGGCTCAAGATCCAGGATTCAAGATTCAGGGCGGCTCAAAATCCAGGATTCAAGATTCACGGCGGCTCAAGATCCAGGATTCAAGATGCAGGGCGGTTCAAGATCCAGGATTCAAGATGCAGGGCGGTTCAAGATCCAGGATTCAAGATTCAGGGCGGCTCAAAATCCAGGATTCAAGATTCAGGGCGGCTCAGGATTCCAGATTCGCCGTCAAGATTCAGGATTCAAGATTCAAGGGAATCAAAGCGAAACCATATACATCTCCAGACGGCGTTTTTTCCGGCGGTTCCGTAAAAAACGCTGTGGATTTTACAGAACCGCCGGAAAAAACGCCGCATGATTGGTGAAAACCATGGAGCATGATGTATATTGAAGCAATGCGTCAGGGCAGTGGCAACTGGGACGGGGAAAGTGTCATGATCACGAAGAAACGCTTCATGAAGGATGTGCCGGGGAGTTATTTTTTGTTTGGGCCTCGCGGCACGGGCAAGACGACCTGGCTTGATGCCTGTTTTCCAGACGCGATACGGATATCCCTTTTAGATGCTGGTCTACGGCGAGAGTTGCGGGCTTTTCCCGAACGTCTGAAGAACCACATTGGTTTTCGGACGCACGATGCGACGGTCATCATTGATGAGATCCAGCGTGCCCCTGGCGTGCTTGACGTCATTCATGAGTTGATGGACAAGCGTTGCAACCTGCGTTTCATCATGACGGGATCCAGTGCTCGGAAACTGAAACGCAATGCCTCGGTTGACCTTTTGGCGGGCAGGGCAATCAAGCGTCTGTGCCATCCGTTTCTTGCTCTTGAGATGGGGGAGGATTTTTGTCTGGAGGATGCGTTGCAATTTGGCATGATCCCCCTGGTCCGATATCCCGAAAACAGTTCCAGCGCAGAGGTCCTGAAGAGTTATCTGGCGTTGTATCTGGAAGAGGAGATTGCGACCGAGGGGATCATCCGAAACCTTGATTCATTTGCGCGTTTCCTGCAAGTCGCGAGTTTTTCCCATGGGAGCGTGCTGTCCATAAGCGCCATTGCGCGCGAGGCGGGAATCAAGCGGTCGACGCTCGATGCATATTTCGACATCCTGGATGAAATGATGATCGCCTCCAGGCTGCCTGTTTTCACGCGTCGGGCCAAACGACAACTCATCGGACACGACAAGTTCTATTTTTTCGACACTGGCGTATTTCGGGCGTTGCGGCCCAAGGGGCCTCTTGACAATCCATGCGAAATCGACGGCGCATGCCTGGAAGGACTGGTTTACCAGCATCTGCGCGCCTGGAACGACTACCTCGATGAGCCAAATGAGCTGTTCTTCTGGCGCACGAAAAATGGCCTCGAGGTCGATTTCGTGATTTATGGAGCCAATGCCTTTGTCGCGCTGGAAGTCAAGAACGCCAGCCACGCCGACCGCAGAGACGCGGCATCCCTGGAGGCCTTTCTTTCCGACTATCCCGAGGCACGGGGGTGGCTGCTCTACCGAGGGGAACGCAAGGTGCAGGTGTCAGCCCATGTCACCGCCGTCCCAGTTGAAGAGTTCCTCATGGGATTGACGCCCGAAAACGCGCAACCCATAGAGTAGCTGGAATGAAGGGCCCGCGTGAAGGCAAGTTGCTTTGCGATTTGACCTCTTTTTTTGCCGCCGATCAGCCGCGGAGGCGGAACTGGCGCGGGGTCATGCCGTGGCGCTGGCGGAAATGGAGGGTGAAGAGGGACTGGCTGTCATAGCCGCACTGGGCGGCGATTTGGCCGATGGGCAGGGTGGTCTCGTGGAGGAGGCGGCAGGCATGGCGCATGCGGATCTGGACGAGGCGTTCCAGGGGCGGGGTCTGGAAATAGCGTTGGAAAAGCGTGAAGAGCTGGGTGCGGGAGACCATCGCCTGGCGGCACATCCAGGCAGTGGTGAATTTCTCGGCGAAGTGGTGCTGGAGGTATTCCTCCAGGCGGATGATGCGGTCCTCGGAGGACTGCGGGCCGTGCTGGAGGGCGTGGTCGTAGCCGTCGCAGATGAGGTCGAGGATGCGGCAATACTGGTGGATGGCGGCGAAGTGGTAGCCAGGCTCGGCCTTTTGGATGGTGAGGCGCAGTTCGGAGAGCGCGGTGCGGATGGTCTCAAAATAGCCTGGGTCGAGGCGGAAGCAGCGGTAGTCGTCGGTGCCGAAAAGATATTGGAAGGCGGGGCGATCCGCCAGATCACGCAGGTCGATGCGCAGTTCCTCCCAGTCGGCCAGCAGATTCACGAAACGCAGGTCGTGGTATTCATGGTAGGTGTGCTTCTCGCGACTGGGGAGAATTAGCAAATCGCCGCCGTGGATGTCGTGGCTGCCAGATTCCAGTTGGTTGACGCCGTACCCCGACAGCACCAGCACGATCTCCAGCCAGGTCAGGTGGGCATGCGGAATCAGGTAGGTGAACTGCAGTTTCTCCTGCACCGACAGCGGAAAGCCTGGCTCAGGAAAGTGGTTGTCGTGTAAATGGCGGGTAAGCATGGATGGAATGGATGGAATTTGCGAGGCAATTCCCGGCCCAAGAATGGGCCGGCACAGAACGCTGGGCTCCCCGATGGGTCTGGGGTCATTTCCCGCCCCAAGAATGGGACGGCACAGAACGCTGGGCTCCCCGATGGGTCTGGGGTCTGAAGTCTGGGGTCTGGGCATTTTCGTACTATATTGCAAAGAATCGGGATTATTTTGATAGAATTGGCGATTGGCGGTGATTACAATAATGGCGACGACAGATTGAAGTCCAAAACCTGGAGGAGATGCGGGATGCGTTGGATTGCGAGTTGGATTGTGATGCTTTGCGGTGCGTTTGCGCTGGGCGCGGGCTTTGACGAGTGCCCTGCGGGGGGCCTGGGCGCGGGGTGGCGGAAGGCGTACCAGATTTCGGCGACGAATGTGGTCTCGGAGGCGTGCGGCACGGCGTGGCGCGTGACGGGCTTTGTGCCAGTAGAGAAGCCAGGGCGCGAATACCGCGTGGAGTTCGACCGTCCGTTGGAGAAGCCAGTTGCGGGGGACTTCACGGCGCAGCTGGATCTGGCGTGGGAACTGCCTGCGGACAAGAGTTTCATGGGCGATGTGCTGCTCTACATCGTCACGGCGAAGGGGGCGCTGGCGGCGGAGGCGGGGCTGACCGACGGCTGGCTCACTGGCAACGCGCGGGCCGCAGCCTACGTCGGCACGCCGCGCAAGGGCGATGCCTTCTGGGTCGGCAACAAGTCGGAGGGGTGCTTCCGCATCACCCGCAAGGGCAGGCTGTACACGATTTGGCTGGGCAGTTGGAAACTGGAGGAGGTCGAGGGCACTGCGGAACCGATCGCCCATGTCCGCATCTTCCTGCGGCAGTGGCAGCATCGTGACAAGGACGGGAAGCTCCTGAGCAAATTCGGCAAGATCGACGTGCGCCGCGTCGCCTTCGTGGACAAGGCCCTGCCGGATCCGCAGCCGAAAGTGGCGCGCGTGAAGAAGCCCGTGCCGTGGCGCCTGACCGAGCCCATCGTCGCCTACTGGGCGGGTCCTGAGATGAGCGACGACCTCGCCGCGGAACTCGCGGCGGGCGGCTGGACGCTGGGCTGGGGCATGACCGAGGCGGATCTGGACACCCTCCACCGCCACGGCCTCAAGGGCATCCTGTGGACCACTTTGCCGCTGACCAAGTCGCCTGAGAACGCGCGGCGCGGGCGGCTGTGGCTGGAGAGCCTCAAGGGCCACCCCGCCCTCCTGGCGGTGCACTGCGGGGACGAGCCGGGCGGCGCGAAGATGCTGGGCGCGCAGAAGACCGTGGCCTTCATCGAGAAACACGCGCCGGAGATCCTGCACTACAACAACATGTTCCCGATCGGGGCGCGCCCGAACCAGTTGGGGCACGAGGGCACGCCGATCGCCTCCTACCAGGCGCACATCGGCGAATACTTCGAGCGCCTGAAGCCGCAGCTGCTCTCCTACGACAAATACCACTTCTACAAGGACGGCGACGACGGCTCGTATTTCCTGAACCAGGCGATCGTGCGCGAGGCGGGCCGCAAATACGGGGTGCCGACGATGAACATCGTCCAGGCCTGCTCGTGGACGGCGCTGACGCGCGTGCCGACTGGCGAGGAATATCGGTATCTCGCCTACACGAGCCTCGCCTACGGCTCGAAGGGGCTGTCGAACTATGTCTACGGCTGCCCGGGGCACTGGGGCAGCGTGCGCGACCTCTCGACGGGGCAGCCAGGCCCGCTGTGGCGTCCCGTCGCGGCGGTGAACCGCGAGTTCAAGGCGATTGCGACGGAACTGTGGGGGCTGGAGAGCATCGGTGCCTATCACACGGGTGAAATCCCCTTCGGCGCAGCGGAACTGCCCGTTGACGCCGCGTTCCAGTTGAAGCCGCGCCTGAAGAATGTCCCGCAGGGGCTGGTCGAGGCGGAACGCTGCGTCGCCGAAAACAACAACTTCTTCTGCCGCGTGCCCCCCGTCAAGGGCTGGCTGCTGGGATGCTTCGGCAAGGGAGGCAAGGCGACGCATGCGCTGGTCGTCAACCTCGACTATCAGCGTGCCGCCCGCGTCACGCTGACGGGCCCCGCGCCGCTGGAGCGCTATGACGTGGCGATGGGCCACTGGGCCCCCGTCGGCGGCGCCGAGGCGGCGCTCGAAGTCCCCGCGGGCGGC
>JAEEXV010000371.1 GCA_016287975.1 Lentisphaeria bacterium | reverse complement strand
CGTTCCCGAAGCAGAGGTCGTAGTAGTGCGGGACAGAAACCGTCTCGTTTCCCGATGAGTCCCTCATCCGCAGCGTCAGGCGGAGCGTCGCCTTCTCGCCGACGGGACGCCCGACGGGGTCGTCCAAGGTGAACTGGAAGACGATGGGCTCCCGCTTCGCGCCGAGGATGCGCACCTGATGGGTGGTGTCCGGGGGCAGCGTGCCGTCCGTGACAACGCGCCCGAAGACGGCGAGGCTCTCCAGGCGCCCCTCCCAGTCCGCACCGAGGATGCGTTCGCAATACGCTGGCGCGACCTCGGTCTGCAGGATGCGGTCGAGAAGCCTGTTGCGGTACTGGAGGTACTGCGTCGTGTAGACCAGCGGCGAGGCCGACACGGCGTACAGGCTGAACTGGCCCTGAAGGTTCAGCTCCTCGTGAAGCGGACGGCCGAAGGGGATCCTCAGCCTGACGCTGCCGAAACCGGCACCCTCGTCGTCCCTTCCGCAGCATCTTTCCCCGTCGACGGCCCCTTCCTCGTCCAGTGGTGCCTCATCCTCGCCGCAGTCGCATTCCTCCTCCGTCCCGCTGCATGTCGCGCACTCGTACGGCAGGTTCGCAAGGAGGAGACGGACATGGGCGAGCGCAAGAAGCACAGTCAAGGCAAGGCGCAGGACTGCTGCGAAAACATCGAATGGCATGTGGAAGCTCTGGCGCATGGTTTCTTCCTTCTGTGGGGCCATCGGGGCGTCTATTTGTCAAAAGGCTTTCCGAAGAGTGCATTGGCCGGAGGCGCGACTGCGTTCCCGAACACGGCAAGGTCAACGGGCTTCCAGCCTTCGGGGGAGACAATGGGGACGGAGACAGAAAGGCGGAAGCGTCCAGGTCCTTTCGGGGCAGTCCCGCGCAGGACGACGCGGAACGAGGCGGGCGACAATTTGACGGCCTCCGCCTCAAGGGACGCAGCCGAAATCCTTCCAACCGATGCGGCTTCCGCCGCATTCAGCAGGAACTCCGCCTGGAGCGGCGAGCCGCAGGCGACGTCGCCCAGATTGATCGCGTCCTGCGGACGGACGGCGAACAGGGGCACGGCCTCTCCCGTCACGGAGGCGCGGAGGAGATTCTCCCCCGCCTCGACGAACACGCCGTGCGAGAACGGCCCCGCGATTTTCTCAGCCGCGACGGAGAGGCGGATGCGCAGCCGCCCGCCGGGCTGGACGGCGTCCCCGTCAGTCACGGCGGAGAGGCAGCCGCATCCAGTGCGGACGCGGACGCCCTCCAGCGGCGCGTCGCCGCCGTTCACCAGGACAATCTCCGCCGATGGCGGACGGTTCGCGGGGAAACGCCCCAGCGAGACGCGCGGCGGCACAAGGCGCACACCCGTCCCATCCGCAAGGAGGAGAGCTGCGCAATGCAGGGCGAAAAGCGCCACATGTGCGGCGGTGAACCTCATTGGAGACGCCAGACCTCCTCGCCGTCCTGGTAGAGGATGACGGTCATGCAGGTGGTGAAGGAGCGCCCGCCAAGGATGCTGAAGTGCAGCTCGCCCGAGGCGTCGAAGCTCTCCCATGTGAAGGTCTTCTCCTGCGTGCCGTCCTCGAAGGTGCTGTTCGTGCCCCACAGGGTCACGGTGACGCTCATCCCCTCCACGACCTGCCCCGCGACAACGTAGCCGTCGTAGAGGACCGTGCCGTCACCGAAGTCGGCGATGACGCGGTGGTATCCGTCGCCAACGTGGGTGGCGGTCTCGATGACGTGGATTTTCGCCGTGTCCAGGACGGGGCCGCCCTCGCCGAGGCGCGCGGTGGCGTATGCAGTGGCGGGCGTCCTGCCCTCGATGAGGAAGCGGAAGGCACCGTCGGCGTATCCGAGGGCGGTCGTCTGGATGTCGCGGTCGATTTCCGTATGGATGCCGCCGTCGCTGGCCGCGGCGTTCCAGCGCCGCTCGCTGTGCACGTGGCAGACATGGGCGCCGCCCAGGTCGGCCGAATGGACGCGGACGACTGCCGCATTGACGTGCTCCTGGCTGTCAAGTCCCGTCCAGGCTGCGGAGACGGCGACCTCGCCGGCCGTGCCGAAGGCCTGGCGGCGCACGTCCCCCCGCCCCATGGCGTAGGAGACCCCGCCGACGGTGAGCGTCCACGACTGCACGCCTTCAGGCAGGTCCGCGCCAAGAAGCAACTCGTCGCCCCTGCGGATGTCCAGCGCCTCCAGCGAGGTCGTGTCGACCGCCTCCCAGAGGATGCTGCCGGAGACCGAGACGGCGGAATCCTGGTAGGTGACCGTGACGGAGACGGGCGTCTCCCCGTCCGGGTCGAGGGGCAGGTCGGCGAACCAGCGGTTGCCGGCGATGCGGCGCGCCTCCGGCTCGGGGTCGGTTCCGCCGGAGGGGACGTAGTAGCCGGAGATTTCGATCTGCTCGATGAAGGAGGCGTTGCCGCCCTCGATGCAGACGGGGGAGACCAGGCTGCGCGCCGGCAGCGTGGCGGCGCTCATCGCGTCCAGGCGCGTCTCCGCCCAGTCGGGCAGCCCGTCCTCGTCGGCGTCCGGTCCGGAGAGGGCCAGCAGCCGCAGCGAATCCACGCGCAGGGACGTGTTCCGATAGACATTGTTCCATCCAAGCCGGACGGCGTGCGCGCCGCTCCTCAGGAACGGCGTCAGGCAGCATCCCGTGCCTGTGCGGTCGGCGGCCAGCGGAATCCTCATCAAGGCGCCGGTGGAGGCGCCGTCGATGCTGCAGGAGAGGTCGAAGGCGGAGGCGCCGCTACCGGCCTCCGAGACGGACACCTCCAGCATGTAGATGCCGTTTGCGGGAACCTGGAGGCTGTACTGGAGCCATCCGGAGCGCCCCCGGGCGCGGGCGCCCGTCCCGTCGGCCTCCCAGCCGCCGTCGCTGTCCGTGAAGAGGTTCCCCGTCAGGGAGAGGACGGCGGTCTGGCTGCCGTCGAAGTCCGCCTGCGCGGGGTTGCTGAAGGCGATGCGTACCTCCCATCCGTCGTCATGCCCGTCACCGTCCGTGTCCGCCTCCAGGGGATCCGTCCCCGCCTGGAGCTCCTCCCAGTTGGCGAGGCCGTCTCCGTCCGGATCCTCGTCGGCGTCGTTCCTCAGCGGATCCGTGCCGCAGGCGGCCTCCCAGCCGTCGGCGAGGCCGTCGCCGTCGCTGTCGCCGTCGCCCGCATCCGTTCCCAGAAGCATCTCCTGGAGGTTGGTCAGGCCGTCCCCGTCCAGGTCGCCGTCCGGCTGCAGGTTCCCGCCGCACCAGAAGTCATAGAAGTCGCTGATGCCGTCCCCGTTCGAATCCCTGTATTCCTCGCACCCGACGTCCACGGCTTCGCCCTGGGGACGCGCGGTGCCCGCCAGGTCGGTCGCGGGGGCGCCCTGCGCCGTCCCAGCGTCGATGCAGGAGGATTGCGAGGTCAGGAAGATGCCGCCGGCAAGCCCCTCGGGGACGAAGCAGTGGTCGCCGGCACCGGCGTAGGCCCCGTCCACGGCGCAATGGGACAGGCCGAGGGCGCATCCGTCGACTCGCCCGCGGAAGACCGTGTTCACCATCTCCACGGCGCCGCCCCCCGACAGGACGGGGGCCGTCCCGTCCGTGTTTTCGGCGACGGTGCAGTTGACAAGCGTCAAGAGGGAATTGCCGGACGTCCACGGGCCCGAGTCGAGCTGCAGGATTCCGCCGGAGACGGAGGTGTTGTTCTTCGCGACCATGACATTCGTCATGGCGACCTGCGATTCCCTGAAGCGCAGAAGACTTCCGCAGCCCGAGGTGTTGCCGTGGATCCGGCAGCGCTCCATGGTCAGGGCCGCCCCGCTGGCCGCAATCAGCGCGCAGTCCGGCAGGAAGGCGCACCGCGTGATTTCCGTGTCCTCGATGGCGCATGACGCATCGACCGCCTTGAGCAGGCAGGCCGTCGTGTAGTCCTCTCCATAGTACATGTAGTCCGCGACATCGCCGACATGCCCGAAGTCGCGGAAGACGCATCCGGAGATGGCCAGGCTGGTTCCGTTCAGCTGGATGGCCGGGAGAGTCTCGCGCCCGTTGAGGAAGGTGAGGCCCGCGAGACGGCTTCCGGAGGATTCGCCGTGGTTCAGCGTAAGGAAGGCGCCGCCTTCGGCCAGGTCGATGTGCGTCTGGGACGCCCCTGCCGAGGAGACGAAGGCGATGTCATAGCCTTCGGGATTCAGGTTGCGGTTGCCGCTTCCCGCATAGAGGCCCGGCCCAAGCGTCACGACGGCCTCCGTTCCGGGAATCTGGACCGCCTCGATGGCGGACGCGAGCGTCCGCTTGGCGTATGCGGCCGTCTGCCCGTCGTTGGCGTCGTTTCCGCTGGGCGACACGTGGACGACCAGCGTGGGCAGAAGCGGCTTCCGCCCCTGGGCGATCTCCGCCGCGTCCGCCATGCCGTCGCCGTCGGTGTCCGCCGCATTTATGTCTGTTCCAAGAAGATATTCGTCTATGTTGGCAAGCCCGTCGTTGTCGGCGTCGCCATTGGGCAGAAGGCCGCCGCTCCCCTCCAGGAAGTCGGGGATGCCGTCCTCGTCGGCGTCGAGGAACTCGTGGCAGCCGATGTCCACGGCCTGCCCCGCCGGACGCGCGTTGCCGAAGAGGTCGGTCGAAGGCATTGCTGTCGATGTCCCGGCGTCAATGCAGGGGCTTTCCGCCTTGAGCATCCCCGCGCCAGTCAGCAGCGGATCGGAGGTGATGTTGCCAGTGCCATTGGAAGTCCAGTCGTCCGATGTGCAGTTGCGGTCCGCCGACAGCGTGGCGCAGTCGCCAAGGGCGCAATCGCCCTGGAGGATGCTGTTGGCTGCGGCGCAGTCGCCGCCAAGGCGGATGCCGTGTCCCCCGGCGGCCTGGCCGCCGAAGATGGTCGTGTGGACGAGCGAGACGTCGAAGTAGTCGCCGCCGTACAGGTCGGAGCAGTCCGTCAGCGCGCGGTTGCCCTGCAGGAGGCAGTTTTCCAAGAAAAGGCATGGATGGATCTCCCCGAAGGCGCCATAGTAGTTCCATCCCGCGAAGGCAGTCAGGGCGCCGCCGTAGCCGGTCGAGAAGTTGTGCCGGAAGACGCACGCGGCGAAGGATGCCGTCGCGTCATAGAGGGAGACGGCCCCCGCGCCGTGCCCCTGGTTGCCATCGAAGCGGCAGCCGTCGACGACGCTGCCCGACGATTCGCGCAGGAGCAGCGCGCCCGCGTTGCCGACGCCCAGGTCCGCGCCGATGTCGCCGAACGTCGCCTCGCGCGAGATGTTGCGGCGGAAGGCCGTCCCCGTGATTCTCACCGGCGCGCCGGAGGCGTAGACGGCCGCCGAGGCCGTGCCGCCCTCCCAGTGGGATTCCGACTGGCCGTTCCCGTAGTCGTAGGTGACCTTGCGGCCAGAGCGGTTGCCCTCGAAGACGCAGTTCCGGATGTCGAGCGAAGCGTTGGAGAGGCTGACGGCCGTGCCGTGGCTGTCGGCGTAGCCGTTGCGGACGGTGAAGCCCTCAAGGCGGCTGGCCAGCGTCTCGCCGTGGGAGAGGGAAAGAAGCCTTCCCGCCCCGTCCAGGTCGATGATGGTCGAAGCAGAACCCGCCGTGGAAATCAGCTTGATGTCCGTGCCATTGAAGTCAAGGTTGCGGTTGGGGGCGCCCGCGTAGGTGCCCGCCGCCACGAGGACGACGTTCTCGCGCGTCGCCTCTTCCTGAGCCGCCGCGACCGCCGCGCCAAGCGACGCGAGGGCGCTTGCGGGCGACAGGCCGCTGGCGCTGTCGTTGCCAGAGGGGGAGACGTAAAGCAGGTTCGTGAAGCAAATCGGGTCGTATCCCGCCGCCAACTCTGCGGAATCGCCCATCCCGTCGCCGTCGGTGTCGGCGGCGTTCATGTCCGTGCCAAGGAGATACTCCTGCAGGTTGGAGAGGCCGTCGTTGTCGGCGTCGCCATTGGGCAGGAGGCCAGAGACGCCTTCGAGGAAGTCGGGGATGCCGTCCTCGTCGGCGTCGTGGAACTCGTGGCAGCCGATGTCCACGGAGATTCCGGCAGGGCGTGTGTTGCCATAAAGGTCCGACGACGGCGCGTTGGTTGAAGCACCCGCATCGATGCAGGGGCTTCCCGCGCGGAGCATCCCCGAAGGCGTCAGCATGGGGGCGGAGCAGATGTTGCCGCTGCCATTGGCAGTCCAGTCGTCCAATGTGCAGCAGTAGTCCGCCGACAGCGTGGCGTAGTTGCCTATGGTGGCTGTCCCTGTCAGGACGCAGTTGAGGACGATTGTCGCGCCGCCGAAACGGACTGCATGGCCTCCGGTGGCCTTGCCGCCGCAGAAAGTCGCATTCACGAGGGCAGCGCCGCAGCCGTCGCCGAAATTCAGGTCGGAGAAGTCGGACATGGCGCGGTTGTCCAGGAAGAGGCAGTTGGCAAAGGCGGCTTCCGGCGCGGCCTGTCCCGGGTCGCCATAGTAATAGTAGCCTGAACTGGCGGTCACGGCGCCGCCGCTGCCGCTGGAGACATTGCGGACGAAGCGGCACTTGCGGAAGTCCACAGTGGCCCCGTAGAGGGAGACGGCCCCCGCGCCGTGCCCCTGGTTGCCATCGAAGCGGCAGCCGTCGACGACGCTGCCCGACGATTCGCGCAGGAGCAGCGCGCCCGCGTTGCCGACGCCCAGGTCCGCGCCGATGTCGCCGAACGT
>JAEEXV010000370.1 GCA_016287975.1 Lentisphaeria bacterium | reverse complement strand
TCCGGAAGATCCGGGAAATCCGGAAGATCCGGGAAATCCGGAAGATCCGGGAAATCCGGAAGATCCGGGAAATCCGGAAGATCCGGGAAATCCGGAAGATCCGGGAAATCCGGAAGATCCGGGAAATCCGGAAGATCCGGAAGATCCGGGAAAGCCGAGGCGGCTGCGGGCCGTTCTCGGGAGATCAGCGTTTCATCCAGACGAGGGTGTAGGCGCGAAGCAGGGATTTGGGGAGTGTGACGGTGATCGAGTCGCCGTTTCGGGTGAAGGGGACGGGCTGGTGTCCCTTGAAGTCGGGGGAGACTGCGTAGACGGTCTTGACGCCAGAGGCGTTGAGGGTGAATTGGATGTCCTTCTGGAGGGGGGGCCAGGATTCGCCTGGTGGATTGACGGTGTAGGTGTCGCCCTTTTTGAGGGTGGCGCCCTGTCCGTTCAGGAAGTGCGCGACGAGGGCGTCGCCCTGGCGGTAGAGTTCGGTGGCGACTTTGAAGGGGGCGTCGACCTCCCACGGGGTGGCGTGGCCGAAGAGGTTGCCGAGATAGGGGCGGTAGAGGGTGGCGAGTGCCTCGTCGAGTTCGTAGGGCCATTTGCCGCCGACCTTGCCGAGTTCGCCGATGAAGAGCGAGAGGCCCATGGGGGCGGCCTCGTAGAGGATGCGGCCCTTGCCGAACTTGGCGTCGTAGACGAGCGGGTAGGCGTTGCCCTCGGCGTCGAAGCCGCAGAGGAGCGGCTTCTCCTCGGCGGCGGGGCGCTTGCCGCCAGGGCCGAAATAGGCCAGGGGCTTGAGCAGTTTGACGGGGGCGCCGTCGCGCCCCGCGGCGGCCGACACGATGAGGCCCTTGATGTGCCGTTCGCGCGGACGCAGGCGGAACTCCTTCTGGAAGGGCCACTTCTCGCGGGGGATGCCCAGTTCGTTGCAGGTGGCGGCGTTGCAGCCCAGCAGGACGGTGCCGCCCTGGCGTGCGAAGGCGCGGATGGCCTCGATGTCGCGGTCGGAGAGGCAGGCGGAGGCGCCGACGATGATGGCTTTCATGCCCTTGAGCTTTTCGGGGGTGAGGGAGAATTCGGCGAAGACGCGGTAGGGGATGTGGAGTTCCTCGAGGGTCTGGGCGATGCCGAGGTTGTGGAAGCTCATGGAGACGCGGGTGTTCCAGTCGCGGCTGTGCTGCGAGAAGAGCAGGACGATCTGGGCGGTGGGTCGCGCCAGGGCGATGTCCATGTTGTCGGGATGGGTTCGGAAGGCGAGGTAGTTGTCCTCGCCTGGCTTGCTGTGGATGAAGCCTGTGCCCGCGGCGATGTTGCAGGCGGCCCAGGCGAAGTAGCGGGCGTCGGGGTGGGCGCCGTAGAGCCAGGCCCAGATGGGGATGTGTGTGGCCTCGCGCAGCAGGTTGAAGACCTTGCGGAAGGGGATGAGGGCGCGGGCGCAGACGAGGCAGTTGCGGGGCATGACCTCGGTGCCGAGGAAGTTGACGACGCGGGTGAACTCGATGAGGTCGTTGCCCTTCTGGTAGGGGGCGGAGGTGGTGGTGAAGCCGCCGTGGGTGTTGTAGCGGCAGATGAGGACGTGGGGATTGACAGTGCGGGCCTTGCGCCTGAGCCCGATGACCCAGTCGGCGGCCTTGGACTTGCGCCATTCGATGAAGGCCTTCCAGAGGGGTGCGCGCGGATTCTTGAGGCGCGGGTCGAGTTCGTTCAGGGGGAGCCACCAGCCCGTGTCGGCGTGGAAGGCGGCGCGGCAGTGGCGGCAGCCGCAGAAATACGGGTAGAAGTAGGTCTCGTCGCACTGCAGGCCGTCGACGCCTCGGCGGAGGACATCAAGGATGAAGTCGGTGTATTTTTCGGTGAAGACGGGGTTGTTGAGGCAGAATGCGGGGGTGGGCATCATGTCGGGGAAGGCGCGGATGCACTCGTTGAGGCGCTCGGCGCACTGGCGGAAGCCGATGCCCGCTTGCCAGAGGAGGGTGGCGTCGTTGTGGTCGATGACCTTCATGCCGCGGGCATGGGCGGCCTGGACGAGGCGGGCGATCTTGGCGTGGTCGCGGGGAATCTGGTTCGGGTAGGTATGGCGGGAGAGGGGCGGCACGCCGATCATCACGGTGTTCGCGCCTTCGGCCTGGACTTCGTCGAGGCGGCGCTGCAGGAGGGCGGCTTCGCGGGCGTCGTCGTGGGTGCGGTAGTTGTAGTGGACGCCTCCGATGGAGACCTTCTTGATCCAGGCCAGCTCGGGATCGTCGGGGTCGGGCAATTCGATTTCTTTGCGCAGGGGCTTCAGCGGCCCCTTGTCCTCTTCGCCTGGCACGGGCATCGGGATGCGCGCGACGTCGATGGTGAGCGGCGCCTGGGGGTTGTGGTCGGAGTTGTGGAGGTAGGAGGCTGGTTCAAAGCCGTCGACGCGCCAGTATCCGCGCTGGTAGGTGAAGTCCTCGGCCTCGGCCATCAGGAAGGCGGTGCCGATGGCGGAGACGAGGAAGTCGCCGTCGAAGCGGATCTCGATGGTGCCGTCGGTGGTCCAGACGGGGACGCCGACGTCGAGGAGTTCGCGCCTGGCGACGCTCTGGCGCGGGAGCACCTCGCGGCCGTTGACGGTGATGCCGAAGGAGTTCCTGGCGCCGCCGTAGTTGCCGCTGGAGATGTGGAGGAGATGGAGGCCAGGCGGGAGGCCGCCGATGCGGAAGGCGGCGTCCTTGCCCTGGAGGGCGGAGTAGAGGGCGCCCTCGGGGGCGTCGCGGTGCGGCTTGAGCTGCGGGGCGTTCAGCCAGCCGTATCCGCGCTGCGGGGTGAAGGCGGCGGTGTCGGCGGCGGTGTATTCCTTGCCGTGGCGGGCGGAGCCGAAGGAGTAGAGGCGCTGGGTGGGGACGCGGTCGTTGTAGGTGTAGGAGCGCCATGCGTGGTGGGTCGGATAGTCGGTGGCGAAGTCGCCTTCGCGCAGGACCAGTTTCAGGCCCGTGATGCCGTCGGCGCCTGTGGCGCCGCCCTGCATGCGGACGACGTTGCCTTCGCGGACGGGATGAACGATGCCGCGGAAGCCGCCAGTGGCGTGCTGGAGGCTGTAGGCGCCTGCGCCGATGGGGTGGAAGTCGAAGACGACGCCCGAGGCGGCGGCGTTGCCCTTGGAGAAGACGAGGTAGCGCCAGGGGGAGGCGCCGATGCGGGCGTTGGCGGGGGTGTCGGGGCCGAGGGTTCCCTGGTCGGTCTTCCAGACGCGTCCGCTGATGACGAGGCCCTGGTAGTCGCAGCCCGCGAGGGCCTCCCAGGGGAGGATGAGGTCGACGGTGCGGGTCATGTCGGCGGAATAGGCGACGGTTTCGCCGAGCATGTTGAGTTCGATCTCCGAGCCGTCGCCCTTGACGGCGACCTCCAGGCGGATGCGGGTGTCGGGGTTTTCGCTCCAGCGGTTCCAGACGCGCGTGCCGTCTGGGAGCGTGGCCTCGGCGGTCTTGATCGGATCCAGTCCGAAGCGGCCATCCTCGCGGGAATGGGCGTGGATGGCGGAGACGAGCACCTTGCCGCGGTGCAGGATGCGGAAGGAATCGCCCTGGGGCTCGATGGTGAAGGCGCCTGGCGCGGCGAAGAGCGGGAGGGCGCAGAAGAGAAGCAGGAACAGCGCAGATTTCATGGCGGGGAAGGGATTCAAGGGATAGTGAAGGGATTGAAGGGATTGAAGGGATTAGAGGGGGAGGTTTCCGAGATGGATGTTTGGGAAGCCTCGGGCCTGGGCGAGGTCGCGGATGGCGTAGAGGGTCGATGGGGGCGTGGGCGGGATGGTGCAGCGGCAGGCGGGGTGGTAGGCGGTGAAATGGAGGGGGGTGTCCTTGCCGAGGTGGAGTTCGACCCAGTCGAGCCAGGCGGCGATTTCTTCGGGGCGGTCGTTTTTGCCTGGAATGACGAGGGTGGTGATTTCGAGGTGCACGCCGAGGCGGTGCAGGCGCAGCAGGGAGTCGAGGACGGGGGCGAGGGAGCCCGCGCACATCGACTGGTAGAACTCCTCGGAGAATCCCTTCATGTCGATGTTGGCGGCGTCCATGAGCGGGTAGAGTTCGGCGGCGGGTTCCTCGGCGAGGCAGCCGTTGCTGACGAGGATGTTCTTGAGTCCTGCGCGGCGGGCGAGGCGGGCGGTGTCGCAGAGGTACTCGGCGAAGACGCCCGGCTCGTTGTAGGTGTAGGAGATGGATGGGCAGCGGTGCCGGAGGGCGAGCGCGACGATCTCTTCAGGGGGGATTTCCTGCGCCAGTTCGCTGGCGGCGTATCGGCCTCGGGAGAGGGAGTCGTTCTGGCAGAAGATGCATCCGAGGTTGCAGCCGTAGGTCCCGAGTGAAAAGGTGCGCGTGCGCGGCAGGAAATGGGCGAGCGGCTTCTTCTCGACGGGGTCGATGGCAAGGGCGACGGGGCGGCCGTAAGCGAGGGAGAAGAGCGAGCCGCCGCGGTTTTCGCGCACCTGGCAGAACCCGCGCCCGCCGTCGGGGATGCGGCACTGCCGCGGGCAGAGGCGGCACTGGACGGCGCCGCCGCCGGCGGGCGTCCACCAGCGTGCGGGGGCGTCACCCATGGGTCGGCTCCTCGAAGGCGTGGACGGTGAAGACCTGGAGTTCGGTCGCGGGATCCTTCCAGGCGTCGTAGGGGAGGCCTGCCTTTTCGGCGCAGAGATAGCCGAGGAACGATTCGAGGTCGGGCAGCTGCTCCCAGACCTGCGGCAGGAAGAGCCCCGAGCGGCGTCCTCGGCGCACGGTGACGCCGTGGACGCCTGGGCGGATGGCGCCCGCGTCCTGGATGCGGCGCATCGGCGAGAGCACGGAGATCTCGATGTGGAGGCGCGGGAGTTCCTCGGCGGTGACGGCGGGGAAGCGCGGATCCTGGAAGGCGGCGGCCTGCGCGTATTCGACGGCCGCCTCCGCCAGCGGCAGGTGGGCGGCGGTGGTGCCGATGCAGCCGCGCAGGCGGCCGTTCTGGGTGAGGGTGACGAAGACGGCGGCGGGCTGGCGCAGTTCGGGGGCGTCGGGCAGGGCGGGGACGGTCTTGCGGCCCGCGAGCTGGTCGGCGATTGCCTGCCGCGCGAGGGCCAAAAGCGCGCGCTGGAGCGGCGCGGGGAGCGCGCCTTCTTCCTCCGTCTCCCGCACGAAGAGCAGGGAGGAGTAGCCGACGACGCGCGATTCATCCCCCGCGACGTCGCCTGAGTTGCCCCGCCGCAGGACGGCGCATTTGGTGGCGCCGTGCAGCCTGGCCCAGGCGATGGCGGTGCCGAGGCCGCCTGCGGAGCAGATGGGGGTGACGACGCCAGGCCTGCCTTCCCAGTCGCCGCCGTTCTGCCATTGGCAGAGGCCGTCGAGGTCGAGTTTCTCGGCGAAGGCGACGGTCTTCCGGTCGAGGTCGCGGGAGACGGCGGCGGTCGGATAGTGGGAGAGGTCGGTGCTGGAGAGGACGAGGATGCGGCGGCCGCACTCGTGCTCGTGCAGCAGCGCGGCGAGGCGCCGGCAGTTCGCGGGGGTGACCTCGCCGAAGAGCAGCGGGACGAGGCGGAAGGCCCTGCCGCCCATCTGCAGGAAGGGCAGCTGGACCTCGACGGTGTGCTCCTCGCGGTGGACATATTCGTTGCGGATGATGCGGGGCTCCGCCGCGCAGAGCGCCTCGCACAGTTCGGTGTCGACGGGGACGTCGCCCAGCGGCGTGCGGAAGACGGTGGATTCGGGGAGGACGGCGAGGATGCCAGGGGCGTGCCGCCCGAAGTCGTGGCCGATGACGACGACGGTGTCGAAGTCGGCTTTCGCGAGCGTCTTGTGGGTGGCAGCGGCGATGGCGCCAGAGTAGACGTAGCCTGCGTGCGGGGCGGCCGCCGCGACGACGGCGCCGCCGCCGTCGTAGGCGGGCGCGCCGTCCAGCAGCGCGGACAACTGCGCGCGAAGTCGTTCGGGATCGCCGTCGTAGAAACTCCCTGCCACCTGGGCGGGGCGGATTTTGGGGGGATTGGTCATGGGCAGAGTGCGGAGTGCAGCAGGAAATAGGCGCCGATGCCCGCGAGCAGCGCGAGCAGGTGGTAGAGGTTCAGTTTGACGGTGGCCTTCCAGTCCTCCCAGAGCTCTCCGTCAAAGAGGCTGAACAGGTCGGGCTTGAAGCGGAATTTCCAGGATTCGAAGTAGTCGCCTGAATCGCGGAAGAACCAGTGGAAGGTGGACCAGGCGACGAGGAGGCCGATGAACACTCCTGCGATGATGCACCAGGGATGCATGGCGGGGCGAGTCCTTTTTCACGAATGCCAGTCGAAGACGACGCCGAGCAGGCTGCGGTCGCGGGCGAAGAGGCGTGCGTAGATGGCGGGGGCCTCGGCGGGCGCGGCGACGCGGGTCAGGAGCGGGCGGGTGCGCAGACGGCCTGCCGAGAGCAGCCGCAGCAGCACCGCCATGTCCTCGCGCATGGTCCAGAGGCCAGGGCGGCTGTCGTCGCGGGGGCGCGCCATGTTGTGCGCGCCGAGGACGGTGATGCCAGGGCGATGCACGAGATTGTAGAAATCCACCTGTTCGGTGGGCATTCGGTTGCAGCCCACGAGGGCGATGCGTCCGAAGCGCGCCGTCAGTTTCAGTCCCTGCACGACCGCCTGCGGGGCGCCAGTGACCTCGATGACCGAATCGCAGTTGCGCCCGTTGGTCAGCCTGGCGACCTGCTCCGTCAGGGCAGGGTCGTCGGGCGCGAAGGCGGCGTCCGCGCCGAGGGCGAGGGCGAGTTCGCGGCGCGGCTTTTCGTAGTCCATGGCGATGACGGGGAAGCATCCAGAGAGGCGCGCGGTCTGCACGGCGAACTGTCCCAGGAGTCCCAGCCCCATCACCAGCAGCGACTCCCCGAGTTCAGGGCGGCAGCGCCGCACGCCCTGAAAGCCCATGCATCCGACCACGCAGAAGACCGCCTCCTCGGCGGGCAGCTGGTCATCCTCGATCCGCACCAGATCCCGCTCCGGCATCAATTGCAGGCTCCGATGCTTGCTGTGGTAGCACAGGCAGCGGTCGCCCGGGCGCAGCGTGCTGACGCCCGCGCCGATCTTCAGCACGCGCGCCACCGCGCTGTAGCCCAGGGTCTTGGGGAACCCCTGCGAGGTCGGGTTGTTCGTGGTGCCGTTGAGGCAGGCGAACTCCGTGCCTGGCGAAATCAGCGTGCAGTCGGTTTCCAGCAGGACCCATCCTGCGTCCGGCGCATCTGGCAGTTCCACTTCGCGCAGTTCGGCGACGCCGCGCGCGACAAAATCAATCGACTTGGCTTTCATTGGAAAAGTGCAGGTGGGTGGGCAAGCGGGCGGGAAGGCCCGCGCGACACGATGATACTATATCCCGACAAACGGCCTCTTGCGGGCCTCGCGGCACGCGAATAGCGGTAAAAAGGCCGACGAAGGGGGGATTGGAAAACGGCGATGCGCTGACTTGGCTGGCGGCGCAGCCGTCAGGCGTTGGGCTTTGGCTGCGCGCTCTGCCAGTCGCCTGAGCGATAGTATTCCTCGCAGATGGCGTCGCTTTCGGCGCGGGTGAGGGCCTCCTTCGGCTTCTGGTAGCGGCTCTGGGCGTAGCGCTCGAAGACCTCCGCGCCGACATGGATGACGCGGCGGACGATGAAGCCCTCCCAGCGGCCGTTGTTTTTCGGGACCTCGTGGGGGATTTCGCCCTCCTTGAAGGTGTATCCCCTGGCGTCGTTCTCCCCGAACTGGAGTTTGCAGGCGGGGCAGCCAGATTCGTTGCGGACCTTGTCGTAAAGGGACTTGACATTGACGCCCTGGGTGCGGATGTTCAGCACGCAGTCGGGGTTCGGGCATTTGAGCTCGTAGAGGACGCCTGTCATCTGGAGATAGCCTGGATCGTCGAGACGGGCGGTGTCGAGGGGGTCGCCGACGGCGCGGTACGGATAGAGCGGGCGCAGGAAGGCGGGGGTCTTGTCCTCGGCGGGCTTGGGCGGTTCGGGGACGGGGGCGGACTTTTTGCGGAAGAATCCGAACATGGTGGTGTCTACTGCTGGAGGAGGTCGTCGATGAGGGCGCGGGAGATGCTGCCTGGTTCAGGGAGAAGGGGGAGGGGGCCGTCGACGGGGAACCAGCGGGCGTCGTCGATTTCCTCGCCGTCGGGGCGCAGGTCGCCGTGGTCGTATTCGGCGGTGAAGCCCGCCAGCAGCGTGTGCGGGAAAGGCCAGTTCTGGCTGTCGAAATAGCGGATGTCGCGGACGCCGATGCCGACTTCCTCGAAGACCTCGCGGCGGACGGCCTCCTCGAAGGTCTCGCCCGATTCGACGAAGCCTGCGACATTGCTGAAGGTCGGGCGGGTGAAGGTGCGGTTGTGGGCGAGGAGGAGTTCTCGGCCGCTGTTGCGCGTCACGCGCACGATGATGGCGGGGGAGAGGATCGGGAACGACTCGAAGCCGCAGTCTGGGCAGCGCAGCGCGCCGTCGGCGGGATGGATGGCCATGGGGCGCCCGCAGCGTCCGCAGAAGCGGTGTTCTTTGAGCCAGGTGGCGACTTCGATAGAGCGCGTGGCGGCCTGGCGCAGGGAGGCGCTGGCGTGGTGGAGCCATGCGCGGAGGGGCATCCAGTGGAAAGTGGCGGGGAGGCTTTCGCGGGGGAGGTCGGCGGCGGCGTAGAAGGGGATGCCGTCGAGTTCGGCGGCGCGGACGGCAGGGACGGGCGGGGGGAGGGCGGCCGCCGCGCATTCGACGGCGGTCGGAAGGGCGTCGGTCGAGGTGACGGCGAGGTCGCGCCCGCAGAGGAGGACGATTTTGCCGTCGGGTTGCAGGGCGTCTTCTGCGGCGGGGCGGCAGAGTTGCAGGGCGGGAGGCGTCATTTGCGTTCGCCCGGGATCAACTTCATGGTATAGTCCACGGGGGCCTTGCGGAAGGCGACCGCGGCGCTTTCGCCAGGCTGGGGGAAGTCGGGGGAGAGCAGGGTGCAGCCGCCTTCCTTGTAGAGGCGGTCGACCAGCCGCTGCACGGCGAGATCCTCGGCGCGGAGGCGGATGGTGGCGACGCCGTCCGAGGCGACCTCGGAGGCAAGCACGACTTCGGGCTTGCTGTCGGCGAGTTTCAGCAGGCGGTCGGCGAGGGCCTTTTTGCCAGGGGGGAGAACCCAGACGTGCGTGACTTCACCAGGGATGCGCACACGGGGGCGCGCCGCGACGGCCTTGCTGGCGGCGGCGCCTGCGGCGGAGACGGGGGTGAGGTCGCCAGTCGCGGCGGCGTTGGCGCGCATGGCGAGGCTGTCCTGCAGGGAGAAGCCGTCTTGCGTCGGAGCGGTCTCGGCGGCGAGTGCGGGCGGCAGGGGCGCGGCCTCGGC
>JAEEXV010000369.1 GCA_016287975.1 Lentisphaeria bacterium | reverse complement strand
TCAAAGAAGCGCACCGCCTTCCGCAGCAGCGCGGCCGGCGTATGCACGCCGCAGGTCCCGATGCAGATGTCAGGGCGTCCCGGAGCCTGTTCGGGTTCATACGGCAGCGGCACGTCGGAGAAGCTGTGCGCGTCGACCAGCAGGCACCCGCCAGTTTGGTGCAGCCGCTCCGTGACCGCCTCCGTCAGCCGCCGATGGTGCGGATCATAGTATAGTCGCAAAAGCAATTCCCGCCCGCAGGGATCAAGACGACGCAGCGGCCGCAGAAAGGCGTCACGCTCATAGACCGCGCCGAGGCCGATTCTCGCCATGCTCTCCGCCTCGTCGGACCGGAAGCGCTCCGGATCGCAGACCATCCGGCTGACGGGAAAGACCACGCGCCCTGGAAACGCCGCATGCGTAAAGAGATCCCGTGTGCGCCAGTCCGTGAACGCCAGCAAATTCTGCCGCAGCGCCGCGTCGTCCAGCATCATCTCCTGGCGCAGGAAGCCAGGAATGTAGGTCGCGCTATGCGGAATATGAATGATGACCGACTGGAAATTCATTAGCGCTCCAACTTGGTTTTCTTGCGTCTCATGCCCTCGCCCGCCTCCCGTCTTATGGCTTCATGGATTATACGCCCCTTCCTCCCGAAAGATTTCACATCAAGCACGCCTTCAACGATCGCAATACCAGAGAGACCGAGCGCATCTACGGGGCGCGAAGCACTCTCGTGCATGCCATCCAGCACCCCGAGGCGCCGCGTGCCGTCACTCGTTCCGCATGATGATCGCGTTGACCTTCCGCGCGAACTCCTGCGAGAAACGGCGCGAATAATCCTGCAGCTGCCGCAGTTCCTCCGCCGACAGGATCGCCGAGGCCTCCTGCTCCGCCGCGCTGATCGCGTCCAGCACCTTCCGTGCGAAGACCTTCCCTTCCTGCGTCAGACGGATGATCTTGCGACGGCGGTCCGTGCTATGGAACGCGCGGTTCAAATAGCCCCGCCCTTCCAGATCGTTGAGCACCACCGTGATCGTCTGGCGCAGACTATGCGTGTCCTCCGCCAGCACTGCGGGCTCCACCCCGTCTGGATGCTTGTCCAGATACTCCAGCGCCCATACCGTGTTCAACGAAATCCCCCACTGGCGAACCAGTTTCAGATACGCGCTGTCGCACGACCGCCACGCCTCGAAAATCTCCGCCAGACACCCACCCGCCGAATTCAATTTGCCTCCAGTCTTCCGATTCATGCCCCCTAATATAATCCCGCGCGCCAGTTTCACCCCCGCCGTCCATGCGCGACACCGCCCCCAAAACGGGCCGGCACAAAACGCTCGGCTCCCCGATGGGTCTGGGGTCTGGGGTCCCAGAAGTCGGGTCTGGGGTCTTGGGTCTGGGGTCCCCGAAGTCGGGTCTGGGGTCTGGGGTCCTGAAAGCTGGGTCCGGGGTCTTGGGTCTGGGGTCCTGAAAGATGGGTCTGGGGTCTGGGGTCTGGGGTCCCCGATGTCGGGTCTGGGGTCTGGGGTCTGGGGTCCCGTAAGTTGGGTCTTGGGTCCCCGAACCGATTTTACCGTTGCCCGCTTGACATCGCCCGTTTCCGCGATATAGTAAAGGAGATTTACTAATTCCACCCGTCTGCAACCTTCCACCTTCATTGTAACGACCATGATTCTGCCCAAGTACACCAAGAAGGAAATCAAGCATCTTCAGGACGCCGTTCACGAGAAGATCCTGGGTTCCTGGATCTGCAACGAGGATCTTGACAAGGAGGTCAAGATCTTCACCGCCGGCGAGGGATGCTGGATCTACGACATCCACGGCCGCAAGATCCTCGACACCTTTTCCAGCCTGATCACGACGGCCGTCGGCCACGGTCGCATCGAGATTGGCGAGGCGATGCTGGAGCAGATGAAGTCCCTGGAGTTCTTCCCGATCTACCACGACGGCTTCACCGTCCCGCAGATCAAACTGGCGGAGAAGCTTGCCGAGCTTGCGCCGGGCGACCTGGAGGTCACCTGCTTCGTCAACAGCGGCTCCGAGGCCAACGAGTTCGCCATCAAGATGGCGCGCCAGTACTTCTGGCAGACTGGCCAGCCCAACCGCACCAAGGTCATCGCGCGCCGCGGCTCCTACCACGGCACCACCATCGGCACCACTGCCGTCACTGGCTTCGCCGACCTGCGTTCCGTCTCCAACCCCGTCCCGGGCTGCCTCTTCGCCCCGCAGGTCAAGTGCAGCCAGTGCGAGTTCGGCCTCAAGTATCCCTCCTGCAAACTCTGCTGCCTCAAGGGGCTGGAAAAACTGATCGTCAGCGAGGGCCCCGACACCATCGCCGCCATCATCATGGATTCCCTGCCAGGCTCCAACAGCGGCTATCCGCTCGCCCCCAAGGAATACATCCAGGGCGTCCGCAAACTCTGCGACAAATACGGCATCCTGCTCATCTTCGACGAGGTCCAGACTGGTTTCGGCAAGACAGGCTACTGGTTCGCCTGCCAGTACTACGGTGTCGTGCCTGACTTCATGGACGTCAGCAAGGCCATCACCAGCGGCTACCAGCCCCTGGGCGCCGTCATCACCAAGAAGAAGATCGCGGACGTCTTCAAGCAGGGCCCTGGCTCCGAGTTCCGCTCCGGCAGCACCTACGGCGGCCACACCCTTGCCTGCGTCGCCGCCCTCAAGAACCTGGAGATCTTCGAGCGCGAGCACCTGGTCGAGCACGCCCGCGACCTGGGCAAGTACATCGCCAGGCGCTTCAAGGAACTCAGGAAGTACTCCATCGTGGACACCGTCTCCGGCATCGGCACCCTGTGGGCCATCGAACTCAAGTCCGACAAGCCCGTCGGCACCTGGATCCGCGACTGGTGCTGGGAAAACGGCATGATTCTCCGCAACAACGGCAACATGCTCGTCATCGCCCCCGCCCTCGTCATGACCACCCAGGAGTTCGACCTCGTCATGGACTTCCTCCACAAGGGCATCCAGGCCGCCATGAAGCACTTCAAGATCAAGTAGGCGGCCGCATCCGCTCCGAACGCACGACTTGCCGCCAGACGGCGTCGGCCTGCCCCAGGCAGGCCGACGCCGCATTGTCGTCCTACACCAGGCCTTCCCCGCCATGCCGATCGTCGATCCATCCACCTCGTATCACGCACCATTCCTGCGGGGCGGCGCGCACCTCCAGACCATCTACCCCAGTTATTTCACCCATGTGCCGCCCGTGGACTACCAGCGCGAGAAGATGGACACGCCCGACGGCGACTACCTCTATCTCGACTGGGCGAAATGCGACCCGCCCTCGCCGCGCCGCGAACTGCTGATCATCTCCCACGGCTTCTGCGGACACACCAGCCGCCACTATGTCCTCGCCTTCGTCCACGCCTTCCGAAAACGCCACATCGACTGCCTCGCCTGGAACTACCGCGGCTGCGGCGCCGTCGAGAACTCGCGCCCCGTCCTCACCACCTACAACTCCACCAATGAACTGGGGTGGGTCGTGAACCACGCCGTGCAGGCTGGATACCGACGCATCTATCTGGCGGGGTTCTCCATGGGGGGAAGCCTCGTCCTGCTCTATCTCGGACGCGACGCCGCCTCCGTCCCCCCAGAAGTCAAGGCGGGCGTCTCCGTCTGCGGAACCATCGACCCCTCCATCTGCGTCCCGCTCCTCACCAGATCCCTCTTCGGCGTCTACGACCGCCATTTCACCCACGACATGGTCCGCCATCTCCTTCGGATGCGCCATCTCCTCCCCGCCAGCCTCTCCCTCGACGGCATCGAGGACGTCCATACCATGCCCGACTTCGACCAGCGCTTCACCGCCCCACTCATGGGATTCAAGGACGCCGCGGACTACTACCGCGCCTCGGACGCCACCCCCTATCTCGCGAGCATCAGAATCCCGGCCCTCCTCATCCATCCCCGCAACGACCCGATGCTCGACGGCGGATGCTATCCCGTCGACCTCGCCCGCGACAGCCCCGTCCTCTATCTTGAAATGCCCAAAAGCGGCGGCCATTGCGGATTCATCACCCCCAAGGGGAAGGAATGGTGGCCCGCCGCCCGCTCGGCCCAGTTCCTCCTTGATATCCAATAGCACCGCCACCAGAGTTCCGCTATGGGGTGGGGGAATCGGGGCTTTACCGGCGGGCAAGCCCGCCGGCACTGGACAGACCGCACATGCCGCGCGCGGGGCGCTCTGCGGGCAGCGGCAGGGCCGCGCTCCTGCGCGGCCGGCCAATCCGCCTGAAGCGCGGTGGGCGATATTTGCGCCGCGCCGCAGCTCCACCTCGTGTGCGCGCGGCTCACTCCACCCCTGGCTATGGTCCCATCGCCCCTACGGGGCTCTGAACGTTTTACTCGCCCGCCCAGGGGTTCCGTTCGCCGCTACGCGGCTCACTCCACCCCTGGCTATGATCCTGTCGCCCTTCGGGCTCCAGGCGATTGTCGCATACGACGTGAAGAGCCGTCCCTCCGTCCAAATGGGCACGGACATTGAGGCCATGCGCGGCGTTCCTGCCACGGGAAGCCCCCGAAGGGGGCGACGGGAGCATAGCCAGGGGTGGAGGGCGCGTCAGCGCCCGGAACCCCTGGGGGCGAATGAAAAAACGATAGGAGCC
>JAEEXV010000368.1 GCA_016287975.1 Lentisphaeria bacterium | reverse complement strand
CCCTCCATCGACGCCTTCTACAAGGAGCGCCTCCGCCTCCGCGACCAGGCGGGCAACCGCGCGATCGCCTACATGGACGGCATGATGCTCAACGACCGCTACCCCGAGGCCGCCGCATTCCGCCCCGAATGGCAGATGCTCCCCAACACCTTCCTCGACTATGCCGTGGACGGCCGAAAGTACCAGGTCTTCACCTGCTGCCCCTCCACCGCCGCCAACGCCTTCTTCGTCGAAAAGGCCGAGCGGATGCTGTCGCGATACCGCTTCGACGGCCTGTATTTCGACTTCGGGCTCACTGGCGTCTGCAACAACCTCCTGCATGGGCACGGCGAGTTCTGGCCCATCCTGGACATGCGCGAATTCTACCGCCGCATCAACCTGGCGGAACTGCGCAACGGCCTCGCCGAGCCGATCATCGCGCTGCACAACACGGACTACCTGATGCCGCCAGTGCTGGGCTTCACCACGCACCTCATCAACGGCGAGCACATCCGCCAGCACTCCAGCACCATCATGCACAACGGCAAGGACATCCAGGACACCTACGGACTGGAGATGTTCGCCGCCGAACTCTCCAGCCTGCCCTTCGGCCTCACCCAGTCCGTCTACCAGGCCAACGATGTGCTGCTGCCCCAGTTCGGCGGCGGCAAGGAGGACCCCGAACTCTACAAATTCCGCATCACCAAGGCCTTCCTCGCGGGCACGCTGCCGCACCACACGATGCTCAGCCCGTGGCGGTGCCACTTCGGCATCTTCGACAAGATCTTCCGCGTCTACGACCGCTTCGGCGTCCCCCAGGCCACTTTCACGGGATACTGGGACGCCCCCGCCGCCGTCACGGGCGCGAAGGACATCTACGTGAGCTGCTACACCTCGGCGGACGGGCGGCGGCTGCTCGCCGTCATCAGCCACATCGGCAAGGAGCACGTGAACCAGGACTTCACCGTCGCCTTCGACGCGAAGAAACTGGGCCTCGCCGCCGTCCCCGCCGCCGCCGTGGACACCATGACCGCCCCCGATCCCGAATATGCCGAACTGGACGGACTGCGCCGCCGCCACCGCGTGCATCCGACGCGCGCCCCGATCAAGCCTGGCGACTTCGGCAGCCGCCTCCTCGGCTACGACGCCAGGACCCTCACCTTGAAGTTCCACCTCGACTACCACTCCTTCGCCATTGTCGAATTGAAATAGACCCCGCCATTCCATCCCCGCATTTTAGGAGAACCATTCCATGAAGAGCCTTCGTTTCACACTCATTGAACTGCTGGTGGTCATCGCGATCATCGCCATCCTGGCCTCGATGCTGCTGCCCGCGCTGTCGAAGGCGCGCGAGAAGGCCCGCGCGATCAGCTGCGTGAACCAGATGAAGCAGGTCGGGCTGGCGGTGCACATGTACGTGTCCGAAAACAAGGACTGGCTGCCGCCGATGTTCCAGACTTTCCCAGGGGAGACAAATACGCGCACCTGGGCCTATTTCATCATCACCGAATCCGGGATGCCCTGCAAGACCTTCGCCTGCCCCTCCTTCAAGGGCGAACGCTGGAACCTCATCAACTGCACCGCGGACTTCTGCAAGACGCATCCCGACAACGCCGGCTACGCCTATACGCACTACGGCCTGAACCGCTGCCTCAACGACAAGCGCTTCATCGGCGCGGGCAAGGGCGCGAACCTGACTGGCAACGGCACCCCGATGTTCTACCCCCACATCCAGCGTCTCGGCACGACCATCCTCTTCGCCGATTCCTTCAACAACGGCCTGCGCCAGCGCGGCGCCTACGACACCTACTGGGCCGCCGCGCTCACCTCTGGCTACAACGGCCAGCTGGACGCCCGTCACGGCGGGTCGGTCAACATGACCTACTGCGACGGACACGTCGAGACGCGCCCGACCCACGTCGCGGGCACCCGCGAAACCTACACCGCCACCAACAACCCCTATCTCTGGGTCAAGAGCAGCGAGTTCTGGGCCACCTCCGACAACCAGCGGTGACCAGGGGCGGGAATCGGCGACGGAGGTCGAGACGAGGAGGGGGGGGCATTGGGCGGGTGACGATGTACACGGCAGGTGGAAGCCGATCAGAAGAGCGCCACACTTGAAAGGGGTGCTATAATATGATTGCCGACGCTTTGGCGGGATCATCGCCAAGGCGTCCTCATTTTTGTCACAGACGTTCCCAAATCTACTTGCCAGGGAGGAAAACATGCGAAGACCATTGCCGAAAAACCTCTATCGCCGGGATTTTACGCTGATTGAACTGCTGGTGGTGATCGCGATCATCGCGATCCTGGCGAGCATGCTTCTGCCCGCGCTGTCGAAGGCGCGGGACAAGGCCAAGTCGATCGCGTGCGTCAACAACCTGAAGACGATGTCGCTGGCGTGCACGATGTATTCGGACGACTTCGAGGACTGGATCATCCCGAGCCGCCTGACCAAGAACAACGGCTCGCTGTGGTACCATCTGCTGACGCCAGACGCCGGAAGCGCCTTCGGCGCGGGGACGTACCTGCCTGGCCCCGTCTTCAGCAACAAGAAGCAGAACACGATCTGGAGCTGCCCGTCGGAGCCGCGCCCGTTGGGGGACTCGTCTCTGAAGACAGGCGAGTTCACCTATGCTCAGTACTCGCTGAACGGCTACATCAGCGGCTATCCCGCCGCCAGCGACAACCGCAACTTCATGTACCGCCGCGCGCAACTGCCGTATCCTGGCAAGACCTTCGCCATCGCCGACTCGAGCTGCACCAACGCCTTCATCTTCTCCTACGTGCGCGACATGGGCTACCGCCACGGCGGCGCCGACACCCGCGGCTGGGCGAACGAGAACATGCAGAGCCGCTCCGCGTCCGAGGTTTCCTCCAACGCATGCAAGACCAACATCGCGATGCTCGACGGGCACGTCGAGACCCTCAGCATGCAGCAGATCATGCCCGACAACAGCAACCCAGGCAAGAAGGTCGGCATCACGGTGCGGAAAGACGGCACCCACGTCTGCGGCAACGCCAGCGGCTCAGGCATGGTCGCCGTCGGCTGGAACATGGACGCCCTGAACTACAAGTGACCCTGGGGGCCTGACAAGAGATACGCGGGCGGCGAGCGTTGGCGCGGGGCCGCCCGTTTTCATTCAATTCACAATGGATATGCTTCGTAGAATCGCATGGTTGCTTTGGGCGCTGGCACTGCTCGGCGCGGTTCGTCTGGACGGCAAGGTGCTCGTGGATTGGGACTTCACGAAGGCGGACGCACTCAACGGCGCCATCCCGCTGACCTTGCGCGGGACGTCACGCCTGGACGGCGGGCTGGTGGCGATGGAGGCGGACCGCACGAAGCCCTCTGGCGCCGAATCGCGAAGCGCGGGGGCGGCGCTGTCGCCCGCAGGCGCCTTCTCCCTGGAGATATCCTTTGTCCTGGACGCCCGCTACCAGCGCCCCAAGGGCAACAGCGCGATGCTCCTGGACACGAAGTATGTCGCGATGCCGAAGGCGGGCCAGGAGAAGTTGCACCGTGGCTTCCAGGTCTCGCTGCGCCCGGCGGGGAAGGATCGCTACACGCCCGTGGCGGCCTTTGGCTTCGGCGCTTCGAGCGCGCAGGTGTCGGGGAAGAAGGGCTGCACGCTGAAGCCAGGCGTCCCGCATACGCTGAAGATGGTCTTCACTGGCACAGGCAAGGTCTCCTTTGAACTGGACGGGGCGGACGCGGGCGAAGCCGAGGTGCCTGGCGGGCCGATCGCGCCCAGCAGGCAGAAGGTCGCGGTCGGCGACCGCAGCGGCAGCCTCTACCATTCGCTGGGCGGCAAAGTCCTTCGTCTGCGCCTGTCGGAGGAGCGGCTGGTGGCGCTGGCGCTGGAGGCCGTGCCTGGCCATCGGCAGGTATTCGAGCGCGGCGAGACGAACCGACGCTATTTCGTGCGCTGCGTGAACCGCAGCGCCGCGCCATACAATGGATTGACGCTGCACACGACGCTGGCGGGGAAGGCGCTGCCGCCGCAGTCCTTGCCGTCGGCGCTGGCGCCTGGCGCGGAAAAGGTCTTCGAGATGCCTGTGGACACGCTGCTGCTGCCTGGGGACTACGCGCTCCGATGCAGGCTGGCGGATGCGTCCGGGAAGAACGTCGCGGAAGAGGAGTTCACGGTCACCATCGTCCCCGCCTACGGCGACTTCCTGCCCGTGATCCTGTGGGGGCGCGTCGACGACGCGGCGGAGGTGCGCCGCCTGGGCTTCACGCACCAGCACTGCAATCTGGTGCCTTCCTCCCAGAACGGGAAGCCCGATGTCGTCGCGGGCATCGCCGCGCTCGACCGACAGTTGCGGCACGGCCTCTACACCTACACCCATTTCAACACCCGCCGCTTCACAAAGCCGCCGCGCTATATCCAGGCCAATCGCGCGGGCAAGCCCAATGCGCGCCTGCTCGTGGACGCCTCGCGGCCCGAGGTGGTGCAGGAGATGAAGGAGACGGCGACGCAGGTCGCGGAGGCCTTCGGCGACCACCCAGCGTGGGACGTGGCGCTCCTCAACAGCGAGGTGAAAGGCCATACGGCGCCCTCGTTCAATGGACCGCAGCCCGCGAACTTCAGGCGGTTTGCGGGCTATGACATCCCCGTCTCGATCATCGGCAAGAGCCCCATGCCCTACGCCAAGGACACGGGCTTCCCGTGGAACCGCATTGTGGGCGAGGCGCGCCCCGACCTGGTCTTCCTGCGCTGGTTCTGGCGCCAGGGGGACGGCTGGAATGCGCTCAACAGCGCCATCACGGCGACGCTGCACCAGCATATCCACCGCCATTTCTTCACCTTCACCGACCCCGCCGTCCGCGAACCGCCGCTGTGGGGGTCTGGCGGCACGACCGACATGATCTCGCAGTGGGTCTACACGAATCCCGATCCGCTGAACATCGGCATGGTCGCGGACGAGATGATCGCGATGGCCGCGGGGCGTCCCGGCCAGAAGGTCGGCATGATGACGCAGGCGATTTGGTATCGCCGCGCGGCGGCCCCCTTCGGGCGCAAGGTCGCCAATCCCCCCGAATGGCTCGCCCGCGAACGCGAGGCCAAGTTCATTTCGATTCCCCCTGACTTCCTGCGCGCGGCCCTGTGGTATGAACTCGCGCGTCGGCTGGACGCCGTCATGTACCACGGCGCGGGCTCGCTGGTGCAGCCCAATCCGACGCACTCGTACCGCTACACGAACGCCCAGAGCAAGGAGGCGCTCGCGCAGATGTGCGCGGAGGTCGTCCGCCCGCTGGGGCCGATGCTGAAGCGCGTGCCCGAGCGTTCCGCCGAGATCGGAATCCTCGAAAGCGTCACCAGCTGCCTGTACAGTTCGCGGCATTTCTCGATGGGGTGGGGCAAAGGCTGGATCTGCGACCTCGCCATGGCGCTGCATTGGAACGGCCTCTCGCCTGCCATCTTCTACGAGGAGCATCTCCTCCACGGCAAGATGCCAGAAAGCCTGCGCGTGCTCTTCGTGCCCGCGTGCGACGTCCTGCCTTCGTCCGTCCTCGCCAAGTTGCAGGAACTGCAGCGCAAGGGCGTCATCCTGGTCGGGGACGAGTACACGACGCCCGCGCTGATGCTCGACCTGCGCCTCCAGTCCGTCCCGCGCCTCAGCGACCATCCGCGCGAGACCAAGGCCGCGCTGCAGCGGCTCGGCGCGAAGATCGCCGCGGTGCTGAAGCCGTACTACCAGCCGCCCATGAAGCCTGGCAACCCCGACCTCGTGATGCGCCGCCGCGGCACCGACGCCGCCGACTATCTCTTTGTCGTCAACGACCGTCGCACCTTCGGCGACTACATCGGGCAGTGGGGGATGGTCATGGAGAAGGGCCTCCCCAACGCCGCCGCCGTCACCGTCGCGCATCCCTGCGCCGCCGTCTACGATCTGGTGAAGCACCGCCAGGTCACGGAGGCCGCCGTCGCGGACGGGGCCACGCGCATCCCCGTGCGCCTGGGGCCGTGCGAGGGCACGCTGCTGCTCCTGCTGGACCGCCCGATCGACGCGGTGCGCGTCACTCCGCCTGCGAAGATGGAGCGGGGGCAGGCCTTCGAGGTGGGCGTGCAAATCGCCGCCGCCGACGGCACGCCGATTCCTGCCATCCTCCCCGTCGAGGTGACGCTGGCCGATTCCGCTGGCCACCGCCTCCCTGGCAGCGGCTATTACGCCGCCGAGAACGGGCGGCTTGTCATCCGCGAGACCGCCGCGACCAATATGGCCATCGGCAAGGTCACCTGCACCGCCAAGTGCCTCGCCTCTGGCAAGACCGCACACATCGCCACGGTCGCACAATAGCGGGGAACAGACCCTGGCCGAATCTATCAGCGCGGGATGGCCCGAATTCGGTCGGGGTGGTCGGGGCTTTACCAGCGGGCAAGCCCGCTGGCACACGCCGAGCGAATGGCGGAGCCTGCGCGATATGGGGCGCGGGTGATCGGGGCTTTGCCAGCGGGCAAGCCCGCTGGCACACGCCGAGCGAATGGCGGGGCCTGCGCGATATGGGGCGCGGGGGTGGTCGGGGCTTTACCAGCGGGCAAGCCCGCTGGCACACGCCGAGCGAATGGTGGGGCCTGCGCGATATGGGGCGCGGGGGCGGGGAATCCGCCGAATCCGCGCGGGGTGGAATGGTAGGCGGTT
>JAEEXV010000041.1 GCA_016287975.1 Lentisphaeria bacterium | reverse complement strand
GGAAAATCCGGAAAATCCGGCGCATTTGCGGCCGTAGCCACGGCGTCCCGCCGTGGCGGACCGCCGAGCAAACCAGCCCCCGCTTCCGGAAGCCCCGGAAACTCCGCTCACCCGGAAAAATCCCCCCCCCTCCGTAAACTCCGCCGCAGCCGAGCCTTTACCGATACACTGGGCCGAGATAGGCGCAGGCGCGGTAGTCGTCGCCGCCGAAGCGGTCCCAGAGGGTCGGGCGGAAGACATCCTCGGCGGGCACGTTGTGCATGTCGACGGGGATGCGGAGCATGGCGTTGAAGGTGATGAAGTCCGCGCCGATGAGTCCGAATGAGGAGCCGTCGTGGTTGGGGCCGATCTTGGACATGTACTCGAAGGAGGTCATGTCGCGGGGCATCCAGTAGGTCTCGGGCCAGGTCGGGTCGGTGCGCTTGGAGATGGCGTCCGCGACCTTCCTGGGCAGTTCGACGGTCTCGCCCTCGACGACCGAGCAGGTCAGCAGGTCGCCGACCATGTTGTAGCGGAAGTCGGTCATCGGGATGCCGCCTGGCGTGCGGTAGTGGCTGGAGAGGCCGTCCCCTGGGAAGTAGGTCACGTCGGCGTTCATGTAGGTCGTGTTCTTGATCGCCAGGCGGATCAGCTCCTGCTGCGCCTTCTCGTCATGGCAGATCGCGTTCCAGAGTTCCTGGATGGACATCCTGTCGCCGCCCTTGACCAGTTTGAAAATGTCCAGCGCGAAGTCCAGCGCCGAGGCCCCTGAGTTGCGCTTGTCGATGATGCCGCGCGGGCAGATCTTCGAGACGTCCACGCCAGTCGCGGCCTTGATCGAGGCGGGTGTCCAGTTGGTGCGGATGTCGCTGAACATCTGGGCGGTGCCGCCCGAAAGCAGATGCCCGACCAGCATCCCGATGCCGTTCTTGGAGTCGTTCTCGGTCGCGATCGGCAGCGGCTGTCGGAAGCCGTTCCAGTCGAAGGAAGAGCACAGGATGGACTCGGTGACGTCGTAGTTCGGGTTGTAGTCCGTCCACTGCCGCTGCCCCTGCGTGCCCGCGAAGATCGCGTTTGCGCCCTGCGCGTATTCGACGTCGGCGGTGAAGCCCCACTTCTTCCCGTATTTCGGGTCGGCGAGCTTGGCGTTGCCCTGCATCAGGTCGCGCACGATCAGCGTCATCTTCACGCACTTGTCGAGCAGCTGCTCGTCGGTGAAGCCGTTGCGGCGGTTCGCGGGCGTGTTGCCGTGGCTGTTCACGTGCTTGAACTGCCGCATGAACTTCAGCGCCTTCGCGTATTCCTCATGGTCGAAGAAATTGGTGTCGATGCGGCCGTTGATGACCGTCTGGTCCACCGAGACCGTCCCCAGCCCCAGATAGTGAAGCAGCGTGTTGCGGCGCACGTCCGAGCCGATGATGCCCATCGCGACGCCGCCCACCGAGAGGTAGTTCTTGCCGCGCATGTAGAGCACCGCCGCCGCCGCGCGCGCAAAGCGCAGCAGCCGCCCCGCCACGAACTTCGACAGCGGCTTCTCCTCGTCTTCGAGGTCTGGCGAGTAGACGCAGAAGATCGGGCGCGCCTTCTCGTCCATCGCGGCGCAGAAGGCCTTGAGCCAGACCGCGCCGGGTCGGTCGGTCTGGTTGAGCCCGTAGGCGCACTGCGGCCACTCGGAGGAGCCGATGCCCATCGCGGCGCCCATCAGCTCGTCGGAATACGACCACGAGCGCCCGACCCAGATGTTCGCCCCCACGCCCTGCGTCGCATAGTATTCCTGCGCCCGCGCCGCGCTGCGCGCACCGTAGACGATTTCCGGCGCAACGACCACCCGGATCGGCGAGCCGTCCGGCTGCCGCACATTCTGCAGCACCAGGTCATAGACCTTCTCGACCATGCGCCACGTGCGCTCCAGGTTGTCGTCATAGGCGCCGCGGCGGCCGTCCGCGACCGGCGTGATGGCGATGGTCGGAATCTGCCCCAGCACCTTCTTGTCCGCCTGCTGGAACGAACGCGGGGTCTTGGCTAACTTCGCAAAATCGGGACGTGTCTGCTCTTTCATGGCTCGCCTTGTGCTTTTCTGGTGGATGATCCCCCTCGCAAACTGCCCATGCAGGCAGTCGAAAGTGAAACAAGACGAATATACACCACAAATCCCGCCTGCGCCGCCCATCCCCGCGCTTTCCCGGAAAAAAAGCCCGCTGCATTTGAAAAAACGCGGAAATGGCTTATCTTATGCCAACTTACCAAACGGCATTTCCCGGAGAGATGTCAGAGTGGTCGATTGAGCAGCACTGGAAATGCTGTCTACCGCAAGGTAG
>JAEEXV010000367.1 GCA_016287975.1 Lentisphaeria bacterium | reverse complement strand
GGCGGGCGCCGCCGCCATCCTCTGCGAGGGCGACGCGCCCGTCCCGCAGGGCGTCCCCGTCCTGCGCATCCGCCCTGGCTGCGGCTATCCCGCCACTGCGCGTGTCGCGGAGTGGGCGGCGGGCTTCCCCGCACGGCGCCTCCGCCTTTACGGCATCACCGGCACCTGCGGCAAAAGCACCACCGCCTACCTCTTCCGCGACATCCTCCGCGCCGCCGGGCGCAAGGCGGGAATGATCGGCACCGTCGTCTATGACCTCGGCGGCGAGGAACTCCCCGCCGACCGAACCACCCCCACGCCGTTCCTGCTCCAGAATCTCTTCCGCCGCATGGCCGACCACGGCGTCACCGACGCCGTCCTCGAAGTCTCCAGCGCCGCCCTCGACCAGGAACGCCTCGGCGACGCGCGCTTCGACGGCGCCGTCTTCACCAACTTCTCCCGCGACCATCTCGACTACCACGGCACGATGGAGAACTACTATCTGGCCAAGCGCCGCCTCTTCACCGACCTCCTCGCCCCTGGCGCCCCCGCCGTCGTAAACCTCGACGACGAAGCAGGACGCCGCCTCGCCCGCGAGATCGCTCCGCGCTGCCACGTCGTCGGCTTCAGCCTGGAGAACGCCCCCGCGCCCTTCGCGTGCCGCCTCCCAGGGCGCTTCAACCAGTACAACGCCGCCGCCGCAGGACTCCTCGCCCGCGCCGCAGGACTCCCCGAGGACGCCATCCGCGACGCCCTCCTCGCCAGCCGCGGCGCACCTGGGCGCCTCGAACGCCACGACTGCCGCAACGGCGTCGCCCTCTTCATCGACTACGCCCACACCCCCGAGGAGATCGCCAAGGCCCTCGACGCCCTCCGTCCCCTCTGCCACGGACGCCTCGCCATCGTCTTCGGCTGCGGCGGCGACCGCGACCGCGGCAAGCGCCCCCAGATGGCCGCCGCCGCGGCCGCCGCCGACCTCGTCTGGATCACCAGCGACAACCCCCGCACCGAAGACCCGCAGGCCATCATCGACGACATCCTCCCTGGCCTCCCGCCGAACACCCCCCATTTTGTCGAACCCGACCGCGCCGCCGCCATCCGCGCCGCCGTCGCCGCCCTCGGCCCTGGGGACTTCCTCCTGGTCGCAGGCAAGGGGCACGAGGCATACCAGGAGATCCAGGGCGTCAAGCATCCCTACTCCGACCAGCGGATCGTCGAGGACCTGTAGCCATGCAGAACGGCGAACCCACCGTCAAGACCAACGTCCTGCGCCTCCTCACTGGCGCAGGCATCCCCTACCGCTGGTTTGAATACGACGTCTCCGACGGACGCACCGACGCCCAGTCCGTCGCCGCCAAGATCGGCGAGCCGCCCGAGCAGGTCTTCAAGACCCTCGTCGCCATCGGCGCTCCGCGCACGTGGTTCGTCTTCGTCATCCCCTCCGTCACCGAACTCGACCTCAAGAAGGCCGCCAGGGCCGCTGGACAAAAGGCCGTCGAGATGATCCCGCAGCGCGAACTGCTCCCCCTCACCGGCTACATCCACGGCGGCTGCTCCCCCATCGGGCAGAAGCGCGCCCTCCCCACCTTCATCGACGAGACCGCCCAGCTCTATGACCATATCTGCGTCTCGGGCGGCCACGTCGGCCTCAACATCTCCATCGACCCCGAAGCCCTGCGCACCTTCGTAGGCGCGCAGTACGCCGACCTCACCAAATGATCCAGTACATCAACGTCAGCAAGAACTTCGGACGCCAGCAAGTCATCGTCGAGGCAAACTTCGCCATCCACGACGGCGAACGCGTCGGCTTCGTCGGCCCCAACGGCGCAGGCAAGTCCACCCTCCTCGAAATGCTCGCGGGGCACCAGCAGCCCGACCACGGCGAGGTCACCTACCCTGGCAGCCAGCGCCTCGGATACGTCCGCCAGCAGCTCAACGCCCACGCCGTCGCCGCCTCCCTCATCGACTACACCGAAGACGCCATCCCCGAACTCAACCAGATCCGCGCCGACCAGGCCGCCATCGAGGCAAAACTCGCCGACGCCTCAGGCGACGAGCGGACGCGCCTCCTCAAGCGCCTCGGCGACCTGCAGACCTCCTTCGAGCATCTCGGCGGCTACGAACTCCGCAGCCGCGCCGAGGCCACCCTCACTGGCCTCGGCTTCGCCCCCTCCCGCCTGAACGACCCCTTCGTCAGCTTCTCAGGCGGCTGGCAGATCCGCGCCGAACTCTCCCGCGTCCTCGTCTCCCAGCCCGACATCCTCATCCTCGACGAACCCACCAACTACCTCGACGTCCCCGCCGTCGAATGGCTCCGCGACTATCTGCGCGGCTACAACGGCACCCTCCTCCTCGTCTCCCACGACCGCTACCTGCTCAACTCCCTCACCAGCGTCACCCTCGAGGTCATGGGCGGGCGCGTCACCCGATACCCTGGCAACTATGCGCAGTACATGCAGCTGCGCGAGGCGCGCCACGAGCAGCTCGTCGCCCAGAAGCGCAACCTCGACCGCCGCAAGGAGCAGCTCGAGCGCTTCATCGACCGCTTCCGCAGCCAGGCCAACAAGGCCGCCCAGGCCCAGAGCCGGCAGAAGCAACTCGACAAGCTGGAGGACATCGAAGTCCAGTCCATCACCGTCAAGGGCCCCCGCATCCGCCTCCCCCAGCCGCCGCGCTCGGGCGACGAGGTCGTCCGCCTCGAACAGGTCTCCTACGCCTACGACGGGCGCCACGACGTCCTCCACGACTGCGACCTGCGCCTGATGCGCGGCGAGCACGCCGCCTTCGTCGGCCTCAACGGCATGGGCAAGACCACCCTGCTGCGCCTCATGGCGGGCAAGATGCCGCCGCGCGCGGGCCGCGTCGTCACGGGCACTGGCGTCCTTCCAGGCTACCAGTCCCAGGACTACGCCGAAACCATGGATCCCGAAGCCACCGTCTACGAGACCGCCAAGAGCTACGCCAGCGAGCGAACCGAAGCCGACATCCGCGAGCTCCTCGGCGGCTTCGGCTTCCACGGCGAGGACATCGACAAGAAGGTGCAGGTGCTCTCAGGCGGCGAGAAGGTCCGCCTCGGCCTCGCCCGCCTCCTCCTCAAGCCCCTCAACTTCCTGATGCTTGACGAGCCCACCACCCACCTCGACATCCACGCCCGCGAGGCCCTCCAGGAGGCCCTCGCCAAATATCCAGGCACCATCGCCCTCGTCTCCCACGACATCGAGTTCGTGCGCGGCGTCGCCACCACCATCTACGCCCTGACCCCGGGCGAAATCAAGCACTACTTCGGCGGCTACGACTACTACCGCGAAAAACTCGCCGCCGAACAGGCCGCCATCGAAGCCGTCGCCGCGCCCCCGCCGAAGCCCAAGGCCGCCCCGGCCCCCGCGCAGCCCAAACCACAGGCCAAACCCGCCCCCGACCGCTCCTACAAGGACCGCAAGCGCGAGGAGTCCATGCTCCGCCAGAGCTACGGCAAGCTCC
>JAEEXV010000366.1 GCA_016287975.1 Lentisphaeria bacterium | reverse complement strand
TGAAAGAAACGCGGGTTATTCCAACATGGTTTTGCCCATCTTGTGATTCACGCCGCACGCTTCGGGAGAGGAGGGATCCACTCATCTTAAAAGGATTACGAACATTTTTCAACATGGTCATGTCCTCCGGTTGGGGTTGGTCAAGAGCAAATCGACGATTTGCGTCATCGGATGCGATTCTAAAAAGCGGACCGCAAAAACGAACTTTGTCAAGAGTCAAGATTCAGCGCTATCACCTCCTCCCCGACATCGCTTCGTGGGTCATGCAAAATCCCAGTCCACGTCACTAAAGGCATTGGTGCCTCCGGCGACCGCAGGATGTCCACCGCTGCCTCGCCGGCCTGCTCGAAAGGCCATTCAATCCAGAGGAAATCAGCAGTGGCCGGCTCCATCTGCATATTCAGCGAAACGACCAGAATCTCCTCCGGCACCGCCACGCGGCAGCGCCGCAACTGCGCCAGCACGGCACGCGCCTGAGCATGGCAACCCGTGATGATCGTGTCAAACGGAATTTCCCGCCGGGGACGCAACAGAATCATGAAATCTTCGGTCGCCTGCCGTTCATCGAGGGTGGAGAAGAGTTCGAGATCGGGCGAATCCGGAAGACCGCAGGCCTTCAGACCATCATGAAATCCACGCCGGAAGGGATTCTGAAAATTCTGGAAATGGTGCATGAAGGCGAGATTCCTTCGTCCGTTCTTTTGCAACCACGCGACCAAATCGCACATCGTCCGATACCGGTCAATGGTCAACACCTTCCAGCCTTTCGTAAAGCGCCGGTGGCATTCCGCCAGTTCGCTCTGCATGTCAATGAAGGCCACCTGATGGCGGCAGCGCCGCAACTCCTCGAAGAGTTCGCAAAACCAGGAGCTGGTCACCACGACCCGCGATTCAGCCGGCAGGGCGGAAACCACTCCGCGGTCCACGCACCAGGACTTGTTCTCGGGGGAGGCGATCAGCGCTTCCAGGCGGCAACCCCGCTCCGCGCAACGCCGCAGCGCCCCCGCGTATGCATGCATCACCGGCCCCGCCCCGGTAATCCTCACGACATCAATGCACGGCATCAGAAAATAGACCACCATCGGCACCGGATTGTCCACAAAGGTGCCGCTCCCCTGGCTACGTCGCAGATAGCCTTCTTTCACCAATGTATTCAGCGCCCGTGTCACCGTCGCGCGGGACAACTGGAATTTGCGGCAAATCGTCTGCTCGCTGCACAGCCTTTCCCCTGCGTGCATCCGCGCGATGCGCCGGCGCATCGCCTCGGCCAACTGCGTATACAGCGGCACCGAAGAGGATTTCTGCAATTGGAAGTCCAGAATCATTCCGCACCCGTTCCCCGCCCCCTTGCCTTTCGCGGTTAATATAGCGACGAAACCGCCCGCCGTCCACTGTCATATCCTATTTGATGGCAATAAAGTTGACTGCTTGCCAGCAGAGGTCCGACAAGACAACTTGCCCATGACGCGGAGGAAGGCGCCTGTCCACTCAAGGCCGAGTGGCGGTTCGCCCCCGAGGGGGCCGTCTCCCTCCACCGCATCGCCATCGTCTTCCACGGCGCCAGGCCCGTGCTCATCGAGGAAGCGCGAGTCCGTCGGCATTCAGAGAGCGCGGGCCGCCGCCTTCCTGTCGAAGCCCGCGAGGCGGCTGGCGGCCTCGATGACAATCAGCAGGGTCGGGGTGTATTTTCCGCCCGAGGGGAGCATCTGGCGTGTGAACGGGTTGACCTCCTGCCCGAAGTCGCCGTTCGCGGCGATGACGGCGCGCGCCCACTCGGCGAGCAGGCGCTCCAGTTCGTCCCCGCGGCGGTATTCGGGCAGCCAGAAGATGGCGCGCTCGGCGGTGTTGGCCTGGCAGTTCGCGCCCCAGCAGTTGACTGGGCACGACTTCACGAAGGCGGGATCCGAGATGGACATGGAGGGATACGGGAACGGGGAGTCGAACTCCTCGGGATTCTCGAAATAGAGGCGGTAGACGCGGTCGAACTCCGCCTGGTCCACCACGCGGTTCAGGAAGAGGCGCGTAATATGCTCGGTGCGGTATTTCCGAAGCCCCTGCGGCGATCGGTCATAGTAGAACCCCGTCTCGGGGTCGTAGAGGAGTTCCCGCATCCGCGCCTTCAGTCGCGCCGCCGACGCGCGCCATCCCGCCGCCTCCTCCGCCAGCCCCAGACGCTCCGCCAGCGCCGCGAGCGCCATTCGGTCGCCGTAGCGCGTCGCCGAGAGATCCGCCGAGATCAGCGGCATGCACGGCAGATCGGGCATGTTGCATGCATCGTTCCCTGGGCAGGAGTGCGGGATCCCGCCGTCCTTCACGCGCGGGCTGTTGTCGTGCCCCGTGTCGAACTCGCAGCACATCTCCACGAGTCCAGTCCCGCCACGGTCGCGCCAACGCCCGAACCATGCGTCATAACGCTTCCCCGCCTCGTAGATCCGACGAAAGTCTTCTGGCGGACGCCCCGTCCGCTCCGCCACCTCCATCGCGCAGCGCACGAACGGATAGACGCTCTGCACCTGCCAGTAGACCGCCTCCGCCTGGAAATACTCGTGGCGCACCCCGCCACGCGGCAGGCAGAATGGAATCAGCCCGTCCTCCCGCTGGCGCTCCAGAAACGCCTCCACCGTCGCCCACGCGACCTCTGGCGCCAGTTCCGCCAAAAGCAGCGCGTCCTGGTTGTGCTCCAGCCACGTCCCCCCGTAGGTCGCCCCTACCAGCAGAATCGGCGACGACGGATGGAAATCCACCCGATGCAGATTCTCCCGCAGCAGAATCCGCACCGCCTCCGCCGCCAGTTCCCGCAGCCGATCCTCCTCCTGCCAGGTCAACGCCGCATCTCGCATCACATTTCTCTCCTAAGGCAATTGCTGAAAATCCGCCAGATTCCGCTCCCCGCAACACACGGCGCATCCCCCATGTGGAATCGCCGAGTGCATTCATCGGCCCAATTGGGCCGACATAGAACGCTCGGCTCCCCGATGGGTCTGAAGTCTGGGGTCCCCGAAGTCGGGTCTGAAGTCTGGGGTCTCCGATGGGTCTGGGGTCTGAAGTCTGGGGTCCCCGAAGTCGGGTCTGAAGTCTGGGGTCCCCGAAGTCGGGTCTGAAGTCTGATGTCTGGGGTCCCCGAAGTCGGGTCTGAAGTCTGAAGTCTGGGGTCCCGTAAGATGGGTCTGGGGTCTGGGGTCTGGGGTCCCCGAAGTCGGGTCTGAAGTCTGAAGTCTGGGGTCCCCGCAAGTTTCCTCCTGGTCCCCGCCGCATAATATAGTGCCAGAAGCCTGCTGAATAAATTAGCACCAATTAGAAAATATCTTGGAAAAACCGCCGAAAACCAGATTCATCATAAATCTAAACCAGTTTATTGCAAATGAATAATGCCACATCATCCAAAAATAACGGCGGCTCTTGCTTGCAAGACGGGAAGGGGGCAATATAGTAATGCAAACGGTAATCTGGTAAACCAGTCTTCCCCCATGTCCTCTTTCGAGAAACAGATCCGCGCCTACCTGCGCAGCCGTCCCGACGACTCGGTGCCCAGCGAGCGCGACCTTGCCGCGCGGCTCAACGCGACCCGCGGCCAGGTGCGCGAGGCGCTGCTGGCGCTGGAGGGCAGCGGGCTGCTGGTGCGGCGTCCCCAGCGCGGCTACTCCTACGTCGACTACAGCGCGACCGACCTGAACATTGCGCGTTTTCTGCGCTACCTCATCGAGCATGAGGCCGCGAGCATTGTCCAGGGGCACATCCCCCGCGCCACCCAGAAGCGCCTGGAGGGGCTGCTCGCCGAACTGGACGCGGCGGGCGCGGCCCGCGACTACTGCCGTTTCGCGGAACGGGACGCGGCGTTCCACGCCGCCCTGGTCGAACTCTCCCGCGATCAGTTGCTGATCCGCCTCTTCTCCTTCGTCGGCATGGTCACCTTCTCCCTCGACCGCGCCGCGCAGGAGCGCTTCGCCAGGCACGAGGAGTACTACGCCACCACGCAGGAGATCCACCGCGCCATCCTCGACGCCCTCGTGGGCGGCACGCCCGAGCAGATCCACGTGCTGCTCAACTCCCACCTGGGCGCCGATTGCGTCAAGAACCAGGAACTCGGCGAGCGCTTTCGGCGCTACCTCCTCGGGGAGCCAGGCCCCGCCTCCCGCCGCGGCCGCCCCGCCCTCTGGACCGCCGAACAACTTGAAACCGCCCGCCGCAACAGCGCCGCCACCGACTTCAACACCCCCCAGGCCGCAGGCCTCGTCGTGCAGCTCATCGCCCTCCACGGCCTCACTGGCGAGGAGGTCGCCGACCTCTTCGGCGTCTCCCCCAGCGCCGTCGACCGCATCGTGCACAACTTCCGCCTCCGCCAGGGGGACATCCCCCCCGCCACCCGCGGCCGCGGCCATGCACTCCTCGCCGACGCGGAGGCGCGCGACCTCCTCGCCCCGCTTGGCGCGCGACCCGAAGGCGCGCCCCTCGCCGACCTCAAGGCGGCCCTGGAGACGCGCCTGGGGCGCCCCGTCCGCGTGAACTTCCTCTACAAACTGCTGGCCCGCCTCGGCTGGACCCGAACTGGCGGGCGCGGCGCCAACTGGCGGCAGCCGCCTTCCGCCCCATGACCATTTTCACCCAACCCACCCCCAAAGGAAAAATCACCATGCAGAAACACCGTTTGTTCACCCTGATTGAACTGCTCGTCGTCATCGCCATCATCGCGATCCTCGCCAGCATGCTGCTGCCCGCGCTCAGCAAGGCGCGCGACAAGGCGCGTGCGATCGCCTGCATCAACAACCAGAAGCAGTGCCTGCTCTCCATCGCCATGTACGCTGGCGACAACCACGGCATGGTCTTCAACTACGCCGACGCGGGCCTCGCCAACATCGCGGGCCTCAACGCCTCCGACGTCGAAGGAACCTATCCCTACCGCTTCTACTGGCCAGGCACCTACATGTGGTACGGCTACATGACCAAGCTCACCCCCTCCATCCGCTGCCCCGACGTCGCCAAGAAAGGGGAAATCTGGTGGAACAGCGCCCGCGACCCGCGCATCATCAACGGCTACGGCATGCCCGCCCCCTGGCGCAGCCACTTCGCCCTCTCCCCCTGGATCCTCATCGGCAGCGGCGGCGCCTCCTCCTACCGCTGCATCCTCGTGGAACGCGTCCCCTCCGCAGGCACCTTCCCCCTCATCATGGATTCCTACCTGGACAGCACCGCCGCCTACGCCAAGAAGGACTATGTCATCATGAACACCAACGACAGCCTGAGCATGCGCCACGGCAACCGCACCAATGTCGGCTACCTCGACGGACATGCGGAGGCGGTCAACCTCCAGACCCTCGACCGACATCTGAACGCCGTCAACATCCCGTACTTCTCCTCCTATTTCCTCGCCGGCAACGTCAAGGTCAACCACTAGTCCCCGCCATTCCATGAACGCACTCCGCCTGCTGGCCACGGCCGCGCTGGCCTCCGCCGCGCTCCTCCCCGCGCGCGTCCTCCTGAAACAGGACTTCGACGACCTCAAGCCTGGCCCGATGGGCAACACCCCGCACTGGCGCATCCAGCGCGCCAATCCGCAGGACTTCGCCGTCGTGGCCGGCCCAGCCGCCTCCGCCCCCCACGCGATGAAGGTGCTCCGCCAGACCCTCCCAGGCTCGGCGGCGCTGCGCCTCCGCCCCGCTGCCGGCCAGGACTTCACCTTCGAGTGCAAGGTGCGCGTCCCGAGCGGGAACGGCATCGTCCTGCATTTCCTGCAGGACCGCGCCCCGCGCCCTTTCGCGGGCGTCCTGCTGCGGGCGGGGGCCGCCCCTTCTGGATATGACGCGAAGCAGCGCTGGCAGAAGTCGCAGGGCCTCCCCGCCCTGCCCGCCGACACCTGGGTCACCTTCCGCCTCGCCTTCGACGCCGCCGCAAAAGCCTATCGCCTCGCCGTCGACGGCCAGAACGGAACGACCGACTATCCCGTG